>NZ_JBSHLM010000010.1:0-404466 GCF_053644375.1 Streptomyces sp. NPDC055400 | reverse complement strand
AAACGCCCGGTTACATTCCGAACCCGGAAGCTAAGCCTCACAGCGCCGATGGTACTGCAGGGGGGACCCTGTGGGAGAGTAGGACGCCGCCGAACAATTTTTGAAGAAGACCCCCGTAACGGATGAGAATCCTGTTACGGGGGTTTTCTGCGTTTAAGGGGTTGGTCCCTTGAGGGGTTGGCCCCCTTATCGGCCGGACCCCTTTTGAGGGACCGGCCGAATGCGGTGCGGGGAGACCGTCAGGAATTCAGGCCGCGGAGGACGAGATCCGTGAGGGCCCTGAACTCCTCGTCGATGCCGGCCTTCTGCCACTCACCCGCGTACGCCGGATCGTGGAAGCGATTCGTCGCGTCGAACACCGCGCGGGCGGTCAGGGCGGGGTCGGGGTGAGGGAGGCTGAACTCCCCCCTGGCGATGCCGTCCTGAATGATGTGGTCGAGCTGCATGATCAGCTCACCGACGTGGAGTTCGACCACCCGGCTGTTCTCGCTGATCAGTACTTGGTAGGTGGCGAAGAGCTGCGGATCGTCGCCCGCCTTGCGGCGCTTGGCCGCGAACAGCGTCGCGAGCCATTGGCGCAACATGGCGGACGCCGTCAACGAGCCGTCCGTCATGAGCAGTTGCAGTTCGTTCGTGGTGAGGTCGAGCCAGCGCTTCGTGACCGCCTCGCGCAACTGCGCCTTCGTACCGAAATGCCGGTAGACGCTGCCGTGACTGACGCCGAGCGCGCGGGCCACATCGACGACGTTCGCCTTGGCGGGACCATGCCGGCGCAGCACCTCCTCGGTCGCCTCGAGGATGCGCTCGGTGGTCAGGGTCTCGGTTGCCATGATGCCGACCGTACCGGGGCGCCGATCAGCGCTCGCTGTCGAGGTGTGCCATCTGTGCCTCGGGATAGCGGTCACCCGCGGCGGCATCAGCCGGGACGGCCTCCTCGATAGCGGCGAGGTCCGCCGAGTCCAGGGTGACGTCGAGAGCGCCGAGCGCCTCCGTCAGCCGGTCCCTGCGACGGGCACCGACCAGGGGCACGATGTCGTCGCCGCGGCTGAGGACCCAGGCGATGGCGACCTGCGCGACGCTGGCGCCCTTCTGCTCGGCGATCTTGCGCAGCGACTCGACGAGGTCAAGGTTGTGCTGGAGGTTCTCGCCCTGGAAGCGCGGGCTCATTCCGCGGAAGTCGTTCGCGGCGAGCTTGCGGTCCCGGCCGAAGTGCCCGGAGATCAGACCGCGTGACAGGACCCCGTACGCCGTGACGCCGATGCCGAGCTCGCGGGCGACCGGCAGGATCGCGTCCTCGATGCCGCGGGAGATCAGCGAGTACTCGATCTGCAGATCGGAGATGGGGGCGGTGGCCGCGGCCCGCCGGATGGTGCCGGCGCCGACCTCGCTCAGGCCGATGTGCCTGACGTGTCCCTTCTCGACGAGCTCGGAGATGGCCCCGACGGTCTCCTCGATCGGTACGTCGGGGTCGACCCGGGCGATCCGGTATACGTCGATGTGGTCGACGCCGAGGCGCTGGAGCGAGTAGGCCGCGAAGTTCTTCACGGCGGCCGGCCGTCCGTCGTAGCTGGACCAGCCACCGTCCGGGTCCCGGAGAGCGCCGAACTTCACGCTGGTCAGCGCCTTCTCGCGGTGTGCGGCGGGGGCTGTCCGCAGGGCCTCCCCGATGAGCATCTCGTTGTGCCCCATCGCGTAGAAGTCCCCGGTGTCGAGCAGGGTGATGCCGGCGTCGAGGGCCGCGTGGATGGTGGCGATGGACTCGCCCCGGTCGGCGTCCCCGTAGAGCGCGGACATCCCCATGCAGCCGAGCCCGATGGCGGAGACCTGAGGTCCGGTGGAGCCTAGAGATCGGGGGCGGAGGGTGGGAGTGGTGGGGGAGGACATAGGGCGCTCCTTGGTCGGTGCCGCCAGTTCGACAGTTCGGTGTCTCCCTATCCACGATGGCATGACAGCTGACAGATTTCAATATCTGTCAGCTGTCATCCGTTACCTGTCACCTGTCAGCTGTTATCCGTCAAGCGTCACCCCTGCCATGCGAGGGGTGGGAGCGAGTGCCCCGGCACGCCGGGCGGCGCTGCCCGGCGCTGGCCGCGTGCCCCGGGTGTGCCCAGCGTCGCCCGGCGCCGCGCGGCCCCCTCTCAGCTCACCGCCCGTGGCAGCCTCAAGCTCAGTGCCGTTGTCAGGGCGATGCCTGCCAGTTGGACCAGCAGCGTCGTTACCAGTGCGTCTCGTGTGCCCAGGCTTGGGATCAGGGCGAGGAACAGGGAGCCGAGTGTGGCTACGCCGAGGGCCAGGGCCGACTGCTGGGTGGTGATCATGACGCCGCTGCCCACTCCCGCCCGCGACGCCGGTACCTCGGACAGGATGAGCCGGAAGAGTATGGGGAGCTGGAGTGCCTGGCCCGCGCCCGCGAGTGCGGCGCCCGGCATCAGTTCCAGGACGCCGAGGTCGGGCCAGGTTCGCCAGGCCGCGAGGGCGATCAGGGCGACGCCGGCCCCCTGGATGATGCCGCCCGCGGTGACGATCCGGGTGCCGTAACGGGCGATGAGGCGCGGGCCCGCGAGGGACACCGCGAAGAAGACCACGGCCATAGGCGCGAGGGCCAGGCCCGCCGGTACGGGGCCGAGGTGTTCGCCCTGCTGGAGCGCCACCGCGATCACGAACATGAAGCCGCTGAACCCGATGGAGAACGGCACGACCATGATCAGGCCGCGGCGCAGTGAGACCAGCGCGAAGAGGCTGGGTGGGACCAGCGGGGTGCGGCCATGGCGGTCCGCGCGGCGTTCGACCTGGTAGAAGGCGTACGCGATGAAGGGGAAGACCGCGAGCGAGAGCCACGTCCACAGGGGCCAGCCCGCCGCCCTGCCCTCGGTGAGGGGTGCGAGGAGCGTGAGCAGGGACGCGGCGAGGAGTACGGTGCCGGGGCCGTCGATCGGCTCGGGGTGCGGGGAGCGCGTCTCGGGGACGGCGCGGGCGGCCAGGAAGAGGCCGACGAGGACTACGGGAACGTTCACCAGGAACACGGACCGCCAACTGGTCCCGAACACGTCCGCCGCGACGAGGACGCCGCCCAGGATCTGGCCGGCGACCATGGACAGGCCCGCCGTCGCCCCGTACAGGCCCATGGCCTTCGCCCGGCGCTGGCCCGTCGTCGTCGACTGGATGGTGGCGAGGACCTGCGGGAGCATCGCTGCCGACGCGGCGCCCTGCGCGACGCGCGCGGCCACGAGGGTCCAGGCGTCGGGGGCGAGGCCGCAGGCCAGCGAGGTCAGGCCGAAGGCGATCATGCCGCCGAGGAACAGCCTCCGCCTGCCGAAGAGGTCGCCGAGCCGTCCGCCGAGGACGAGCAGGACGGCGTACGCGAGTCCGTAACCGGCGACGACGAGTTCGAGGAGCGCCTCGCCCGCGGCCAGGTCGTGGCCGATGGTGGGCAGGGCGACGTTCACGATGAAGAAGTCGATGAGAGGGAGGGCCGCGCCTACGAGCACGGTGAAGAGCCCGAGTCCGCCGAGTGCCGGTGGGGCCGTGGCGGGGCGGGCGGTGGTGGCGACAGAGGGGGAACGGGTCCCGGTTCCGGTCATGGGTACCAGCGTCGTCGGGTGCTGAGACTGGTACCAGAGTGTCCTTATCCTGGTAGAAGGACTACCTGGCAACAGGCTCCGTGGCGCGGCAGGCTGGAGGCATGACCACGATGGCGCGGATTACTACGACGACTGTGGCAGAGGGACGGGCGCGGGCCGAGGCTCCGGCTCCGGCTCGGGCGAAGGCTGGAGAGCCCGGGCAGGTCGCGCCCAAGCTCGAGTCGCCCAAGCGTGAGTCCGAGATCCGGCGGCACGAGCTCGCCGACTTTCTGCGCAGCCGTCGCGCCCGCATCACCCCCGAGCAGGTCGGGCTGCCGCGCGGCCGGCGCCGGCGTACTCCCGGGCTGCGGCGTGAGGAGATCGCGCAGCTGTCCTCGGTCGGGGTCACCTGGTACACGTGGCTCGAACAGGCGCGGGACATCCAGGTGTCGGTGCAGGTCCTGGACGCGCTGGCCCGCACCCTGCTCCTCGACGCGAGTGAGCGCGCGCATCTCTTCCAGCTCGCCGGGGCCATCGATCCGTCGCCCGCGGCGAGCTGTCAGACCGTCACGCCGGCGCTGCGGCTGATGCTGGAGAAGCTGGAGCCGCTGCCCGCCTGCATCCAGAACAGCCGGTACGACATCCTCGCGTACAACCGCACGTACGGGCGGCTGCTGGGCGATCTGGACACGGTGGCGCCCGAGGACCGCAACTGCATGGTGCTGATCTGCACGAACGAGCAGTGGCGGAAGTCGTTCGTGTTCCTGGAGGACACGATCCGGCTGATGGCGGCCAAGTTCCGCGCGTCGATGGCCGGTCATCTCGGCGAGCCCGCCTGGGAGTTGCTGCTCAAGCGGCTGGAGGACGAGTCGCCGGAGTTCCGTGAGGCGTGGCAGCTGCACGAGGTGGTGGGCACGCGCAGCAAGACGAAGTACTTCCGCAACGCTCACGTCGGGCCGCTGTCCCTGGTCCACACCGATCTGTGGCTCGGCCCTGACCAGGGGGCCCGTCTGGTGACGTACACGCCCGCCGACGAGGAGTCCCGGGAGCGGCTCGACCGGCTGCAGGAGCTGGCGTCCGCCGTGGCCTCCTGAGTCTCCGGCTGCTCGGGCAAGGCACCGGGCGGCTGGGTGAGGAGGCCGGCCTGGGGAACGGTTACGCCGTGGCAGGCGACGGCCGCTTCAGGAGCGGGCGCCCGCCGTGGTCTCCTGAATTTCCGGCTGCTCCAGGCAGCGGGCGGTGCGCTGTGCTGTGGAGCGTGCCCAGCGGCCGCTGGTGAGGAGGCCGACCAGGAGTACGGCGAGGCCGCAGCCCACGATGATCCACCAGCCGCCGCGGCTCGCGTCGACGAACGTGGTCGCGTACGCCGATGTGCCGACGGCCCCCGCGACGCCCGACGCGAGGACCGCGCCGATGACGGCGACGCCGAGGGTCTGGCCGATCTGCCGGCTGGTGGAGGCCACCGCGGCGGCTACGCCCGCCTGGGCGCGGGGCATGCCGGAGACAGCGGTGTTCGTGATGGGGGCGTTGACGAAGCCGAAGCCGAGGCCGAACAGGACGTAGCCGATGAAGCGGGGCACGTTCGACGTCTCCGCCTCGAACGCGGCGAACAGCAGGCCGCTCGCCGTCATCGCGATGCCCGCGACGAGCAGTGGGATCCTCGGGCCGCGGCTGCCGACGATGCGGCCGGAGACCGGAGCACACACCAGGGTCATGGCCGCCATCGGCAGCATCCACAGGCCTGCGTCCAGGGCGTTGAGACCGCGTACGTTCTGCAGGTAGAGGGTCGACAGGAACAGGAAGCCGCCGAGCGAGGCGAACGCGCTGATCGCTATCACCGTGGCGCCGCTGAAGGGTGCCGAGCGGAAGAAGCGCAGGTCGATAAGGGGTTCGGCGCGGCGCGGCTCGTAGGCGATCAGTCCGACGAGGGCCGCGAGGGCGAGCAGCGCGAACGTCACGATGGTGGGGGACGTCCAGCCCGCTTCGGGGACCTCGATGATCGCGTACGTGAGTGAGCCGAGGAGCGCGATGACGAGGAGCTGCCCGATCGGGTCCGTGCGGCGCGGCTTGGGGGCGCGGGACTCGGGGACGTAGCGCATGGTCAGCAGGAGGGCGGCGAGGCCCACCGGCAGGTTGATCCAGAAGATGGAGCGCCAGCCGACCGAGTCGACGAGGACGCCGCCCACGATGGGGCCCGCGGCCATGGAGATGCCGACGACGCCGCCCCAGACGCCGATGGCCCGGGCGCGTTCGCGGGGCTCGGTGAACGTGTTGGTGATGATCGACATGGCGACGGGGTTGAGCATCGAGCCGCCGACCGCCTGGACCATGCGGAACACGATGAGGGACTCCAGGTTCGGCGCCACCGAGCACAGCACCGAGCCCACGGTGAAGATCACCAGGCCGGCCTTGAAGATCCGGCGGCGCCCGATCCGGTCGGCCGTCGAGCCCGCCAGCATCAGGAGCGACGCGAGGACCAGCGTGTACGCGTCGATGGTCCACTGCATGCCGGAGACGCTCGCGCCGAACTCCTTCTGCATGCTCGGCAGTGCGACGTTCAGGACGGTGTTGTCGAGGCTGACGAGCAGCAGGCTCATGCAGCAGATCGCGAGGACGAGCATCCGCCGGCGGGGAGTCAGTGGGGCAGGCATGCATCTGACGGTAGCCCGACCGCGGGCGGGGGCGCCCGCCAGGTCGGGCACAACCCTGGGCGGGGCCGTCCGCCAAGTGGGGGACAATGGAGAGCCGCCCCTGCCCACCACCCCATGATTTCGGAGAGCCCGCCCGATGTCCCAGCAGCTCACCATCGGTCCGCACCTCGTGCAGCCGCCCGTGGTCCTCGCGCCCATGGCCGGGATCACGAACGCGCCCTTCCGCACCCTGTGCCGGGAGTACTCAGGCGGCAAGGGCCTCTTCGTGAGCGAGATGATCACGACGCGGGCGCTGGTCGAGCGCAACGAGAAGACCATGCAGCTGATTCGCTTCGACGCGAGTGAGCAGCCCCGGTCGATCCAGCTGTACGGCGTCGATCCGGCGACCGTCGGCAAGGCCGTTCGCATGATCGCCGAGGAGGATCTCGCCGATCACATCGACCTGAACTTCGGCTGCCCGGTCCCCAAGGTGACGCGCAAGGGCGGCGGCTCCGCGCTCCCGTACAAGCGGAATCTGCTGCGCGGCATCCTGAAGGAGGCCGTCAGCGGGGCCGGGGACCTGCCGGTCACGATGAAGATGCGCAAGGGCATCGACGACGACCACATCACTTTCCTCGACGCGGGCCGGATCGCCGTCGAGGAGGGCGTCACCGCGATCGCCCTGCACGGGCGGACCGCGGCTCAGCACTACGGCGGCACGGCCGACTGGGACGCCATCGCCCGTCTGAAGGAGCACGTCCCGGAGATTCCCGTCCTCGGCAACGGCGACATCTGGTGCGCCGACGACGCGGTGCGGATGATGCGCGAGACCGGCTGCGACGGCGTCGTGGTGGGGCGCGGCTGCCTGGGGCGGCCGTGGCTGTTCGGTGATCTCGTCGCCGCCTTCGAGGGCACGGGCGCGCCCGCCGCGCCCGGCCTGCGCAAGGTCGCCGACGCGATGGTCCGGCACGCCGGGCTGCTCGGCGAGTGGATCGGCGACGAGGCACGCGGTGTCATCGACTTCCGCAAGCACGTGGCCTGGTATCTGAAGGGCTTCTCGGTCGGTTCCGAGATGCGCAAGCGGCTCGCCGTCACGTCGTCGCTCGCCGAGCTGCGCGCAGGGCTCGACGAGCTGGACCTCGACCAGGCGTGGCCCGTGGGCGCGGACGGGCCTCGCGGCCGTACGTCCGGCAACAACCGGGTGGTGCTGCCGGACGGCTGGCTCAAGGACCCGTGGGACTGCGCGGGCGTCAGCGAGGACGCGGAGCTGGACACGTCCGGGGGGTGACCGTGGTGGGGCGTTGCATTTCCCCCACGCCACCCCACCCCCTCCCCTTCCCTTCCCGGAACTGGGGGCTCTGCCCCCGGACCCCCGGTCACCGCGACCGGCTAGAAGACCGCCGTGAGCAACGCCAGTGGTGCCGCCGCCGACCGTGACTCGCGCTCGCACGCGTGCGGATAGGGGACGGGCGCCGGGTACGACTCCCGCGCGTACCCGGCGAGCACCTCGGGCAGCCGGTGGCCGGAGGCCGCTGCGGCCTCCACCAGCGCGTTCGCCACCGTCCGCGCCTCGTCGTGCAGCCCGTAGCGGGCGAGCCCGAGCGCTATCAGCGCGTTGTCGTGCGGCCACACCGAGCCCCGGTGGTAGGAGAGCGGATGGTAGGCGGCCTGCCCCGCCGCGAGCGTGCGCACCCCCCAGCCGGAGAAGAAGTCGGGCTCCAGGAGACGCCGGCCGACCAGTTCTCCGTACTCCTTGTCGAGCAGGCCCGACCACAGGAGATGGCCCGCGTCGGACGCCAGCGCGTCGACGTGCCGCCCCTCGCCGTCCAGGGCGAGCGCGGGGAACGCGCGGTCCGCCATCCAGAAGTCCCGCTGGAACCGGTCCCGCAGATCCGTCGCCGCCTGCTCCAGAAGGTCCGCGTACACCGGGTCGTCCCAGGCGGTGCGGGCGAGCGCGGCCGTGCGGCGCAGCGCGTCGTACGCGTAGCCCTGGGCGCCCGCCGCCGTCACGGGTCCCGTGGGGCGGCTGCCGTCGGCCGAGCAGATGGCGCCCGGCGAGTCCTTCCAGTTCTGGTTGGCGAGGCCGCCCCGGTCGGCGCGGTAGACGAGATAGCCGCGTGAGGTGAGGCCGCCGTGGTCGAGCATCCAGCTGACGGCGGCCCGCGCGTGCGGTTCGAGGCGGCGGGCCGTGGCCAGGTCGCCGGTCCGGTCCGTGTACGCGCCGAGCAGGACGAGGAAGAGGGGCGTCGCGTCGACGGAGCCGTAGTAGCGGGCGAAGGGGACCTGGCCGAAGTGCGCCAGCTCGCCGTGCCGCACCTCGTGGACGATCTTGCCGGGCTGGGCCACCGCGCCCTCGGTGGACTCCGTGGCCTGCGTCGCGGCGAGCACCGGGAGCGTCGCGGCGGCCAGCCCCGGCCGGTAGGGGAGGGCGAACAGGGAGGTCAGGAGCGCGTCACGGCCGAGGAGCGTGAGGAACCAGGGGACGCCCGCGCCCGGCACACTCAGCCGCTCGCCGTCCGGGCCGGTGGCCGGGACCTGGAGCACGGCCAGGTCGGCCAGGCCCCTCGTGCACGCCGCCGCGAGTCCGGGCCAGGCGGCGGGCAGGGTGACGTCCCGGGTGAACTCCTCGGTGCGCGCGGCGAGTTCGGCCGCCGCGTCGGCGGGGGACGCGGGCACCGGGGTGCGGGGGGTGCCGTGCGGGCGGGCCGCGACGCGCAGGTTCAGGTCGGCCGTGCCGTGCCCGGCCAGTTCGAGGGACCAGACGAGGCGGCGGGCGCCGGTGCCGGTCTCCTCGACGGCGTCGGGCGCGGGCTCCGCGGTCACCGTGGTCGACGAGCGCCACTCGCCCCGCCGGTAGCCGAACCGGACGCCGTCCTCCAGGACCGACCGGGAGCGGACCGCGCCGGTCTTCGTGTACGTGCGGTGGTCGGCGCGCAGCTCGAACTGGTCGGTGAAGTCGGCGTCGACGGTCAACGCGAGCCGTACCGTCGTCGGCGCCGCGCGGTTGGAGACGACCCGCAAGGTCTCGACGAACGCGCTGTCCGCCACGGCCTGTTCGCGGAAGAGCGTGTACGCGGGCGGCTCCAGGCGGCCGCCGCGCGGCACCAGCACACAGCGCGCCACACCCTCGCCGGACCGCCCGCCCGCGTCCCCGCCAGGCTGTCCGGCGGGCGTGAGCACCTCGGGTGCGGCGCCGTCCGCCGTGAGCTGCCAGCGGCTGAGGTGCCGGCCGTCGCGCACGAACATGCCGTCGGGCGAGCCGGATCCGCGTACGCCGCTGATGTCGCCGCCGGGGCCGATCGCCGCGAACGTGGCGCCCCGCACGAGCAGTTGATGCTGTCGGTCCGTCATCCCCAGGTCCCTCCCTCGTGCCGCTCCCGCGGCTCCTGCAGCAGATCCAGGGCGAGCGCGGCGCTCCAGGCGAAGCCGCGCGCGCCGCAGCCGCGTCCCGTGTACGGATCCACGTACTCGGCGAAGGCCGTGTCGAGCGCCGTGCCGAGCAGCGCGGTGCGCAGGCGTTCGGCCTCCGCGTGCTCGCCGTGGAGGCGCAGGCCGCACTCGATCAGCCAGTTCGTGTTGAACCAGGCCGGTCCGCGCCAGTAGCGGTGCGGGTCGAAGGCCGGTCCCGTCAGGTCGTAACTCGGCACGAGCCGCACCGCGGTGCCGAGGCCGAAGCGGGGGCCGCGGGCGGTGCGCAGCAGTCCGGCACTCACGTGCCGGGGGAGCGTCGGCAGGATGAGCGGGATCAGGCCCGAGACGCCGTACTCGGGGATCAGGGCGGGGGGTGAGGACCGGCCGGCGGTCCGGGGTGTGTCGTGTCCCGGTGCGCGGGGCGCGTGGTGGCCGCCGGTCGCGCCGCCGCGCAGGTCGCGGCAGAAGAACATGCCCGTCGCCGGGTCCCACAGGCGCTCGACCAGCGCTGCCGTGAGGCGTTCGGCGCGGGCGTGGCGGGCCGTGCCCGCGGCGCCGAGTTCGCAGGCGATGCGGGCGAGGGCGTGTTCGGAGGCGATCAGGAGGGCGTTGAAGGAGGGATCCTCTACGGCGAACTCGCCCTGCCCGTCGGCGTATTGGCCGTTCCGGTAGTCCGTGGCCAGGCGCACGTACCGGCCGTAGTCGAGGTCGGTGGGGCGGTCGTCGGGCGCGCCGTGCTCCAGGTCGGCGCGGCGGAACGCGCGCGCGGGCGCCGGGGCGATCCGGCTCAGCGGGGCGTCCCAGCACGGGCTGTTGTCCATGCCCTGCTCCCAGGGATGGATCACGCTGGCGAGGCCGCCGCCGCCCAGGTCCCTGCGGTGCAGGAGGTAGCGGTGCCAGGCCGCGAGCTTCGGATAGACGCGGGCCAGGAACGAGCGGGACCGGGACAGGCCCGGGTCGGCCCGGTGCACGAGCCAGGCCGCCAGCGCGTGCACCGGCGGCTGCACGATGCCGGAGGTCTGCACGGAGCGCGGCGCTCCGGCCGCCCGGCCCGACGTGGAGGAGCGCCAGAAGTCGGGGCTGGGAAAGTAGGCGTCGAGAGGGACGGAGGGGTTGAACACGATGTGCGGCACCCGGCCGTCGCCCCACTGCGCGTCGAGCAGCGTCTCCAGCTCCAACTGGGCGCGCAGCGGCGACACATGACGTGACCCGATGGCGACGAACGCGGAGTCCCATGACCACTGGTGCGGATAGAGGGTGCGGGAGGGGACCGTGGACGTGCCCGTCCAGTTCGTCTCCAGGACCCGTGCCGCCCGCTCGCGCAGCGCGGCCCGCTCGAGCGAGGGCGCGGCGACGGCATCGGAGGCGCGGCGCACAGCCGCACCGGTCCGCCGGGTTGTGCGGTCCACACGAACTCCCACGGTCTGTCAGTTACGCCGTATCCAGCATAGAGTTACGTCTACTTAACCAGCAAAACCCAATATGTAACGCGCAGTTGATGAACGCAAGAGATGGATGAACGCAAGGAGTGCGGATGGCCGGGGACCGGACGAGAGAGCGGCCGCGGAGCCAGGCGAGCGCCGGGGATCTGCTGCACCTCGTGCGCAGCGGCCGGGCGACCACGCGCGGCGCGCTCCAGGAGGCCACCGGGCTCTCCAGGGCCACCGTCGGCCAGCGCCTCGACCGGCTCTTCCGGGCGGGCTGGCTGCGTGAGGGCGCGGGAGGTCCGGCCGGGTCGCCCACGGGCGGGCGGCCCTCCCTGCGCCTGGAGTTCGACGACGCCCACGCGGTCGTGCTCGCCGTCTCCCTCGACACCCGGCACGCGCGCGCCGCCGTCCTCACCCTCACCGGCGAGCTGCTCGCCGAGCGCTCCGGCGCCCTGTCCGTCGACGAGGGGCCGGAGCGGGTGCTCGGCGCGCTCGGCGGCTGGTTCGCCGGGCTGCTGATGGAGGCGGGGCGGAGCGCGGACGCGGTGTGCGGCATCGGGCTCGGGGTCCCGGGTCCCGTGGACAGCGCCACGGGCCGCGTCGTACAGCCGCCGATCATGCCGGGCTGGGACGGCTACGACATCAGGGGCCGCCTGGGCCGCGCCTTCGCCGAGGAGACGGGCGGCGGGGGCGATGTACGTGATGCGGGTGACGCAGACGGCGCAGGCGGCGTCCCCGTTCTCGTGGACAACGACGCCAACCTGATGGCCTACGGCGAGCAGCGCACCGGACACCCGGACTGCGCGGCCTTCGCCCTCGTCAAGGTGTCCACCGGCATCGGCGCCGGCGTCGTCGTCGGCGGCCGGATCTACCGGGGCGTCGACGGGGGAGCGGGCGACATAGGGCATATCCGGGTGCCCGAGGGCGCGGGCGCCCTGTGCCGGTGCGGCTCGTACGGGTGCCTGGCCGCGGTGGCCAGCGGGCGCGCCCTTGCGCGGCGGCTCACGGAGGCCGGGGTGCCGGCGGAGTCGGGATCGGATGTGCGGGAGCTGCTCGCCGAGGGGCACCCCGAAGCGGTGCGCCTGGCACGGGAGGCCGGGCGCAGCGTGGGAGAGGTCCTGGCGACGGTGGTGACCCTGCTCAACCCGGGGGTCCTGATGATCGCGGGGGATCTGGCCGGAACCCCCTTCCTCACGGGCGTACGCGAACTGCTCTACCAGCGGGCCCTGCCGCGCTCCACCGCTCATCTGGACGTGGTCACCGCGCGGCTCGGCGAGCGGTCTGCCCTGGTGGGGGCGGGTGCGCTGGTCGTGGAGCACCTCTACGCGCCGGACCGGGCGGAGGAACGGCTCGCGGCGCTCGGCCTGTGAACGCCCGCTTTGCGTCCGGATGCTGACATCGTGGGGCCCCGAAACGGCGTGATTCTCGCCACCCCTGATAGGGGTGACGCTCAGATGAGCAACTTGAAGGCGGCTGTACGTTTCTAAGGCATGGCACTGAGTGCCACCGTTCGATCATTTACAACTTGAACTCATATGAGTGCTTAGTGCGCTCACATGAGCGATATTCGGGATCTACGGGGGTTGTGTCTTCAGGAAGTGAAGGCAAGGTCGGAAGTGTCGCCCCCCGTTAGTTACTTTCGATCTAGCGGCGGACGGGTGGTTACGGCCGTATGACGCGCAAGTGGACGTACCCAGATGCCTTCGATCTGGGTATGTTCCTCGCCGTCAGGGCAGCCACCGAGTCATCGAGGAGTCGAGACCCGTGTCGGAAAACAAAGATCCCCACGTAGCGAAGTTCGTTTACGACTTCACCGAGGGAAACAAGGACCTCAAGGACCTCCTCGGCGGGAAGGGGGCGAACCTCGCGGAGATGACCAACCTCGGTCTGCCGGTTCCTCCCGGCTTCGTCATCACCACTGAGGCCTGCAAGGTCTACCTCGACAGTGGCGATGAGCCGGTGGCACTGCGTGACGAGGTGAGTGCGCACCTCGACGCCCTTGAGCAGAAGATGGGCAAGAAGCTCGGCCAGGCCGACAACCCCCTTCTGGTGTCGGTCCGTTCGGGCGCGAAGTTCTCCATGCCCGGCATGATGGACACCGTCCTCAACATCGGACTCTCCGACAAGTCCGTCCTCGGCCTGGTCAAGCAGTCCGGCGACGAGCGGTTCGCGTGGGACTCCTACCGCCGCCTGATCCAGATGTTCGGCAAGACCGTCCTGGACGTCGACGGAGAGCTCTTCGAGGACGCCCTCGACAAGGCCAAGGCCGCCAAGAAGGTCACGGTCGACACCGACCTCGACGCCTCCGACCTCAAGAAGCTGGTCACCCGCTTCAAGAAGATCGTGAAGACCGAGGCCGGCCGGGACTTCCCGCAGGACCCGCGCGAGCAGATGGACCTCGCCATCCACGCGGTCTTCGACTCCTGGAACACCGACCGCGCCAAGCTCTACCGCCGCCAGGAGCGCATCCCCGGCAACCTCGGCACCGCGGTCAACATCTGTTCCATGGTCTTCGGCAACCTCGGCCCCGACTCGGGCACCGGCGTCGCCTTCACCCGCGACCCCGCCTCCGGTCACCAGGGTGTGTACGGCGACTACCTCCAGAACGCGCAGGGCGAGGACGTCGTCGCGGGTATCCGCAACACCGTGCCGCTCGCCGAGCTCGAGTCGATCGACAAGAAGTCGTACGACCAGCTCATGCAGATCATGGAGACGCTCGAGACCCACTACAGGGATCTCTGCGACATCGAGTTCACGATCGAGCGCGGCCAGCTGTGGATGCTGCAGACCCGCGTCGGCAAGCGCACCGCCGGTGCCGCCTTCCGCATCGCGACGCAGCTCGTCGACCAGGGCCTCATCGACGAGGCCGAGGCGCTCCAGCGCGTCACGGGCGCCCAGCTCGCGCAGCTGATGTTCCCGCGCTTCGACGAGAACGCGAAGGTGGAGAGGATCGGCCGCGGTATCGCCGCCTCGCCGGGTGCCGCCGTCGGCAAGGCCGTCTTCGACTCGTACACCGCCGTCAAGTGGTCGCGTTCGGGCGAGAAGGTCATCCTGATCCGCCGCGAGACCAACCCCGACGACCTCGACGGCATGATCGCCGCCGAAGGCATCCTCACCTCGCGCGGCGGCAAGACGTCGCACGCCGCCGTCGTCGCCCGCGGCATGGGCAAGACCTGTGTCTGCGGCGCCGAGGACCTCGAGGTCGACACCAAGCGCCGCCGGATGACGGTCGGCGGGCAGGTCATCGAGGAGGGCGACGTCGTCTCCATCGACGGCTCCACCGGCAAGGTCTACCTCGGTGAGGTGCCGGTCGTCCCGTCCCCGGTCGTCGAGTACTTCGAGGGCCGCATGCACGCCGGCGCCGACGACGCCGACGAGCTCGTCGGCGCCGTGCACCGGATCATGGCGTACGCGGACCGTGTCCGCCGGCTGCGGGTGCGCGCCAACGCGGACAACGCCGAGGACGCGCTGCGCGCCCGCCGCTTCGGCGCGCAGGGCATCGGCCTGTGCCGCACCGAGCACATGTTCCTCGGTGAGCGCCGCGAGATGGTCGAGCACCTGATCCTCGCCGACACGGACGCGGAGCGCGAGGAGGCCCTCAAGGAGCTCCTGCCGCTCCAGAAGAAGGACTTCGTCGAGCTGTTCGAGGCGATGGACGGGCTCCCGGTGACGGTGCGCCTGCTCGACCCGCCGCTGCACGAGTTCCTGCCCGACATCACCGAGCTGTCGGTGCGCGTCGCCCTCGCCGAGTCCCGCCAGGACGCCAACGAGAACGACCTGCGGCTGCTGCAGGCCGTGCACCGCCTGCACGAGCAGAACCCGATGCTGGGCCTGCGCGGTGTCCGTCTCGGCCTCGTGATCCCGGGCCTGTTCGCCATGCAGGTACGGGCCATCGCCGAGGCCGCCGCGGAGCGCAAGAACGCCAAGGGCGACCCGCGCGCCGAGATCATGATTCCGCTCGTGGGCACGGTCCAGGAGCTGGAGATCGTCCGCGAGGAGGCCGAGCAGGTCATCGCCGAGGTGCAGGAGCAGACCGGCGTCGAGCTGAAGCTGGCGCTCGGCACCATGATCGAGCTGCCGCGCGCCGCGCTGACGGCCGGGCAGATCGCCGAGGCCGCGGAGTTCTTCTCCTTCGGCACGAACGACCTGACGCAGACCGTCTGGGGCTTCTCCCGCGACGACGTGGAGGCCTCGTTCTTCACGGCGTACCTGGAGAAGGGCATCTTCGGGGTCTCGCCGTTCGAGACCATCGACAAGGACGGCGTCGGCAGCCTCGTACGCAACGCCGTGGAGGCCGGCCGCGCCACGCGGCCCGACCTCAAGCTCGGCGTCTGCGGCGAGCACGGCGGTGACCCGGAGTCGGTCCACTTCTTCCACGAGGTCGGCCTGGACTACGTCTCCTGCTCGCCGTTCCGTATCCCGGTCGCCCGCCTCGAGGCCGGCCGTGCCGCGTCGACGTCGACGGGCAGCGACCACCGGTAGGAACCGGTCCGCAAAACTCCGGAGCCGTTGTCTGGGTGCCCGACCCTCACGAAAGGCAGCGGCTCCGGTGCACCGAAGGAGAGGGCGGTACCCCTTGTGCGGGGGGTGCCGCCCTTTCGTGCGGGCGGGGACGGGCGCTCTTGGGGGTTCTGTGATGTCCGTTCCCTTGTGGGGCCCGGAAGGCAAGTGGTGTAGTCCACCTTGCTTTCGGGCAGGGTGCCCGGCCCTTCAGGGCCGGGATCAATGCCCGCTCCCGCGTAGCGGGGCAGGGGTAGCCGAATCGCCGCCAGGGCGATCCGGCGTATCACCCGGCTCGACCGCACGGCGCACGAGGGACACCAGCCAGGAGTTCAGGGAGCGGTCGTCTGCGACGGCAGCGTCCTTCGCGGCGTCGTAGAGGTCTTCGGGGAGGCGGAGATTGAACTTGATCACCCATCAAGTGTGGCCCTACAGTGGGGCCATGTCCAGATTCCGTACGCACCCGACGCGCGAGCAGGAAGAGCAGATGCTCTTGCACTGCGCGCACGCCCGGTATGTCTGGAACCTCGCCGTCGAGCAGCATTCGCACTACCAGAGGTACAAGGCTCGCTACCGCCCGGACGGGAAGACGAACGGTGCCCCCGGCTTCGCCGAGCAATGCCGCCAGCTCACCGATGCCCGGCGCGAGCATGAGTGGCTTGGGGCCGGGAACGCTGACGTGCAGCAGCAGGCGTTGAAGGACTTCGCCAAGGCCAAGAGCGCGTTCTTCACATCCGGGTTCGGTGAACCGACCTGGCGCAGGAAGTTCACGCACGAGGGCTTCCGGGTGATCGGCACCGATCGGGTCCCAGAGTTCGAGGCGGACGGCTCACCGAAGCTGAACACCAAGACCGGCAAGCAGGTCATGGGCCGCTCCGTCGTCGTGCAGAAGCTCAACCGCCGGTGGGCACAGGTGAAGGTACCCGGCTGTGGCTGGGTGCGGTTCCGGCTCAGCGTCAAGGGCAAGGGCACGCAGCTCCCGAAGGCGAAGACGTTCCGGATCACCTTCCGCAACGGCCAGTGGCACATCGCTTTCGCGGTCATCCCCGACCCGATCGACGCACCCGGCAGAGGTGAGGTCATCGGAATCGACCGGGGAGTGAAGATCACCGCCGCCCTCTCGGACGGCCGGAAACTGAACTGCCCGCAGCTCACCGTCAAGGAGCGCGCCCAGATCCGCAAGCACCAGCGTCGCGCCGCCGCGGATCGTCCTCGACTGGGAGACGGCCGCGGGACGGGACTACGACCTCCAGGTCTCCGCCGACGCCACCGGCTCGTCCTGGCGCACCGTCGCCGCACGCCGTGACGGAGACCTCGACGGCGTACGCGGTGCCGTGGTCCTGCCCCCATTCGACACGCACGCGCTGTACGGGCCGGCTCCGGCCGAGGTCGACGGCCAGCCAGGGAGCGCGCTCGCGGCCGCTGGTCCACCGGGTGACCGGGCTGCCGTCGGTGGCGGCCTTGGGGCCTGGGTTGGAATCCCCCTCTTTTAAGAGGGGGAGGATGTCAAAGCTGGAGCAACGGCTGGTACGGGTAGGTTCGAACCGGTAGAGCGAGTACCCGTACGCCGTCTGCCGCTTCACCCCGAGCATCCGCACCCGCCGCGCCTGCACGGCGTCGAGGTCGACCGTGTCCACCCCGGCCGTGGTGCGCGTGCGGGGCTGAGCACTCCGGGAGGGGAAACGGGGGTGCGGCCTTCCGCATCTACTGGCCGGTAAGTACAGTCGGGCACCCCCGTATCCCCTCGTCCAGGGAGCACAGCCATGACCGGCTGGAACGCGAGCGACATCCCCGACCAGAGCGGCCGCACGGCCGTGGTGACCGGCGCCAACAGCGGCATCGGCTACATCACGGCACGCGAGCTGGCCCGCAAGGGCGCCCACGTCGTCCTCGCCTGCCGCAGCGAGGCGCGGGGTACGGCAGCCGTCGGCCGGCTGCGCTCCGAAGTGCCGGGCGCGCAGGCCGAGTTCGAGCAGCTCGACCTGGGTGACCTGTCGTCCGTGCGGAAGTTCGCCGCAGCGCACGGCAGCGGGGAGCGGCTCGACCTGCTGGTCAACAACGCGGGCGTGATGGCGCTGCCCCTCGGGCGGACCGCCGACGGCTTCGAGACGCAGTTCGGCGTCAACCACCTCGGCCACTTCGCGCTGACCGGGCTGCTCCTGCCCCGGCTGCTCGACACACCCGGCGCGCGCGTCGTCAGCGTCTCCAGCGGCATGCACGCCCTCGCGGACATCGACATCGCGGACCTCAACAGCGAGCGCCGCTACCGGCGCTGGATCGCGTACGGCCGTTCCAAGACGGCGAACCTGCTGTTCATCCACGAGCTGGCGCGCAAGCTGGCGGCGCGCGGGTCCGACGTCGTCGCGGCGTGTGCGCACCCGGGGTACGCGTCCACGAACCTTCAGACGCGCGGCGTGCGCATGGAGGGCCGCAAGGCCGTCGAGCGGGTCGTCGAGCTGGGCAACCGGGTCATCGCCCAGCCGGCCGAGGCAGGCGCGCTGCCCACGCTGTACGCGGCGACGGCACCCGGTGTGCGCCCGGACTCGTTCACCGGGCCGTCCCTGATGATGTGGCGCGGGGCGCCCGCGAAGTCGTGGCGGGCCCGCCGGACCCTCGACGACGTGGCGGGGGAGCGGCTGTGGGCGGCGTCGGAACAGCTGACGGGCGTGACGTTCTAGGGCGAACCACCAGGCCTTCGCGCCGGACAGGCCCTAGTCCAGCTCCGACGCCTCGAACACCGCGCGGGCCGCGTCGCCGTCGATGCGGGCCGCGAGGCGGTCGACGACCGGGGTGCCGCAGCGGAGCAGCCCGCTCGCGCGGGCCCGGCGCGCGCCCGTCTCCAGGCGGTGCCAGACGACGGGGTTGTCGGTGAGCACCTTCGGGTCCAGTTCGACACGTCCGCCGAGCGCGTCCCGCAGCACGAGCCGCGGCGTCACCCCTTCGCTGTGGCGCACCGACGTGAGCAGATCCGTGCAGACCCGCCGTGTGCCCCAGACGCCGCGCACGGCGAGCCAGCCGGGACCCGCGCTGACCAGCGGCGGATGCAGCACGGCGTGCAGCAGCGCCGACAGTCCCGCCCACAGCCCGGCCCGCGCCGCGCTGAGCGTGCCGTTGGCCATGTCGATCACCAGGATCAGGCAGAACAGCGTGAGGGCGCAGAACACCGCCGCCCGCAGATCGGCGGCCCACCGCCGGTCCCGCACCACCGTGTCGCGCGAAGCCGGCGCCGCCGCCCGCCCGCGGGATCCCGCCCTCGGCTCTCGTCCCATGCAGCGCACCGTAAGCCCGTGCGGTGCCCCAGGTCAGCACTCTTGACGTGCCGCTGATCCGGCGGCCGCGCACGTTGACGCCGTGCTGACGGAAGGGCCGACATACGGCTGTAGTCCCTCTGTCGTAATCCCGGCGCATGGTTGATCGTTGGGCCGTCGGAATCCGTGGACGCCGAAAGAAGCCGGCGTTCAAGAGCAGCGACAAGCAGGGGGACGATCAATGACCATCAGCCGCAGGGGACTGTTCGGGACCGGCGCCGCGCTGGGGCTGCTCACCGCGTGCGGCTCCCATACGGGCCGGGACGACGGAGGGTCGGGCGGCGAGCCGGAGCTGGCGCAGTGGTACCACCAGTACGGCGAGCAGGGTACCGAGCAGGCCGTGAAGAAGTACGCCGCCGCGTACGGGAAGGCGCACGTCACCGTCCAGTGGCGGCCCGGCAACTACGACGAGCAGACCGCCGCCGCGCTCCTCACCGGCTCGGGCCCCGACGTCTTCGAGGTCAACGGGCCCAGCCTCGACCAGATCCAGGGCCGGCAGATCGCCGACCTCACCGGCCTGTTCGAGGGGGTCCGGGACGACTTCAACCCGGCGGTCCTCGCTCCGAAGACGTACGACGGCAGGATCTGGGCGATCCCGCAGGTCATCGACATGCAGATGCTCTACTACCGCAAGAGCCTGCTCGCCGACGCGGGCGTCGAGCCGCCCAGGACGCTCGACGCGCTCGTGGACGCCGCGAGGAAACTCACCTCGAAGAAGACGAAGGGCCTCTTCCTCGGCAACGACGGCGGCGCGGGCGTCCTCGGCGGTACGCCTCTGTACGCGGCCGGCCTCGAACTCGTCACCGAGGACGGCAAGGTCGGCTTCGACGACCCGGCCGCCGCGCGAGCCCTCGGCAAGATCCACCAGCTGTACGCCGACAAGTCGCTGCTCCTGGGCGCGCCGTCCGACTGGTCCGACCCGTCGGCGTTCGTCCAGGGCCTGACCGCCATGCAGTGGTCGGGCCTGTGGGCCCTGCCCACCGTGCAGAAGGAACTCGGCGACGACTTCGGCGTGCTGCCCTTCCCGAAGGACGGCGCGGGCGGGCCGTCGGTGCCGGTCGGCGCGTACGGCGCTGCGGTCTCCACCCGTGGCAAGCACCAGCAGGCCGCGAAGGACTACCTCAGGTGGCTGTGGATCGACCGCACCGAGTACCAGGAGGACTTCGCCCTCTCGTACGGCTTCCACATCCCGGCCCGCATCTCGCTGGCGAAGAAGGCCGCGAAGCTGCGGAAGGGCGCGGCGGCCGACGCCGTCCGCTTCACGACCGACCACGGCTACGCCCAGCCCCTGAGGTGGACACCCGCAAGCCAGACCGCGTACCAGGACGCCCTGAGCCGCATCATCAAGGACGGCGCGAGCCCGGACAGCGAGCTCAGGAGAGTCGTGCGGAAGGTGTCGGCCGAGCTCGACCGCGTGAAGAAGAAGTGAGCCTGCGCCAGGAGGGCCGCCGCCAGGCGATCCCTCGGCAGAGAGGCCGCGGGCAGGGCGGCACGGCACGGAAGTGGGCCGGCGTCCAGAACCGCACTCTCTGGTTCTGGATCTTCGTCGGTCCCTTCCTCCTCGGCCTCGGCGTCTTCACATACATCCCGCTCGGCTGGAGCGTCTACCTGAGCTTCTTCGACGCGCACAACACCGTCACCCCGAGCGACTTCGTCGGCCTCGGCAACTACACGGCGATGCTGAAGAACGAGGCCTTCACCGACAGCCTGTGGACCTTCCTCGTCTTCTCGCTCTTCATCGTGCCCGCGACCTACGCGCTCTCGCTCGCCCTCGCCCTGATGGTGAACCGGCAGCGCCGCGCCCAGGCGTTCTTCCGCTCGGTCTTCTTCCTGCCCGCCGCCTGCTCCTACGTGGTGGCGGCCCTGATCTGGAAGATGTCTCTCTTCAACGGGGTGCGGTTCGGGCTCGCCAACACCGTCCTCGGCTGGTTCGGCGCCGACCAGATCGCCTGGCTGTCGACGACCGACCCGCCCTGGTACTGGGCCGTCATCGTCACCGTACGGCTCTGGCTCCAGGCCGGCTTCTACATGGTGCTGTTCCTCGCGGGGCTCCAGCGCATCAGCCCCAGCCTCTACGAGGCGGCGGCCGTCGACGGGGCGCGGCCCGGCTGGCAGGTCTTCCGGCACATCACGTTCCCGCAGCTGCGGGCCACCTCCGTGGCGGTCGTCCTGCTCCTCGTCATCAACGCCTTCCAGGCCTTCGACGAGTTCTACAACCTGCTCTCGGACGCCCGCGGCTATCCGCCGTACGCCAGGCCCCCGCTCGTCTACCTCTACTACACGGCGCTCGGCCAGGGGCAGAACCTCGGGCTCGGCAGTGCGGGCGCGGTGCTGCTCGCCCTGATCATCGCGGTGGTGACGGTGGGTCAGGCCAAGTGGTTCGGCCTCGGCCGCAAGGAGGCACAGTGAGGGACACATCCCGGGTCAGGGCGGGCCGCGCCCTGCGCCTCGCCCTGCTGATCGCGCTGGCGCTCCTTTTCCTGATCCCGTTCTACCTCCTGGTACGCAACGGGCTCGCGGCAGAGAGCGACATCACCTCGCCCGAGTGGACGTTCTTCCCGTCCTCGCTGCGCTGGGGAAACGTGCGGGAACTCTTCGCCGACCCGTCCGTCCCCTACGCCCGCTCCCTGCTCAACTCCGCACTCATCGCGGTGGCGACGACGCTCGGCACCCTGCTCCTCGCCTCGCTCGCCGGCTACGGCCTGGCCCGCATCCCCTACCGGCATGCGAACAAGGTCTTCTACGCGGTCCTCGGCACCCTGATGGTCCCGGCCGCGGTCACCTTCGTACCGAGCTTCGTGCTGGTCTCGTCACTGGGCTGGATCTCGACGCTGCGCGGCCTGATCGTCCCGACCCTGTTCTCCGCGTTCGCGTGCTTCGTCTTCCGCCAGTACTTCCTCGGTTTTCCGGGGGAGCTGGAGGACGCGGCGCGCGTCGACGGGCTCGGCTACTGGCGTACGTACTGGCGGGTGGTCGTGCCCAACTCCCGGCCCGTCTTCGCGGCCGTCGGCACCATCGTCTTCATCGGCGCGTGGAACTCGTTCCTGTGGCCGCTGGTCATCGGCCAGGACCGCAACGCGTGGACCGTCCAGGTGGCACTGTCGTCCTTCACCACGGCCCAAGTGGTGCGGCTCCACGAGCTGTTCATCGCGGCGGCCGTGTCGATCGTGCCGCTGCTCGTGGTGTTCCTGTTCTTCCAGCGGTGGATCGTGGCGGGGGTGGAACGCTCGGGCATCGACGACTGACCGTCCGAGCGTCACCCCCAAGACGTGGTCAGGCGCTCCGGGGCGTTGCCTGTACGCGGAACGTGTCCACCGCGTGGTCCTCGTCGTCGAGGCACGTGCCGCTCTCCAGGTCGAAGCGCTGCTTGAGCAGCGGTGACGCGACGAACGGGCGGCCCTGCGACGAGCCGATCAGGCCGCGCGAGAGGACCGCGGCGCCCGTGAACGGGTCACGGTTGCCGACTGCGTACAGGCGGCCCGAGCGGTCCAGGAACACGGCCGCCTGCCGGCCGTCGGGGAGCAGCGCCGCGACCCCGCGGCCCGGGGTCAGCCGGGCCAGCTCGCATACCGTGAACCAGGCGTCGCCCAGGTGGAGTTGCACCATCACGGCGGTCTTCTCGGGAGCGACGGTCATGACGTCACCGATCCTTCCAGGGGGCGGGAGCCGATGGAGAGCAGGGGCAGGTCGGGCTTGATCTGGTCGCGCTCCGGGACGAACCGCACCAGCGGGTCCGGGGCGTCGGGCGCGTTCACGAAGGACACGAAGCGCTCCAGGCGCTCCGGGTCGTTGATGGTGTCGGCCCACTCGTCGCGGTAGTGCGCGACATGGTCGGCCATCAGGGCCTCCAGCTCGTCGCAGAGGCCGAGGGAGTCGTGCACGACGACGTCCCGTACGTGGTCGAGGCCGCCCTCGATCCGCTCCAGCCAGCCCGCCGTGCGCTCCAGGCGGTCGGCCGTGCGGATGTAGAACATCAGGAACCGGTCGATCAGCCGGATCAGCTCGGCGTCGGACAGGTCCTGCGCGAGGAGGTCGGCGTGGCGCGGGGTCGCGCCCCCGTTGCCGCCCACGTACAGGTTCCAGCCGTTGGCCGTGGCGATCACCCCGAAGTCCTTCGACTGGGCCTCCGCGCACTCGCGCCCGCAGCCCGACACGGCCGACTTCAGCTTGTGCGGCGCCCGCAGACCCCGGTAGCGCAGCTCCAGGTCGATCGCCATGCGCACGGAGTCCTGGACGCCGTAACGGCACCACGTCTGCCCCACGCACGACTTCACCGTCCGCAGCGCCTTGCCGTACGCGTGGCCCGACTCGAAACCGGCGTCCACCAACCGCGTCCAGATCAGGGGCAGTTGCTCGACCCGCGCGCCGAACAGGTCGATCCGCTGGCCTCCGGTGATCTTTGTGTAGAGGCCGAAGTCGCGCGCCACCTCGCCGATCACGATGAGCTTCTCCGGGGTGACCTCGCCGCCGGGGATGCGGGGCACGACCGAATAGGAGCCGTTCTTCTGGAGGTTGGCGAGGAAGTGGTCGTTCGTGTCCTGGAGGGCCGCCTGCTCGCCGTCGAGGACATGGCCGTCGGCGCCGATCGTCGGGGCGAGCGAGGCGATGATCGAGCCGACCGCCGGCTTGCACACCTCGCACCCCTCGCCGCCGCGCGCGCCGTCACGCCCGTGCGTGTCGAGCAGCTCCGCGTACGACGCGATCCGCTTGACCCGGACGATCTCGTACAGCTCGGCGCGCGTGTGCGGGAAGCAGCCGCACAGGCCCTTGTCGCCGCTCTGGGGCAGCAGCCGGCCGATGAGCTTCACGCAGCTGCCGCAGCCCGTACCGGCCCTGGTGCACTTCTTCACCTCGGGCAGCGTGGCGTGCGCCTGGATCGCTTCCTTGGTGACGTTGTGGCACGAGCAGATCACCGCGTCGCCGGGCAGCGCCTCCGGGCCGAGCGCCACCGGCGCCCCCGCCCCCGCGGGCAGCACCAGCTGCTCGGGAGCCACGGGCGGCACCGAACCGGTCAGCGCGCGCAGCGTCCCGTACGCCTCCGCGTCCCCGACCAGGATCCCGCCCAGCAGCTCCCCCTGCGGACCCACGACCAGCTTCTTGTACGTGCCCGAGCGCGAGTCCGAGTAGACGACGTCGAGGCAGCCGTCGGCCGCGCCGTGCGCGTCGCCGAACGACGCCACGTCCACGCCGAGCAGCTTCAGCTTCGTCGACAGGTCGGCACCGGTGAACTGCCCGTCCTCCGACGCGATCGAGGCGGCCACCGTCTGCGCCATCTCGTAGCCCGGCGCGACCAGGCCGTACACGCGGCCGTCCACGGCCTGCGCGCACTCGCCGATCGCGTACACCGCCGGGTCGCTGGTGCGGCAGCGCTCGTCGACGGTGATGCCGCCGCGTTCGCCGACGGTGAGCCCCATGTCGCGGGCGAGCTGGTCGCGCGGCCGTACGCCCGCCGAGAACACCACCAGGTCGGTCGCCAGTTCCGAACCGTCCGACAGCTTCATGGCGCGCACCGCGCCGTCCTCGCCGCCGGTCAGGATCTCCTGCGTGCCGACGCCCGTGTGGACGCTCAGGCCCATGCCGGTGATGGTGCGCAGGAGGGCCGCGCCGCCGCCCTCGTCGACCTGCACCGGCATGAGGCGCGGCGCGAACTCCACGACGTGCGTGTCGAGGCCGAGGCCGCGCAGGGCGCCCGCCGCCTCCAGGCCGAGCAGCCCGCCGCCCACCACGGCCCCGGTCGTGGCGTGCTTCTTCGCGTACTCCTCGATCGCGAGCAGGTCCTCGATCGTGCGGTACACGAAACAGCCCGTCGCGTCCTTGCCGGGCACGGGCGGCACGAACGGGTAGGAGCCGGTCGCGAGGACGAGGGTGTCGTACGTGATCTGGAGACCGGAGCGCGCCGTGACCGTCCGCGTATCGCGGTCGATGTGCTCGGCGGGGTCCTTGAGGTGCAGCTCGATGCCGTGCCGGGCGATGAACTCCGCGTCCGTGAGCGAGAGTTCGTCCGGTGTGCGGCCCGAGAAGTACGAGGTGAGCTGGACCCGGTCGTAGGCGGGGCGCGGCTCCTCGCACAGCACGACGACGCGGTGCGTGTCCGTGAGCCCGCGCTCGGCCAGGGCCTCGAGGAAGCGCTGGCCGACCATGCCGTGGCCGACGAGGACGAGTGTGGGCATGGTGGGCATCTCAGAGGCCTCCGTCGTGAGTGAGCAGGTGGAGCAGGGGTGCGCCGTCGTCGGGCAGCGGGTCGTCGGCCTCCCAGGCCCGGGCGAGCGCCCCGACCGTGCCGAGCTCGCCGACCAGCACCCCGCCGACGAGCCGGTCACCGCGGACGACGACCTTGCGGTACGTGCCGCGGGTCGCGTCCGCGAGCTGCACGACGTCGTCACCGGGCAGCGCCTCGGGCTCCCCGAACGCCGCGAGGTCGAGCGGCCCGGCCTCGTGCGGCAGGGTCAGCCGGGTGAGAGTGCGGGTGCCCGCGTAGGGGTGCCGACGCCCGCAGAGCAGGTTCTCGGCGAGCGCGTCGGCCTGTTCGACGGCGGGGGTGGCGAGCCCGTAGACGCGGCCCGCGTGCTGGGCGCAGTCCCCGACCGCGCGGACGCGGGGGTCCGAGGTGCGCAGATCGTCGTCGACGACGATCCCTTCGCGCACGTCGAGCCCCGCCGCCAGCGCGAGCCCCGTACGGGGACGCACCCCGCACGCGAGGACCGTCAGATCCGTGCCGAGAACATAGCCGTCGGCGAGCTCGATGCTGCGGACCGCCCCGTCGACGACGCGCACGCCCCGTACGCGGCACTGCGTGTGCACCTCGACGCCGAGCGCGGTGAGGTGCTCGTGCACGAGACGCGAGGACCGCGGGTCGAGCTGGCGCTCCATCAGGCGCTCGGACTGCTGCGTGAGCACGACCTGGGCGCCGCGCCGGGCGAGCGCACGGGCCGCGGACACCCCGAGGAGCCCGCCGCCGACGACGACCGCGCGCACCCCGGGGACCACCGCCCGCGACAGCGCCAGGCAGTCGTCCATGGTGCGGAAGGCGTGCACCCCGCCCGGCAGCTCAGCCGCACCGGGCGCGAACAGGCCGCGCAGAGGAGGCAGGACCGGGTTCGACCCGGTGGCGAGCACGAGGGTGTCGTACGGGACGTCGGAGCCGTCCTCGCAGCGCACCACTTGCTCGTCGCGGTCGATACGGACGGCGCGGGTCCGCAGGTGGGTCCCGGTGTGGCGGGGCAGCGCGATGACGTCGGCGCCGTAACTGCCCGCGAGGACCTCGGCGAGCAGCACCCTGTTGTACGGGGCGTGCGCCTCCTCGCCGATGAGTACGGCGGCAGCGCCCAGGCGCCGGGCGAGCCGGGTGCCGGCGAGGCCGGTACCGATCACCACCACGCGCCCGGGGTCCGTCGAATAGGTCATGCACGGCAGCCTGCGGGGCCGGTGTTACCCGGCCGGATCCCTGCCGTTTCCCACGGGGAACGCTGCGCTCAGCACACACGAGGAGGGAGTGTGAGGGCTCAGCGGCTGCCCGTCAGATGCGCGAACACCACGACGTTCCCCCGGTAGCCGGTCTGCTGCGAGTAGCCTCCCCCGCAGGTGATGACGCGCAGCTCGGGCCGGTCGGCCGCGCCGTACACCCTCTCGTCGGGGAAGGCGCTGGCGTCGTAGGCCTCGACGGCGTCGACGCTGAACACGGCGACGGAGCCGTCGCGGCGGTCGACCTCGATGGTGCGGCCCCTGGTCAGCGCGCCCAGGTCGTAGAAGACGGCGGGTCCCTCGGCGTTGTCGACGTGGCCGGCCACGATCGCTGTGCCGCGGACGCCGGGCGCGGTCCCGGCCTCGTACCAGCCGGCCAGGTTCTTCCGCTGTGGCGGCGGGACGCCCAGGCTGCCCTGCGGGGTCAGGGCGAGCCCCATGAGCGGCGCGTCGACCCGGATCGAGGGGATGCGGATGCGCTCGGGGGGCGAGGAGGAGAGAGGGGCCGCGCCGGGCGGCTCGTGGCCGGTGCCGGGGAGCGCCGACCCGGCCTGCGCCGTGGACGGCTGCGGCGGTCCGTGTATCTCGGTGCCCTGGAGCAGCAGCCAGGCGCCCAGACACAGGGCGAGAGCGGTGACCGCGGCTATGAGCCCGCTGCTGAATATGCGACGGCGCGCCTGAGGCATCGGCTTCTCCAGGTCGAAATAGGTGGGGTCGCCTTCCTCTCCCGGCCGCTCGAGGGGGTGCGGCCGGGAGAGGAGAGGACAAGCGGTACCAGGGGGCCGGAGGGACAGCGGAGGTCGTCCGTCCGGCCCCCTGTCAGATCCCTTCGCCTCTCGCCCGGCGATGCAGGAGCCAGGTACCGCCCGCGGCGGCGACGGCAAGCGCTGCCACTCCCGCCGCGGTCTTCACGGGGTCGGTGCCGAGCGCGCCGCCGACCCCTGTCTTCACATGGCCCTTCGGATGGACCTGGTCCGGCGAGGAGGCGAGCGCGACCATCAGATCGCCCGTCACCTGCCCGCCGCCGGAGCACTTCGCGACGATCTCGTAGGTCCCGGGCTGCGCCGACGGAGGTACCTGGAACCGCCCCACGGCGTCCTTCGCCCCGGAGCCCGGGGCGAGCGTGAAGGTGCCCGCGCCGACCGCGCTCGCGTCCCCGGCGGCGGCGCGGCTCGCACCGCACGCGGTGGTGTTGACGGTGACCGTGGCGCCCGCGGCGGCGTTCGCCGGGTAGACCTCGAGACCGCCCGAGCCGCTGTTGCCGGCGTACGAGGGCGCAGCGGTCAGTGCCGCGGCGGCCGCGGCGAGCGCGGCGGCGGTCAGCAGGCGGGATGTGCGCATCGTGTCGTGCTCCTCCGAGGGGGCACGGCCCGCGGCACCCCCAAGTGCCGCTGCGTCGGTCACGCCCCTGCCCTACCGAGGTAAGTGGCACTCGCCCCTGAACGCCTCCTGATGCACCATCAGAAAACCGGTGAAAGGGCGTCATCTGACACCCCGGCAGGACATTCCAGCAGGTCACCGGCGTGTCGAAGAAAAGAAGCCGAAGGGGGAGCGGACGCCGGTGAACGGGTGACCGTACCCGCGCGGCGCCCGCTTGACCTCAACCAAACTTCAGGTACAAGGCTTGCCCCATGAACACCACAGCGGTGCAGACCGCAGCCCCCGTCACCGTCCCCGTTTCCGCCCCCACCGAGACCCCCGTACGGGTCGCAGTCGTCATCGGCAGCAACCGCGAGGGCCGCTTCGGCCCGGTCGTCGCCGACTGGCTCGTGTCCCTGCTCGGGGAGCGCCCCGACCTCACCGTCGACGTGATCGACGTAGCCGCCACCGACCTGCCCACCGCGCTCTCCTACGACCCGTCCGCCGAGGTGCGGGCCGAGCTGGCCAAGGTCACCCCGAAGCTGGCCGCGGCCGACGCCTTCATCGTCCTCACCCCCGAGTACAACCACTCCTACCCGGCGTCCCTCAAGAACGTCATCGACTGGCACCACGCCGAATGGCAGGCCAAGCCGGTCGGCTTCGTCTCCTACGGCGGCATCTCCGGCGGCCTGCGCGCGGTCGAGCACCTGCGCACCGTCTTCGCCGAGCTGCACGCCGTCACGGTCAGGGACACCGTCTCCTTCACCCATGCGGGCAGCCACTTCGACGAATCCGGCGCCCACCGCGACCCCGAGGCGCCGGCCGCCGCGGTGAAGGCGATGCTCGACCAGCTGGCGTGGTGGGCGAAGGCGCTGCGGGAGGCGAAGGAGGTACGCCCGTACGGCAGTTGAGATCGGGCAGCCGAAGGCCCCCGCAGCCGATGGCTGCGGGGGCCTCCCTCACCCATGCGCGATGTCAGCCCACGGACACGGCGGACCAGGTCGCGGCCACGGCGGCGTACTCCGCGCTGCCGGCGCCGTACAGGTCCTTCGCCGCACTGAGGGTCGCCGTGCGGGCGCCCGCGTAGTTCGTCGAGGACGTCATGTAGACGGTCAGGGCCCGGTACCAGATCTTGCCGAGCTTGTCCTTGCCGATGCCGGTCAGCGTCGAGCCGTTGCACGTCGGGCTGTTGTGCTGGACGCCGCCGATGACCTTCGGCCCGCTGCCCTCGGCGAGCAGGTACGCGAAGTGGTTGGCGACCCCGGACGAGTAGTGCACGTCGAGGTTGCCGACCGACGAGCTCCAGCAGTCGGCGGAGTTGCCGTCCTTGCTGGGCTTGTCCATGAAGCGCAGCGCCGGCTGGCCGAAGCCGGGCTTCACGATCTTCTCGCCGATGAGCCAGTCACCGGGGTCGGACGCGTTGTTGGCGTAGAACTCGACGAGCGTGCCGAAGATGTCGGACGTCGCCTCGTTGAGACCACCGGACTCGCCCGAGTACGTGAGCCCCGCGGTCTTCGACGTGACGCCGTGCGACATCTCGTGCCCGGCGACGTCGAGCGCGACGAGCGGCCCGAACGTCGACCCGTCACCGTCGCCGTACGTCATGCAGAAGCAGGTGTCGTCCCAGAAGGCGTTGTTGTAGTTGCTGCCGTAATGGACGCGGTTGTACGAGCCCTTGCCGTCGCCGCCGATGCCGTTACGGCCGTGGACGTTCTTGTAGTAGTCCCAGGTCGTGTCGGTCCCGTACTGGGCGTCCACGGCGGCCGACGACCGGTCGGAGTTCGCGCCCGTGCCCCAGTGGTTGTCGGCGTCGGTGAACACCACCGCGGGAGCGCGGCTCCAGCAGATGGTCAGGATGCAGCCGTCGGTCTTGTTCTGCGCGTCACCCGAGTAGGTGCCGCCCCGCGTCGCATCCTTGAGCTGGTACGTCGACCCGGACTGCGTCGTCTCCAGCGGGACCGTGCCCGAGTAGAGGGACTTCCCGTCGCCGGTCGCGGTCTCGATGCTGTCCCAGGCGTCGATCTGCTTGCCGGTGGTGGCGTCGGTGAGGACGACGCGGGCGACCGGGTTGCCGAGCGAGTCCTTGCCCGCCGTGTCCGTGCGCCACGCCAGCTTCGGCGCGCCGTGCAGCGCGTCCACGACGAGCGCGGGCCTGGCGACGACCTTGTGCAGGAGCTCGCCCGGATTGGCGGCGCGCAGCGCGGCGGTGGCGATGTCGGCGGCCTTCGGGGCGGGGAGCCCCGGCGTCACGCTCGGCACGGAGAGGTCGCCGAGGACCGCGCGGTTCGCGGAGCGGTAGCCGCCGTCGCGGTTCAGATGGACGACGAAGTCACCGCCGAGAACGGGCAATTGACGGTAGGTGCGGTTGTAGCGCACGTGCTGGGTACCGTCGGGGTCGACGACGACGTCCCGCACGGAGGTGCCCTGAGCCGAGGTGAGCCCGAGGCCGGCGCCCACCGCGCGCAGCGCGGCCGTGGCGTTCCGGACGGCGTCGGCCCGGGTGGGCGGGGCGGTGTCGGCGCCAGCGGTGGGGGCGAGGGCGGCGGCCAGCAGGGTGGCGGCCGCCGTGGCTATGCCGGCGGTGGTGAGTCGCGATGTGGTCCGGGCAGGTCTCATCGGGCTCCTAGTGACGGCGCGCGGGCGCGCTGAGGGAGGTCACACTGATGACGTCTCAGATTTAAGGGTCCATGACATGTCATGTCCATAGCGCCCCCGTGGTGGAGCTGTGAATAGGTGTTCACGTGCAGAATCGAGGAGCGCACGGCCTGTGAAAGGAACGGACATGAACGCACTGGCCCTGACGGTCCTCACCACGACCGACGACGAGGCCAAGGCCCGCGCCCTGGCCGCGGGAGCGGTCGAAGCACGCCTGGCGGCCTGCGCCCAGATCGCGGGCCCGGTCACCTCGGTCTACCGCTGGCAGGGCAACACGGAGACCGCCCAGGAATGGCAGGTGCTCCTCAAGACCAGGGCCGACGGCTACGAGGCCCTGGAGTCATGGCTGGTGGAGGCGCACGACTACGACACCCCGGAGATCATCGCGACACCGGTGGTACGGGGGAGCGCCGCGTACCTCGCGTGGATCGAGGCAGAGACGGGCGGAACGGCATGAGCCGGAAAGCCCGACGGCCCGAGCGCGTCAGCACCCGGGCCGCCATGACTCACCGGCTCACAGCCAACCGGCTCACCAGCCAGCAGGCTCACAATCAACCGTCCAACGGCCAACGGCCGACCGGCTCACCGATTCACACCCGCACTTCACCGATCAGCGGCCGCACTTCACCGATTCACGGCCTCACTTACGCAACAGCAGTGTGATCCCCGCCACCACCACGCCGAGCGCCACGGCGCCGATGCCGTATCCGAGGCGGTGGGACCGAAGCCCCGGCAGAAAGCGGTCGAAGGCGATGCGGCCGGGGCCGGTGAGGGCGAGCGCCACCGCGCCGAGGGCGATCAGGAGCTCGTACTCGATGCCCTGCGGCGCGAAGAATCCGCCGCCCCACTTCACGGCGATGGCGTTGACCAGGGTGCCGGCCACGGCCGCGGCGGCCAGCGGGGTGAGCAGGCCGAGCACGAGGCCGAGCCCGCCGAGGGTCTCGCTGAGCCCGGCGACGACGGCGAACGCTTTCGGCGACGGGTAGCCGGACGCGGCGAAGAACTGCCCGGTGCCGTCTATCCCGCCCCCGCCGAACCAGCCGAAGAGCTTCTGTGCGCCATGCGCGGCGATGGTCAGGCCGAGGGCGAGGCGCAGTACGAGAAGACCGAGGTCATAGGCGTGGGCGGGCGCGGCAGGGGTGGGGGTGCCGGGCGCGCGGAGCGGGCCGAGCTGGTTCGCGAGAGAGGTCACGTGGGGGTCTCCTGACTCGGAAAGGGAAACATGCTTGAACTTTCAAGCTACGATCCAAGCTAACCGCCCGCCCGCGATGTTTCAAATGTGAACGACAGCGTCCGAGCGGTCACCGGAGACGGAGGAGTCGGTACCGGCCGCCTCGACCCGTACCGCGCACACCTTGAACTCCGGCATCCGGGACGTCGGATCGAGCGCGGGGTTGGTCAGGCTATTGGCGCGCCCGGCCCCTGGCCAGTGGAACGGCATGAACACCGTGTCGGGCCGGATGCCCGCGGTGATCCGGGCGGGCGCCTCGGCCCGCCCGCGCCGGGAGACGACGGCGACCGGCTCGCCCTCCGCCACCCCGATCCGCGCGGCGAGCCGCGGATGCAGCTCCACGAAGGGGCCGGGCGCGGCGGCGTTCAGCTCGGCCACGCGCCGGGTCTGCGCACCCGACTGGTACTGCGACACGACGCGCCCCGTCGTCAGATGGACCGGGAACTCGGCGTCCGGCTCCTCGGCAGCCGCGCGATGCGAGACGGCGACGAACCGGGCCCGCCCGTCCTCGGTGGCGAACCGTTCCAGAAAGAGCCGGGGCGTCCCGGGATGTTCCTCTTCAGGACAGGGCCAGAACACCCCGTCCTCCTCGACGAGCCGCCGATAGGAGATCCCCGCGTAATCAGCGGCTCCCCCCTCCGAAGCCAGCCTCAACTCCTCGAAAACCTCCTCAGGATCGGCCGGAAACCCCTTCTCCACTCCCAGCCGCCCGGCCAGCTCACGCAGCACCTCCAGATCGCTCCTCACGCCTTCCGGAGGCGAGAGCGCCCGACGCCGCAGCAGCACACGCCCCTCCAGACTGGTCACGGTCCCCGTCTCCTCGGCCCACTGGGTCACGGGAAGCACCACATCGGCAAGAGCGGCGGTCTCGGAAAGCACCACATCGGCCACGGCCAGAAAGTCGAGCGACCGCAACCGCTCCTCCACGTGCGCGGCGCGCGGCGCGGACACCACCGGATTCGACCCCATGACCAGCAGAGCCCGTATGTCACGCCCCAGCGCGTCGAGCAGTTCGTACGCGGAACGGCCGGGGCCGGGAAGGGAGTCGGGGTCCACGCCCCACACGCCGGCCACGTGCGCACGCGCCGCAGGGTCGGTCAGCTTGCGGTACCCGGGCAGCTGGTCGGCCTTCTGCCCGTGCTCGCGCCCGCCCTGCCCGTTGCCCTGCCCGGTCAGGCACCCGTACCCGGAAAGGGGGCGCCCGGCGCGCCCGGTCGCGAGACACAGGTTGATCCAGGCGCCCACGGTGTCAGTGCCCTTGGACTGCTGCTCGGGCCCGCGCGCGGTGAGGACCATGGCGGCCTCGGGCTCGCAGAACATCCGTACGGCCTCGCGCAGTTGAGGCACGGCGACCCCGGTCACGCGCTCCACGTACTCGGGCCAGTGCGCCATCACGGCGGCCCGTGCGTCCTCCCAGCCGCGTGTCCGCGTACGCACGAACTCCTCGTCGACCCGCCCCTCGGTCACCACGAGATGCAGCATGCCGAGGGCCAGGGCGAGATCGGTCCCGGGCCGGGGCGCGAGATGGAGGTCGGCGAGCTCGGCGGTGCGCGTGCGGCGGGGGTCGATGACGACCAGCGTGCCGCCGTTCTCCCGCAGTTCGTTCAGATAGCGGACAGCAGGGGGCATGGTCTCGGCCATGTTCGACCCGACCAGGACCACACATCCCGTACGCGGAATGTCCTCCAGGGGGAACGGCAGCCCGCGGTCGAGCCCGAACGCGGCGAGCTGCCCCGCCGCGGCGGACGACATGCAGAACCGCCCGTTGTAGTCGATCTGCGAGGTCCCGAGCACGACCCGGGCGAACTTCCCGAGCCCGTACGCCTTCTCGTTGGTGAGCCCGCCCCCGCCGAAGACCCCGCACGCGTCCGGGCCATGAGCCGAACGCGTACGGGAGAGCCCGTCGGCGACACGGTCAAGCGCCTCACCCCAAGACGCGGCCTCGAGCACGCCGCCTTTGCGAACGAGCGGCCCACTCAACCGCGCCCCCGGCTCCAGCACGGCGGCGGCGGTACGCCCCTTCCCGCACAGGGCACCACGGTTGACGGGAAACCCGGCACGCTCCTGGACCTCGACAGCACCGGAGGCAGTCGGGACGAGATCCATCCCGCACTGAAGGGAGCAGTAGGGGCAGTGGGTGGGCGTAACAGTGAGCATGGGACCAGCCTGCGCGCACGCTGTTACGCGACAGCCCCCGCCCGATTACACACAAGGCACGACGCCCTCATAGCGCCACCGGCGGCCCGGTGAGAACAACGGCGGATCAGCCGCAAAAACCGTCGGGAGGGACGTGGGGGTGTGTCCGCCCGCAGCACGGAGGTGCGGGCGCCGGTCAAGGGACAAGTGGCGGAGGCGCCGCGATGGCGAGGACGGACACGGCCCCGCGGCCCCGCCCCACGTCACACGAGGCGCACCAGCGACGAGCCTTCCGAACCCAGGGCTCCCGGATCCCGCACCAGCGACGAGCCTTCCGAACCCGACGAGCCTTCCGGAACCCAAGGTTCCCGTCAGCGACGCCCCACCTCAAGAGCCTCCTGAACCCCAGGCTCCTGTTGGCCGAGAAACCGGGGATCGGGCCGGAACACGGAGTCGATGAGGGCCTTCCCCGCGGCGAACACCTCACGGGCCCCGCCGTAATACCAGGTCACGTCGTGCCGGTCGTCGACGCCGACGCCGTACGACGAGACGCCCGCCGCCTCGCACAGGGCGACCGCGCGCCGAATGTGGAACCCCTGGCTGATCAGCACGGCCCGGTCGACCCCGAAGATCTTCTTGGCCCGCACACACGAGTCCCACGTGTCGAACCCGGCGTAGTCGCTGACGACAGCCCTGCCGGGCACCCCGTGCCGGGTCAGATAGGCGCGCATGGCGTCGGGTTCGTCGTAGTCCTCGCGGCTGTTGTCGCCGGTCACCAGAACGACCCGGATCCGCCCGTCACGGTAGAGCCGCGCCGCGGCGTCGAGCCGGTGAGCGAGATACGGCGAAGGCTCGCCCTCCCAGAGCCCGGCCCCGAACACCACAGCGACATCCGTGCGCGGCACATCGTGAACCGTATGCAGCCGGTCCCCGGTCGCCACAAACATCCACGTGGCCGGCAACAGCGCCAGCACACACACGGCCACGGCACCCTGTACGAACAGCCGCCACCCCCGTCGCGTACGCGGCAACCGGATCCGCACCACTGCCCCCACCCCCACCCTCCGAAAACGTCGTCGCACGACTGGACGCACGTTTTTGCCGGCCGGTTCACGCGGCAAGCGGAGACCCCGACCACCTCACATCCGCCCGAACACCCGGTGAGCCCAGGGGAAGCGACCCGTCACCGCCCCGCAACGACGCCGCAACCTCCCGCGTCCAGGATCAATTCATGACGGCGTCGAATCATCAGCGCGACGAGCCCACCGGCACGGCCCACCTCGACAGTACGGCGCAACTCATGACCAGGATCACCAGTCAGCTCGGCACCCAGCTGAGCCACGTCCGGCTCGACGGCAGCCGCCGCACACCGCCGCAGACCCCGCCCACCCCTCCGGCCCCGCCGGCTCTGGTAGTCGTGGCGCACGGCAGCCGCGACCCGAGGGCGCTCGCCACGGTCCACGCCCTGCTGGACAAGGTGCGCGAGGAACGCCCGGGACTCCCCGTCCACCTCGGCCACATCGAGCTGAACGAACCGCTCCTGACCGACACCCTCGCGGGCCTCGCCCCCGGCCGCGCCGTCCTGGCCCCGCTGCTCCTGTCCCGCGGCTACCACGTGAAGCAGGACATCCCGGCAGCCCTGGCCACGGCCCCGCACCTGACGGCCCGCGTCGCCCCGCCGCTGGGCCCCCACCCGCTCCTCGTGGAAACGCTGTACGCCCGCCTGGCAGAGGCCGGCTGGGACCCGCGCCCCGACGCCCGTACGCGCAGGACCAGCGGTGTGGTCCTCGCGGCGGCGGGCTCCCGTGACCCCGAGTCGGCCGTCGACACGGCCCGCACGGCCGCGCTCCTGGCCGACCGGCTGGGCGTCCCGGTCGTGCCCGCCTACGCGAGTGCCGCCGCCCCCACCGTCCCGGCCGCGCTGCGCGCGCTGGCCGCGAGAGGCAGGCACCGAGCCGCCGTCGCCGCGTACTTCACGGCGCCGGGCCGCTTCGCCACGCAGTGCGCGCAGGCCGCCCCCTGGATAGCCACCGCCCCGCTGGGCGCGCACACGGCGATGGCGCGCCTCCTGCTCCACCGCTACGACACGACGCTCGCCTCCCCGGCGCGACCCGCTCCCGTACAGCGGCAGCTCACGTCGGCCTGACCGTTTGTCACCTCGTGCCTTTACTGTCAGTGCATGGAAGGCACGCACGAGACACCCGCAGCGAATGCGGACCCATCCGTCCCGACCGCCCCAACCACCCCGTCCCACCCCGTCGACCGGTCCGGCTACGACGCAGCGGCGGCGGAGCGCTGGGCCCCCGAGCCCGACAAACGCCCCGGCCGCACCGCCTTCCAGCGCGACCGCGCCCGCGTCCTGCACTCCTCGGCGCTGCGCCGCCTCGCGGGCAAGACCCAGGTGGTCACCCCCGGCACGATGAACCGGGCCTGGGACGCCAGCCCTCGCACCCGTCTGACGCACTCCCTGGAATGCGCGCAGGTGGGCCGTGAGCTCGGCGCGGCGCTCGGCTGCGACCCGGACCTCGTGGAGACGGCCTGCCTCTCGCACGACATGGGCCACCCGCCCTTCGGCCACAACGGCGAACAGGCGCTGAACGAGGTGGCGCAGGACTGCGGCGGCTTCGAGGGGAACGCGCAGTCGCTGCGCCTGCTGACCCGTATCGAACCCAAGCGCTTCGTCCGCAGCGCCGACACGGACGAGCTGGTCAGCGTAGGCCTGAACCTCACGCGCGCCGCGCTGGACGCCGCGACGAAGTACCCGTGGCCCCGCGGCGGCCACCCCACCGACCCGGCCTCGCCCAAGTTCGGCGTGTACGAGGACGACCGCCCGGTCTTCGACTGGATCCGCAAGGAGTCACCCGAGCGGCGCACCTGCTTCGAGGCGCAGGTCATGGACTGGTCGGACGACGTCGCGTACTCGGTGCACGACCTGGAGGACGGCCTGCACGCCGGCCACCTGGACCCGAACATGCTGCACGCCGAGCCGGAGCGCCGTGACATCTACGCGGTCGCGATCGGCCGTTACGTACCGGCGGACACGGACCCCGAAGAGCTCGCGGCGGCACTCGACCGGCTCCTCGACCAGGAGTGGTGGCCGCACGGCTACGACGGCACGGCGGTCGCGCAGGCTCGCCTCAAGGACGCGACGAGCCAGCTCATCGGCCGCTTCTGTCTCGCGGCGGAGGGCGCCACCCGCGCCCGGTACGGCTCGGGCCGCCTCACGCGCTACGGGGCCGAGCTGGTGGTGCCGCGCGAGGCACGGTACGAGTGCGCGGTCCTCAAGGCGGTCGCCGACCGGTACGTGATGCAGCGCCCGCAGCAGGAGCGGCTCCGCGCCGACCAGCGCATCGTCGTGGCGGAGCTCGCCGAGGCGCTCACCCGGCGCGCCCCCGACGGCCTCGACCCGCAGTTCCGCGCCCTGTTCGACACGGCGGGCGACGACCGCGCCCGCAAGCGCGTGATCGTCGACCAGATCGCCTCCCTCACCGACGCCTCGGCCCGCGAGCTGCACGCGCGGCTCACAGGGCCCCGTCCATGAGGGCGTGTTCATGAGGGCGCACGGTCGTCGCCCTCGTCGCGAAACCGGCCATCGACCACTGGGCGTGACGAAAAGATGCCCTGTTCGGACCATGCCCCCTTCCCGCATCACGCTCCGTGCGGGACGCTCGCATATGGCGCCATGGCAAAGAGGAGGCATCACGTGGTCGACGCGGATCAGACGTTCGTCATTGTCGGAGGCGGGCTCGCCGGAGCGAAAGCGGCCGAGACGCTGCGCTCCGAGGGCTTCAACGGCAGAGTGATCCTCATCGGGGACGAGAGGGATCATCCGTACGAACGCCCACCCCTGTCCAAGGGCTATCTCCAGGGCAAGGAGGAACGGGACAGCGTCTTCGTCCACGAACCGGCCTGGTACGCGCAGAACGACATCGAGCTGCACCTCGGCCAGACCGTCGTAGCGGTCGACCCGGCCGTGAAGAACGTCCGGCTCGGCGACGGCACGGTCGTCCACTACGACAAGCTGCTCCTGGTCACCGGCGCCGAGCCGCGCCGCATGGACATCCCGGGCACCGAGCTGGCCGGCGTGCACCACCTGCGCCGCCTCGCCCACGCGGAGCGCCTGAAGGGCGTCCTCGCCTCCCTCGGCCGTGACAACGGTCACATCGTGATCGCGGGCGCGGGCTGGATCGGCCTGGAGGTCGCCGCGGCGGCCCGCGAGTACGGCGCCGAGGTCACCGTCGTCGAGCCCGAGGCAACCCCGCTGCACGCGGTCCTCGGCCCCGAGATCGGCCAGATCTTCGCCGACCTGCACGCCGAGCACGGCGTCCGCTTCCACTTCGGCACCCGCCTCACCGCCATCACCGGCCAGGACGGCATGGTCCTCGCCGCCCTCACCGACGACGGCGAGGAGCACCTGGCCCATGACGTGCTGGCCGCGATCGGCGCCGCCCCGCGCGTCTCGCTCGCCGAGTCCGCCGGGATCGAACTCGCCGACCGTTCGCACGGCGGCGGCATCGCCGTCGACGCCTCGCTGCGCACCTCCGACCCCGACATCTACGCGGCCGGTGACGCGGCGGCCGTGCAGCACCCCCTCTTCGGGACCCGGCTGCGCGTCGAGCACTGGGCCAACGCGCTCAACGGCGGCCCGGCCGCCGCCCGCGCCATGCTGGGCCAGGAGGTGACGTACGACCGCGTGCCGTACTTCTTCTCCGACCAGTACGACGTCGGCCTCGAGTACTCGGGCTGGGCGCCCCCGGGCAGTTACGACCAGGTGGTCATCCGGGGGGACGCGGCCAAGCGGCAGTTCATCGCGTTCTGGCTCAAGGACGGGCGGGTGCTCGCCGGGATGAACGTGAACGTGTGGGACGTCACGGAGACCATCCAGGCCCTCATCCGCTCCGGTGTCAGGCCCGGGACGGAACGCCTGGCGGATCCGGCCGTCGCGCTCACGGCGCTGCTCGAGGGGGAGGACGGGTGACGTGAGTGTCGGCGGGTCACCGTAGAATTCTTGCGTGGCAGGCAGGATCAATGACGAGGATGTGAAGGCGGTCCGGGACGCGGTCCCGATCGACGCCGTGGTGTCCGAGTACCTGCAACTGCGCAACGCGGGCGGCGGCAACCTCAAGGGCCTGTGCCCCTTCCACGACGAGAAGTCGCCGTCCTTCCAGGTCAGTCCGAGCAAGGGCTTCTTCCACTGCTTCGGCTGCCAGGAGGGCGGCGACACCATCACGTTCGTGATGAAGGTCGACCACCTCTCCTTCTCCGAGGCCGTGGAGCGCCTCGCCGGCCAGGCGGGCATCACCCTGCGGTACGAGGAGGGCGGCTACAACCCCTCGCACCAGCGCGGTGAGCGCATCCGCCTGGTCGAGGCGCACAAGGCGGCCGCCCAGTTCTACATGGACCAGCTGGAGAGCGCCGAGGCGGAGATCGGCCGCAAGTTCCTCGCCGAGCGCGGCTTCGACCAGGCCGCCGCCGCGCACTTCGGCGTCGGCTACAGCCCGGCCGGCTGGGACCACCTCACGCGCTTCCTGCGCGGCAAGGGGTTCACCGACAAGGAGCTCATCACCTCCGGGATCGCCCAGGAGGGCCGCCGCGGCCCCATCGACCGCTTCCGTGGCCGCCTCATGTGGCCCATCCGCGACATCGGCGGCGAGGTCGTCGGCTTCGGCGCCCGCCGCCTGCGCGACGACGACAACGGTCCGAAGTACCTGAACACGCCCGAGACGCCGATCTACAAGAAGTCCCAGGTGCTCTACGGCATCGACCTCGCGAAGAAGGACATCGCCAAGTCGAGCCGCGCGGTCGTCGTCGAGGGATACACGGACGTGATGGCCTGCCATCTCGCCGGCATCACCACCGCCATCGCGACCTGCGGCACCGCCTTCGGCGGCGATCACATCAAGATCCTGCGCCGCCTCCTCATGGACAACGGAAGCGCCCGTGTGATCTTCACCTTCGACGGCGACTCGGCGGGCCAGAAGGCCGCCCTGCGCGCCTTCGAGGACGACCAGAAGTTCGCCGCCGAGACGTACATCGCGGTGGCCCCCGACGGCATGGACCCCTGCGACCTGCGCCTGGCCAAGGGCGACGAGGCGGTCGCCGACCTCGTCGAACCCCGCACCCCGCTCTTCGAGTTCGCCCTGCGCCACATCGTCTCCCGGTACGACCTGGAGACCCCCGCCGGCCGCGCCTCCGCGCTGGACGAGGCCGCCCCCGTCGTCGCCCGCATCAAGAACAGCGGCGCGCAGCACGAGGTAGCCGTCCAGCTCGCCGGCATGCTCGGCATCCTCGACACCCAGTTCGTCGTCAAGCGCGTCTCGCAGCTCGCCCGCTGGGCCCGCGACCGTGGCGGCCGCGGCCCCGCCCCGGCCCGCCCGCAGCAGTCCTACGAGGCCGCGGCGACGCGCGCCTCCGCCGCCGGCCCTGCCCTCACCCTGCGCAACCCCGTGTACGCCACCGAGCGCGAGCTGCTCAAACTCGCCCTCCAGCGGCCCGAGTTGGTCTCCCCGGCCTTCGACGCGTACGGCGTGGACGAGTTCACCGCCGCCCCGTACGCCGCGGTGCGCGAGGCGATCATCGAGGCGGGCGGCGCCGACCTCGGCACGCAGGACCCGCAGGCGTATCTCGTACGCGTGCGTGAGGCGGCGCCCGACGACGCGGTGCGCGCCATGGTCACCGAGCTCGCCGTCGAGGCGATCCTGCGCAGATCCGTCGACGAGGTGTACGCGGGCCAGCAGCTCGTCGCCGTGCGCCGCCGCGCCGTCGACCGGCGCATCCGCGACGTACAGGGCTCCCTGACCCGTCTGGGCACGCACGGCGACCCGGCGCGGCTGTCCGCCGTCCAGGAGGAGCTGATGGTCCTCCAGCGCTACGACAGGGCACTACAGGACCTGGGCGCGCAGGCGCTCTGACCGTTCGGGCCTGCCGTCGGACCCCCGCCCGCCCGGCGGGCCCGTGACGAGGTCCGCCCGGCCGGTTTCCGCCCGCCCGGCAGGGGCAGACGTCGTGCACGGTAACCGGGCGGTCACGCACCGGACTCAAAAAGTCGCCGCACGCCCCTCGTGGCGGCGTTGTGTCGTACAGCACACTGGGTCCGGTGCCTGAGTCCTCGGAGCGCGGCCGGAACCCCGACAACGGGTCCGACACCCCCGCGGTTCCGCCTATCGCGTACGGGACGGACAGCGGTGTGGCCGCCGTCGCCGATCCCGGTGTACCCCTGCCGCACGCCTCAGCAGCGATCACCTTGGAGGTCGCCCCCGTGCAGACCCAGACCCTCAGCCAGACCGGTGCCGCGCGTCAGAGCGCCCAGGGCGCCCCCGCGCCGGACACGGACGGGGAGGCACTTCCGGCCGTCCCCCAGCAGAGGGGGCCGGAGAACCATCCGGACTCCGACCCGCCCGACGATCCCGCCGACGCCCCTCAGGCGTCCGGCACCCCCGAACTGCCGGAGCCGGAGCCGGAGTCGGAACCAGGGCCCGAGACGGAGTCGCGGGAGGCCGGGCCCCGCCCGCCCGTCGCCCTCCTCCTCGACACCGTGGACACCGAGACTCCCGAGCCCCCGGCCTCCCGCAGCCGCACCGACACCGGCGGCCCGTCCTCGGACCTGTTCCGCCAGTACCTGCGCGAGATCGGACGGATCCCGCTGCTCACGGCCGCGGAGGAGGTCGACCTGGCCCGCAGGGTCGAGGCCGGACTCTTCGCCGAGGAGAAGCTGACGGGCACCCCCGACCCCGACTCCCAGCTCGCCATCGACCTCGACAGACTCGTCGTCATGGGCCGGATGGCCAAGCGCCGCCTCATCGAGGCCAACCTCCGCCTGGTCGTCTCGGTCGCCAAGCGCTACGTGGGCCGCGGCCTGACCATGTTGGACCTGGTCCAGGAGGGAAACCTCGGCCTGATCAGGGCGGTCGAGAAGTTCGACTACGCCCGCGGCTACAAGTTCTCGACGTACGCGACCTGGTGGATCCGGCAGGCCATGTCGCGGGCTCTCGCCGACCAGGCCCGCACGATCCGCGTCCCGGTGCACGTCGTCGAGCTGATCAACCGGGTCGTCCGCGTCCAGCGCCGCATGCTCCAGGAACGCGGCTACGAACCCACCCCCGAAGAGGTCGCCGCCCACCTCGAACTCGCGCCCGAGCGGGTCAGCGAAGTCCTGCGCCTGGCCCAGGAACCGGTGTCGCTGCACGCGCCGGTGGGCGAGGAGGACGACGTCGCGCTGGGCGACCTGATCGAGGACGGCGACGCGACGTCCCCCGTCGAATCGGCCGCGTTCCTCCTCCTGCGCGAACACCTGGAGGCGGTCCTCTCGACCCTCGGCGAACGCGAACGCAAGGTGGTCCAGCTCCGCTACGGCCTCGCGGACGGCCGCCCCCGCACGCTGGAGGAGATCGGCCGCATCTTCGGGGTGACGCGCGAGCGCATCCGCCAGATCGAATCCAAAACCCTCAACAAACTGAGGGACCACGCGTTCGCGGACCAACTGAGGGGCTACTTGGACTGAGGGGGCGCCCCGCGCCCCTTGAGGGGCGCGGGGAACTGTGCGACCAGCCCCCACCGGCCCGCAGAGAGAACCATCAGGGGCGCGGGGAACTGCGCAGACAAGCCACAGACGACCCGCACACAGAACCCCGCCCCGTATGACGCGCCTAGTCCACCTCGGCGACAGCCTGCGCGAACTGCGCGTTGTACAGCCGCTCATACGCCCCACCGGCAGCGCGCAGCGCCGCGTGCGTGCCCTGCTCCACGATGTCCCCGTTCTCCATCACCAGGATGGTGTCGGCATCGCGGATCGTGGACAGCCGGTGGGCGATGACAAAGCTGGTCCGCCCGTGCGCGAGCCGCGCCATCGCCTTCTGGATGAGCACCTCGGTACGGGTGTCGACCGAGCTCGTCGCCTCGTCGAGGACGAGTATCACCGGGTCCGACAGGAACGCGCGCGCGATGGTGATGAGCTGCTTCTCACCGGCGCTGACCCCCGCCCCCTCGTCGTCGATCACGGTGTCGTAGCCCTCGGGCAGCGTCCGGATGAACCGGTCCGCGTGGGCGGCCCGTGCCGCCTCCTCTATCTGCTCCCGCGTGACGTCCTTCGTGGCGCCGTACGCGATGTTGTCCGCGATCGTGCCGCCGAACAGCCACGTGTCCTGGAGCACCATGCCGATCCCGGAACGGAGTTCGTCGCGCGACATCTTCGCCACGTCGACCCCGTCGAGGGTGATGCGCCCGCCGGTCACCTCGTAGAACCGCAGCAGCAGGTTGACCAGCGTCGTCTTGCCGGCGCCGGTCGGGCCCACGATGGCGACGGTGTGACCCGGCTCCACGGCGAGCGACAGGTCCTCGATGAGCGGCTTGTCCTGCTCGTAGCGGAACGACACGTTCTCGAACTCGACGAGCCCGCGCAGCAGATCGGGCTTCTCGCCCGGCACCGGGTCGGCCTCCTGCTCGTCCGCGTCGAGCAGTTCGAAGATCCGCTCGGCCGACGCGACGCCCGACTGCACCAGGTTCGCCATCGAGGCGACCTGGGTCAGCGGCATGGAGAACTGCCGCGAGTACTGGATGAACGCCTGGACGTCACCGATCGACAGCGAACCCGAGGCCACCCGCAGGCCACCCACCACGGCGACGAGCACGTAGTTCAGGTTCGACACGAAGAACATCAGCGGCTGCATCATCCCGCTGTTGAACTGCGCCTTGAACCCGGCCTCGTAGAGCGCGTCGTTCTGCTCGGCGAACGCCTTCGCCGACTCCTCCTGACGCCCGAACACCTTCACCAGGGTGTGGCCGGTGTACATCTCCTCGATGTGCGCGTTCAGCTTGCCGGTGGTCTTCCACTGCTGCACGAACTGCGGCTGCGACCGCTTGCCGACCCGCGTCGCGATCAGGAACGACAGCGGCACCGTCACCAGCGCGACCAGTGCGAGCAGCGGCGAGATCCAGAACATCATCACCAGCACGCCGATGATGGTGAGCAGCGAGTTGATGAGCTGGGCCATCGTCTGCTGGAGCGTCTGGCCGATGTTGTCGATGTCGTTCGTGGCGCGGCTGAGGACCTCACCGCGCTGCCGCTTGTCGAAGTACGACAGCGGAAGGCGCGACAGCTTCGCCTGGATGTCCTCGCGCATGCGGAAGACGGTCTTGTTGAGCGCCCGGTTCGACAGCCGCGTCGCCACGGCCATCAGGAGACCGGCCCCCAGGAACGTACAGAGGGCGAGTCCCAGCACGGAGCCCACGGCGTCGAAGTCGATGCCCTGGCCGGGCGTGAAGTCGATCCCGGAGAGCATGTCGGCGACCCCGGAGTCACCCTTGGCCCGCATCCCCGCGATGACCTGCGCCTTGCTGCTCCCGGACGGCATCTCACGCCCGATGATGCCCGCGAAGACCAGGTCGGTCGCCCGGCCCAGGATCTTCGGGCCCAGCACCGACAGGCCCACGCTCAGGACGGCGCACGCGACCATCGCGTACATCGTCGTCTTCTCGGGCTTGAACTGCCTGATGAGCCGCTTGCCCGAGCCCTTGAAGTCCATCGAACGCTGGTCGGGGCCGCCCCCGGCCATCATCCGCCCGCCTGGCCCCGCCATCAGGCCGCCTCCGCTTCCGTCAGCTGGGAGAGAACGATCTCCCGGTACGTCTCATTGCCGTCCATCAGCTCGTGATGGGTGCCCGTGCCCACGACATGGCCCTCGTCGAGGACCACGATGCGGTCCGCGTCGCGGATGGTGGAGACCCGCTGGGCCACGATCACCACGGTCGCCTCGGCGGTCTCGTGCCCCAGCGCGGCCCGCAGCGCGGCGTCCGTCGCGTAGTCGAGCGCGGAGAACGAGTCGTCGAAGAGATAGATCTCGGGCCGCTGCACCAGCGTCCGCGCGATCGCCAGCCGCTGGCGCTGACCGCCGGACACATTGGTGCCGCCCTGCGCGATCGGGGAGTCGAGTCCGTTCTCCAGCTTCTCCACGAAGTCCTTGGCCTGCGCGACCTCCAGGGCGTGCCACAGCTCTTCGTCACTCGCGTCCGGATTGCCGTATCGCAGATTCGTCGCGACGGTCCCCGCGAAGAGGTACGGCTTCTGCGGCACGAGCCCGACGGTCCTGGCCAGCAGCGCCGGCTCGATGGTGCGCACGTCGACGCCGTCCACCAGGACCTCGCCGTCGGTCGCGTCGAACAGCCGCGGCACCAGGCCGAGGAGGGTGGACTTGCCGCTGCCGGTCGAGCCGATGACGGCGGTCGTCTCACCGGGGCGCGCGGTGACCTGGATGGCCTTGAGCACGGGCTCCTCGGCACCCGGGTAGCGGAAGCCCGCGTCCCGGATCTCCAGATGACCGTGGCTGCGCAGCTCCCGCACCGGCGCGGACGGCGGCACGACGCTGGACTCGGTGGAGAGGACCTCCTGGATGCGCTCGGCGCAGACCTCGGCGCGCGGCACCATCATGAACATGAAGGTGGCCATCATGACGCTCATCACGATCTGCATCAGATAGGCGAGGAACGCGGTGAGCGCGCCGATCTGCATGCCGCCGCTGTCGATGCGGTGAGCGCCGAACCAGACGACGGCGATCGACGAGATGTTCACCACCGTCATGACGATCGGGAACATCAGCGCGAGGAGCTTGCCGGTGCCGAGGGAGACCGCGGTCAGATCGGCGTTGGCCTCGCGGAAGCGCTCCTTCTCGTAGCCGTCGCGTACGAAGGCGCGGATGACGCGGTTGCCGGTGATCTGCTCGCGCAGCACCCGGTTCACCGTGTCGAGCCGCACCTGCATGGTGCGGAACAGCGGGCGCAGCCGGCGCACGATCAGGCTGACGCTGATCCCGAGGACCGGGACCACGGCGAGCAGCACGCCCGACAGGGGCACGTCCTGGCCCAGCGCCATGACGATGCCGCCGACGCACATGATCGGCGCCGACACCATCAGCGTGAACGTCATGAGCGTGAGCATCTGGATCTGCTGCACGTCGTTCGTCGTGCGGGTGATCAGGGACGGCGCCCCGAACTGGCCCATCTCGCGCGCGGAGAAGGACTGCACGCGGTCGAACACGGAGGCCCGGACGTCCCGTCCGAGCGCGGACGCGGTGCGCGCGCCGTAGTACACGGCGCCGATGTTGCAGACCATCTGGACCACGGTGATCGCGATCATGATGGCGCCGAAGGCCAGGATGTAGCCCGTGTCCCCCTTCACGACACCGTTGTCAATGATGTCCGCGTTGAGGGTGGGCAGATACAGCGAGGCGCAGGTCTGCAGGAACTGCAGCAGCACCAGCACGCCGATGGGTTTCTTGTATGGACCGAGATAGGTCCGCAGGAGTCGTATGAGCACGCTCGGTCTCTCGAAGTCGGCCGACATGATGGGGGTCAGTGATGCACGACCCCCATCGTCCGACACTCCACCCGCGTTACCTCAACCGATTTAGCCAAGAGCCCGCCAAGAAACCCACGTGGAGCGGGACGAAACGCTCATGCCCCCACGGAATCGAAGGCTCCGGGGTGCGTCTGCTCCCGTACGGCGGTGAACTGCTGGCGCACCGCCTGCCCGACGGGCAGTTCCTCGCCCGGCTCCAGAATCTGCGCGGCCGCGCCCTGCCACTGCGGCAGCTGACCGCTCAGCGCCCACGCCGCCTGCCGCGCCGCACCGAGCGCCGCGTAGTCCGCGGGCTGCGGCACCACGACCTGCGTCCCGAACAGCATCGGCGCCGCGGCCTGCACCGCCGGCAGCTCGGCCGCCGCCCCGAGCAGGAACACCCGCCGCACCTCGACCCCACGCGCCCGCAGTACGTCCATGGCGTCCCCGAGCCCGCACAGCATGCCCTCGAAGGCGGCCCGCGCGAGATGCTCCGGCTTCATCGACTCCCGCCGCAGCCCGCTCAGGGTGCCTGCGGTGTGCGGCAGATTCGGCGTCTTCTCGCCCTCCAGATACGGCAGCATGACCAGCCCGTGCGAACCGGGGGTCGACTTCATCGCCAGGTCGGACAGCTCCTCGATCCCGGAGAGCCCGAGCATGTCGGCCGTACCGCGCAGGGTCCGCACCGCGTTGAGCGTATGGACGACGGGCAGATGCATGCCGGTCGCGTCGGCGAGCGAGGTGATCGTCCCGGACGGATCGACGAGCGCCTCGTGGTGCACCGCCATGACCGACCCGGAGGCGCCCAGTGACACCACGGCGTCGCCCTGCCGCACCCCGAGCCCGAACGCCGCGGCCATCGTCTCGCCCGTACCGGCGGAGATGATCAGACCCTCCGGAGTGGTGCCCGCCGCGTCCCCGGGGCCGAGCACCTCCGGCAGCATCGCCTGGTGCCCGAGCGCCAGCTCGACCAGGTCGGGCCGGTACGAGCCGCTCGCCGCCGACCAGTAGCCGGTGCCCGAGGCGCCGCCCCGGTCGGTGGTCCGCCGCGAGGGCCGGCCGAGGAGCTGCCACACCAGCCAGTCGTGGGCCTGGAGCACGAGCGCGATCCGCTGCGCGGCCTCCGGCTCGTGCTTCGCCAGCCACCGCAGCTTCGTCACCGGATGCGCGGCCTGCGGCACACACCCGACGGCCTGCGCCCACGCCTCGCGCCCACCGAGCCGGTCGATGAGATCCGCGGCCGAGGCCTGTGCCCGCTTGTCGCCCCCTGGCATCGCGGGGCGCACGGTGTTGCCCTGCGCGTCCAGCGGCACCAGCGCGTTCTGCTGCGTCGAGACCCCGATGGCCTGCACGCCTTCGAGCAGCCCGCCGCCCGCGGCCTCGCCGAGTGAGAGGAGCCATGCCTGTGGATCGACATCGGCGGGACGGCTGCCGCCCTCGGCGGATTCGAGCGGGTGCGGGGCATAGCCCTGCTTGAGCACGGCACCGGAGTCCGCGTCACAGACCACGATCCGAGTGAAATCGGGCGAACTGTCCAGCCCGGCGACTATCCCCATGACTGAATTCTGCCGCACTCCGCGGCGGCCCCGTCCCGCGGGCCGGGGCCGGGCCGAAGACCCGCTCGCGGCGGGGCCGCAGGGCTCAGGTGTTGCTGGTGCCCCAGTCGTCCTCGAAGCCGTCGCCGCCCCGGCCGCGCTCCCGCAGTGAGCGCACCCGGCCGGCCACCGAGTCGGGGACCCGGCTCTCGACCTTCTCGCTCACCGAGTGCAGCGCCCTGCCCGCGAACTGACGCGTCTGCTGGGCCGCCGACTCCGCCGTGTTCCGCACGGCGGGGTTCTGCGCGAACTCGCGGGCGGACTTCTTCAGCTGCTCGTACCGCTCGCGTCCGGCCCGGGTCCCGAGCACGTATCCCAGGGCCAGACCGGCGACGAATGTGAGCCGGTAGCGCATGGCTGCCACCCTTCCCTTGTGATCACCGGGGGAACCGATTGGCGGAGCACCCCCCTGCTTGCGCTAATGTATGTGTCGCAGCGAGCGCACGCCCCCTGGCGAGTGCCCAGGTAGATGCGTTCGATGCAACGAGACATTCCCCTGTAGCTCAATTGGCAGAGCAGCCGGCTGTTAACCGGCAGGTTACTGGTTCGAGTCCAGTCGGGGGAGCTCGATCTCCTGTAGCTCAATTGGCAGAGCAGCCGGCTGTTAACCGGCAGGTTACTGGTTCGAGTCCAGTCGGGAGAGCTGACGGACAAGACCCCCGGGGAACCCCCGGGGGTCTTTTCGTGTCGTCTCCTCCACCAGGTGGAACCGTCTGCGGGCGCGGCGAAGTCCTCTACGTCGAGCAAGGCCGGGCATCCGGAGCAGGAGATCGTATGAGCGGCTATGCTGCGGCAGACGGCGCGCACACATGTACGCGCCACGCCGTAACGGGGCGGTAGCTCAGCCGGTTAGAGCAGCGGACTCATAATCCGTCGGCCGTGGGTTCGAGTCCCACCCGCCCCACCAAGGGTTTCCGATGCAGGAACGTTTTAACCTGCGACACACCGGAGCGTCCGTCGTTCGGCGGACGTGATTACCCGTCAGGTACACCGTCGGCCGCCCGCGGCGGCGCCCGAAGCGCTGACGACCAAGCCGTTGGGCGCAACCTCCGTCATCCGGCTCGGGGGAAGCGCGAGCCGGCCGAGCGGGCCATCGATGGCGATGTCTGCCCCTGGCGTCTCAGGGGCCGGGCAGGTGCGTGCCCGGCGATCTGATTGATCTGCCCCTTCGGCCCTTCAGCCCCCTCGGCCCTCGGTTCGCCGCCGACGCGCCGCATCTGCCTGGACGGGGCGTCGCGCGCGGTAGGGGAGTGTCCGTAAGAACGGCGGATCGGGCGGGACGGCGCTCTCCATCATCTGCGGAGGGGGACACCGTCGACTTCGGGATCGCGGACGGTCGCCTCGCGAACCGGCCCGGTCCGCATGGCGTCGGCCGTGACCGCCGAAGGCACCCGGGACGCCCGGGGCATCACGAGGCCGCCGCCCTCAAGCGCGGTCTGCATGGCGCCGACGAGCCTCGCGCCGACCGGCAAGGGTCGCGAGCGACTGCGCGCCACGCGGAAATCCGCGACACGCCGTCGGAAGTTCGAGAAGTCGTCAGCAAGTCACCTGATAGGGCTAACGAGCTGTCAACTGACCTGTAAATCACGCTAGTTGAGAGTAGGCGCGGGGGTCGCAGTCGACGGGCGCCTCCGCGCGCATACGGCCACTCGGATTATTTCTCGCATTTTCAGCACGTCTTATAAGTGACGAATCGGGCGATTTCTGTATCTTCTTTCACAGAGCGGCTGTCCGGCCGATCTCTCCGAGAAGGAAGAAACTGACATGAGCAAGCGCTCCATTGCTGTCACCGCCGCTATTACCGGCGCTGCAGCCCTCGCCGCCACCGGCATCAACTACGCCGCTGCTGCCGGCACGGAGGCCGCCCCGGCTGCTCCGGCTGTTCGTCAGGCGGCTGCTCCCGCGGCGGCGCCCCTCGGTGGCGACTCCGGCCAGGGCAAGGAGAAGGAAGACAACAACTACGGCGGGGGCCGCCACTACGAGGGTCGGATCCAGTTCAACGAGCGGTCCTACTCGGCCCTCGGGGATGGCTGCATCACTGTGGTCAGCGGTCTGGGCTCGCGCAGCTTCAACGTCCGCAACGACAGCTGGAAGACTGTTGAGGTCTTCCGTGGTGCGACCTGCGACAACGGGTCTCCCATTGCCACGGTCGGACCGTGGAGCACCAGCAACAGCATCGTCCCCGCCCACCACATCCGCGGCGGCGTGTTCGTCAAGAACGGCGTTGTGGGCAGCTTCCGTGTGGTCCACGACCACCGCGGCGGCGGCCACGGCGGCGGCTACGGCGGCGGCTACGGCGGTGACAAGGGCGGCTGGTAGTACCTGCCTGCCGCTCGAATAGTTGAGGCCCCGGCCCGCCGGAATCGGGCCGGGGCAATCAACAAAAGATTAACCCAGCCGGGCACGCCGCGCCCGAGATGGCTGAATGCTCGTACGGATCACCTCACGTCCGTGCCTGCATCGCGGTGATCTCGGGCGCACCCATGGGCATGTCGCGCTTCGTCGAAGGCGTGCCGAGGTATGTCCGGTTCCTCGGGCTCGATCGAGCCCTTCCAAGTCACGTCGGCTGCCGTCGGCCATGTTGCACATTTCGCATACGGACGGGGGTATACGAAACGGCGTCATGGCCGACCAGCCGAGAATCGCCATGGGTGGGATGCCGACCGTGCACGGGCTGAGCGTTCACCAGCCGCGGACCGCCTTGCTCCGTCGATCCGTGATGCCGAATTCGCCCCTTCGGACTTGAGGGATGCATGAAGATGCCGCACAGATCGCTCACAGAAACGAAGACACCGGCCGCCGCAGCCATCTCGCAAAGACTTGAAGAGACCATCGAAAGCTCCGAGTACTGGGCAAGAAGGATGCCGCGCGAAGCCGTCCGCCTGGTGCGCAAGGAGCGCCTCTACGGCGTCGCCGCAGGAGGAGTCAGCCTCCTCACCGGTCTTCTGGCCTGGCCCGTGGTCGCCGAGTCCTCCGTGCTCACGGCGCAGGTTCTCATCTCCGGGCTGTCGGGCCTGGCGGCGCTGGCCGTTGCCGCCCCCTTCGTGAGCGGCCTGAGTGATCGCGGCGAGGACTCCGTCAAGCTGGGCAGCGCGTACGGGGAGATGCATCGCGAACTTCTGCGCGGCAGGGAGCAGATCGCCGCGGGATCCGTCGACGCTACGTCTCAACTGTCCGGGTTCTACCAACAGTTCGACTACATCGAGGAGCGCAGGGACTCCCTCGGAATTCGGCCCATTCCCTCACGGGTCAGCGCGTCCGGTATTCCGCTGGCCGGCGAGGTCGGGCGGCAGGATCGGGCCGTTCCGATCGCACCGAGAAAGTGCTCGAAGAGTTCGGCACCCGAGGCGCCGGTGGGCAGCGGTCGTACAGTGGTCGTGGATCAGGATGCGGTCGCCACGCTCATTTATCTCGTGGCGCATCAGTTGGTGCCGCAGAATCAGGCTTCGACAGCGGAGTTCGCTCGTCGCCCGTCTTCGGTTCAGCCCGATATCTGCGGTCAGAGTTCGACGGGGCGTCTCGAACAGCATTGGCAGCCCGCCTTGCCCTTCGACTCCTCACGAAGTCCGGACCCGGGAAGGCGTGACGAAAACCGCCTCACGGCAACGTCTCAAGCGCTTCTCTCGAAGCTGTCCGGTCCGGCGGGGCCACTGCGACGATTCAGCCGTTCATGACGGTGTGTCCGGGCACGAGCGACGGGTGGTGCGGGGCCCGCGTGCTGCCGGCCCCGGAGGGCCCGTCGCCGGATCAGGCCCCGGAGACGTCAGCCGATCAGCTGAGCGGAAGTGCCCGGCGAACTCTTGCATCCGTCACACACAGGGGCTCGGCCCGGCTGCACCGAGCGGCGCGAGCGGCCTGGTGAGCCACCCGGTGACGGGGCGGCCCCGGGAGCTGTGTTCATAGGCGAACCCGCGTGGTGCGCAACATACTTGGCGGCGTGCGGCCGGGACGGCCGGACGCCGCCGCATGCCGCCAGGCCCCCGGAGGGGCCGCTCCCGACTCCGGTCGCGGAGCGGCCTCGCGTCACGGTTGATGTGTCCGGCCACGCGAACGGCGCAACGTCCCCACCGGAGCTCGTGTGCGGGACCGGCCGGCCTGTAGCACCGTTCGCCGTATGGACTCCACTCCGATAGTCGTGCACCCGCCCACCCCCACCGGGGGCCGACGGGTAGCAATCCAGGGGCAAGTCGCCGGGATCGCCCGGAGTGATGCCGACCTCGTCGAACTCCTCTGTCGGGCCGGCGTGACGGTTCACCGCGCGCTCCTCGATGACGAGACATGGGTGAAGTGGCGGGGAGGGCGAGCCCACCACTACGCGTCACGGTGAACATCGTGGATGCGCCGAGGGCAGGCGAGTCTCCCCGGCCTCCTCAGTCATGGCTTTCCGCGTGTGCGGACGTGAGCCGCCCCATGCCGAGCAGAGGACGGGTGTGGTGGCACTGGTCCTGTGCGTGGGCAACTGCCCGAGCCCGCCCGCCTGCGCACCGAGCCCCAGGGCCGGTGCGCAGGCGGGCGGGCTCGCCCTCAGGGCGTCCCCGCGCCGGGTCGAACCCGGGCGCCGGAATCAGCCGGCCACCGGGGTGAGGGTGAGGGGCTGGACCTTGCCCTCCAGCATCGCGCCGAGGCCGAGGACCGCGCAGACGTCCGGGCGTTCGGCGATATGGACCGGTACGCCCGTGGCGTCGCGCAGCATCTGGTCGAAACCGGGCAGCAGCGCGCTGCCGCCGACCATCATGATGCCGCGGTCGGCGAGGTCGGCCACCAGGTCGGGCGGGCAGTCCCGCAGGACCTTGCCGATGCCGTCGAGGACGGCGGTCAGCGGGGTGTGGATCGCGTGGCGCACGGCCGCCGTGTCGACCAGCACCGAGCGGGCCAGGCCCGTCGCCACGTCCCGGCCGTGGATCTCCGTCGACTCCGGGCCGTACGGGGTGAGGCCATTGCCGCTGAGGGCGATCTGCAGGGGACGTACGGACTGGGACGGGAGCATCAGTTCGTGGTGCTGGCGCAGGTGCTGGACCACCGCGTGGTCGATGGCGTCGCCGCCGACCGGGATGCGCTCGGCGGTCACGATCGAGCCCAGGGACAGGACGGCGATCTGCGTCGTGGCCGCGCCGCACACGATGATCATCGTGCCTTCGGGGCGCTCCACGGGCAGGTCGCAGCCGACGGCGGCGGCGATGAGGGTGTCGACGAGTTCGACGCGGCGCGCCCCGAGCCCGACCATGGTCTCGACGGCGGCGCGCTGCGCCAGCGGGTCTGCGTCGTGCGGGGTGCAGGCGGCGGCGCGCAGCCGGGGCTTGCGGCGCAGCGCGCGGCGCAGCTTCTCGCCGATGAGGTGGCGCAGCATGCGCTGGGCCATGTCGATGTCGACGACCGTGCCGCCGGAGACGGGGCGCATGACGCGGATGTAGTCGGGGGTGCGGCCCGTCATCTTCTCGGCAAGCTCACCGACCGCGATCAGGGCGCCGGTGCGGGTGTTGACGGCGGCGGCGCTCGGCTCGTCGACGACGAGGCCCGCGCCCTTCACGTACACCCGGGTCCGCGCGGCCCCCAGGTCGACGGCGAGATGGCAGCGGCGCAACTGCTCCAGACTGACGGTCATGGCAGATCCTCCCGAGAGCGCAGACCGTGACGGGTCGTCAAATAACGGCCCTCCTGAAATCCTGCGGCGGGGTGGCGCCGGGCGCGCGCTGGAATGAGCCGGGCGGGGTTCGGCCGGACGGGTGGTCTTGCCGGGCGTTGTTAGCATCCCGTGTGACCAGCACCCCGTCCTCGCCGGACCAGGCAGACGCCTCCGAGACCCCTGCGATATCCGCTCCCGCACCGGTGAAGGGACCCGCGTCGGGTGGTCGCCGCCGGATTCTCGCCGATCTCACCCCGCTGCGTATCTCCGTCGACTACCGGCGCCTGTGGGTCGGCAACACGGTGTCCTGGACGGGCCAGGCGATGACCGCGCTCGCGGTGTCCCTCCAGGTGTACGACATCACGCACTCCAGCTTCTCCGTGGGCCTGGTCGGCCTGTTCTCGCTGGTCCCGCTGGTCGTCTTCGGCCTTTACGGGGGTGCCATCGCGGACACGACGGACCGGCGCAAGCTGGGCCTGTACAGCGCGACCGGCTCGTGCGCGCTGTCCGTGGCGCTGGCCGTCGCGGCGCTCGCCGGCTACCACCGCGTCTGGCTGCTCTACGCGGTCGTGGCCCTCCAGGCGATGTGCGGGGCGCTCAACTCCCCGGCGCGCACCTCGATGATCCCGCGCCTCCTGCCGCCCGAGCACCTGCCGGCGGCGAACGCGCTCGGCTCCATGACGACCACGGCCGGCAGCCTCGTCGGCCCCATGCTGGGCGGCGTCGTGGTCGGCCTGTGGGGCTACCAGACGGCGTATCTGATCGACGCGGTCGCCTTCTCGGCGGCGCTGTACGCGATGTGGCGGCTGCCGGCGATGCTGCCGGACGTGCCGGAGGGGGAGCGGCGCAAGCGGGCGTCCGTGGTGGACGGTCTGCGGTTCCTGGCCGGGCGGCCCAACCTCCGGATGACCTTCTTCACGGACATGTGCGCGATGGTCCTCGCGTATCCGCGGGCGCTGTACCCGGCCGTCGCGCTGCTCTGGTACGGCGGCGACGCGCGGACGACCGGCCTGCTCGTCGCCGCTCCCGCGGTGGGCGCGCTGCTGGGCGGGGTCTTCTCCGGCTGGCTGGGCCGCGTGCACCGCCACGGCCTGGCGATCGTCCTCGCCGTGTCCGCGTGGGGCCTCGCGATCGCCGTCTTCGGCCTCACCAGAGACCTCTGGCTCGGCCTCTTCTTCCTCGCGCTCGCCGGCTGCGCGGACACGGTCTCGATGGTGTTCCGCGGCACGATGCTCCAGGTCGCGGCCCCCGACGAGATGCGGGGCCGCCTCCAGGGCGTCTTCATCGTGGTCGTGGCGGGCGGCCCCCGCCTCGGCGACTTCGTCGCAGGCTCGACAGCCGACCTCGCGTCCCCCGCGGTGGCGATCACGGGCGGCGGCACGGCGTGCGTGGTGGCGGTGCTGCTGCTGGCACTGAGGTGGCGGAAATTCTTGCGGTACGACGCCAGGAAGCCGACGGCGTGAGGGCGGCCGGGCGGCACGGGCGGGCCGTGCGGGCCCGCAGCGTCGACCTGTTGGCCGGTCACCGGAAAGCCCGCCCCGATCTGGCGCCCGCACTCGATCCTGGCGTGCCGGCGCGCGCTGTTCACGCGTCGTCCGTGGCCGTGCGGTCCTTCGCCGACCAGGTGAGCTTCACCACCAGATGACCCTCGGCCGTGCCCTTGGCGATCACCGCGCCCGCCTCGGCGGACATCTTCACGCCGAACTCGATCTCCACGCCGTCCGGCTTGAGCGGCCCCTCGCGAAAGACCCGCAGCGCCGATTCGGCAGCCGAGCGCGCCCCGTCGAGCGCGGACTCGAACGTGCCGACCGCCTGCGCCGTTGGCAGGCCCCCGCGCGAGACGAGCCGCACCCCCGTCTCGTCGGACGCCTCGAAGACCACGGTCGTGTGGTCGCCGGTCTCGTACTCCACCAAACCGTCCATGCCGCCCCCGTGAAACCGGTCGAAACGTGTGGCACATGCCTGACGCCATTGTGGCCGAGGGGTGTTGGGGCTGTCAGCCGCACGCGGACGCCGGCATCGGGAAGGCATCGGGACGGCGGCCGGAGCGCGTCCGGATCGCCCCCTGGCGGGAAGGTGCCAGGGCAGCTTCCCGCCAGGTCCCGTCAATGTCGCCGTAACAGTGGGCACTTCACACTCTTCGCAGTGCTCGGGTAACACCCCGGCCCGAGGCTTACGAAGAGAGGCAACGATGACCAGAGGACCAGCGAGACGGGGCGCGGCACTGCTGTCGGCCGGGCTCGCGCTAGCGCTGCTTCCGGGCGGGCAGGCCGTCGCCGGTGACACCACCGCCCCGGCGGCCCGCGCCACCACGCCCGCCGCCCGCGCCGCCCACACAGTGACCCTGGTGACCGGCGACAAGGTGACCGTCACCGACCTCGGCGGCGAGAAGAAGGCCGTCACCGTCGACCGCGCGAAGGGCGCGACCGGAGCCGTCAGGACCCAGGTGAACGACGGGAAGATCAGCGTCGTACCGGACGAGGCGCGCCCCTACCTCGCGGCCGGAACGCTGGACGCGCGGCTCTTCGACGTGAGTGAGCTGATACGTCAGGGGCTTGCCGACAGCAAGGCCGACGCGACGCCGCTCATCGTGTCGTACGCGGGCAGGAGCGCCCGTTCCGCGGCGCGCACCCCGAAGGGCGCCGACCGGACCCGCGCTCTCGCCAGCATCGGCGGCGCCGCCCTGGACGCCGGCAAGGGCCGCACGTTCTGGAAGGCCGTGACCGCCCCCGAGGGCAAGGACTTCGCCGACGGCATCGGCAAGATCTGGCTCGACGGCCGTGTCAAGGCCGACATGGCCGAGAGCAACGAGCAGATCGGCACCCCGAAGGCCTGGGAGGCCGGGCTCACCGGCAAGGGCGTCAAGGTCGCCGTCCTCGACACCGGCTACGACGCCACGCACCCCGACCTCGCGTCCCGCGTCACCGAGTCCAAGTCCTTCATCGAGGGCCAGGAGGTCGCGGACGGCAACGGCCACGGCACCCACGTCACCTCGACCGTGGGCGGCAGCGGCGCCGCCTCCGACGGCAAGGAGAAGGGCGTCGCCCCCGACGCGACCCTCGCTGTCGGCAAGGTCCTCAGCAACGAGGGCTCGGGCAGCGAGTCGCAGATCATCGCCGGTATGGAGTGGGCCGCCAAGGACATCCACGCCAAGGTCGTCTCGATGAGCCTCGGCTCCCAGGAGGCGAGCGACGGCACCGACCCGATGGCCGCCGCCGTGAACTCGCTGTCCAAGGAGACCGGCGCTCTCTTCGTCATCGCCGCGGGCAACTCCGGCGCCCCCGGCTCCATCGGCTCGCCCGGCGCCGCCGACTCCGCCCTCACCATCGGCGCCGTCGACGCCTCCGACCAGGCCGCCTACTTCACCAGCAAGGGCCCCCGCTTCGGGGACAACGGGCTCAAGCCCGACCTGTCCGCGCCCGGCGTCGGCATCCTCGCCGCCCGCTCCTCGCTGGTCTCCGGCAGCGGCCCGTACACCACCATGAGCGGTACGTCGATGGCGACGCCGCACGTCGCCGGTGTCGCCGCCCTGCTCGCCGAGAAGCACTCCGACTGGACGGGCGCGCAGCTCAAGGACGGGCTGATGTCGACGTCCAAGGAGCTCGCCGACTCCGCCTACGACCTGGGCTCGGGACGCGTCAGCGTGCCCGACGCCGTGACCGCGGACGTCACCGCGACCGGCAGCGCCGACCTCGGCTACTACAAGTGGCCGTACGACAGCAACAAGCCGGTCACGAAGACGGTCACCTACAGCAACTCCTCCGGCAGCGCGGTGGAGCTGACGCTGGCCGCACAGGGCGCGCCCGACGGCGTCGTCTCGCTCGCCGACAGCAAGCTGACCGTGCCCGCGCACGGCACCGCCTCCACGACCGTGACCGGCGACGGCGCCAAGGCTGCAGTCGGCAACACCAGCGGCCGGATCGTCGCGTCCGTGGCCGGGAAGCCCGTCGCGCACACGGCGTTCGGAATGGTCAAGGAGGAGGAGCGGTACACGCTCACCGTCCATGTGAAGGACCGGGACGGCGCCCCGACAGCCGCGTATCTCGGCGTGCAGCAGCTCGTCGGCAACACCGACCCGTTCCCCGCCACGGTCGGTGACTCCGGCACGCTCCAGCTGCGTCTGAAGCCCGGCTCGTACTACGTCGAGTCCTACCTCGACGTGCACGGCAGCCACGGCAAGGACTCCCTCGGACTCGGCTACCTCGCCGACCCGACGGTCAAGCTCGACCGGGACCGCGAAATCACGCTGGACGGGCGGCAGTTGAAGGAGATCAAGGCCGACGTCGGCCGGACCACCGAGACCCGCCACCTTCTCATGGAGGCCGACCGGACGGCGGGCGGCGCCGACTACATGAGCGCGGTCCAGGTGCCCGTGAAGTACGACAGCATCTTCGCGGCCCCCACCCGCAAGGTCACCGACGGCTCCTTCGAGTACCGCACCGTGTGGCGCCTCGGTAAGCCCAGCCTCCAGGTGGACGGCCTCCGTGAGGCCGTCGTCCAGCCCGGCGGCACCCTGACCGAGGGCCGCAGCCGGCTCGCGGTCGTGGACGCCGGGGCAGGCGCGCCCGCCGACTACGCGGGCAGGAACGTGCGCGGCAAGGCCGTCCTCGTACGGCGCACCGACGCGCTCTCCCCGGCCGAGCTCGCCCGGGCCGCGCAGGACGCGGGCGCCAAGGCGCTGTTCGTCACCGACGATGCGGCAGGCAGGCTCAACGCCTGGTTCGGCACGGACGACGGCGCTGACCAGGCGCTCCAGATCGCCACGGTCGACGCCGCGGACGGCGCGAAGCTCGCCGCGGACGCGAAGGCGGGCCGCAGCGTCACGATGACCGGCACCCGCAACACGCCCTGGGTGTACGACGTCACCGACGAGCACAAGGGAGCCGTCCCGAGCGGCGACCTGACCTACCGGCCCGGCACGTCCGAACTGGCCGTCCTGGACGCGAAGTTCCACGCGGTGAAGCCCCAGGAAGGCGGCGAGTTCCGCTACTCGATCACCGACACCTTCCCCATCGGCATCGGCTTCCTGCAGAAGATCGACTACCCGGCCGAGCGCACCGACTACGTCTCCACCGGCACCGGCCAGAAGTGGCACGAGTCCGTCCAGACGGGCCCGACCGACCTGGAGCAGCGCAGCGGCCTCGTCACCTACAAGGGCGGCCAGCACTCCGAGCTCGACTGGTTCAAGCCGGTCTGGCACCCGTGGCTCGGCACCGGTCTCGGCTGGGGCCAGCAGCGCTCCGGTGACACCCTCCAGTTCAACGTGCCCGGCTGGGGCGACTCCGGTCCCGACCACACCGGCTTCGGCGACGTGTGGAGCGACGACTCCATGACGCAGAACTCCGAGGTGTACGTCGACGGGGTGCTCGCGGACCGCAAGAAGAGCTCAGGCGTGTACGTGTGGGACGCCGACCCGGCCGAGCACACCTACAAGGTCGTCACCGACACGACGCTCGATGCCGCGCGCTGGAAGCTGTCCACGAAGGGTCACTCCGAGTGGACGTTCAAGTCCGCCGCGACCTCGTCCGACCGGTGGACGTTCCTGCCGCTGCTCAACCTCGGCTTCGACGTCGACACCGACCTCGCGGGCAATGTCGACGGCGGACACCGGGTCCCCGTCGGGATCAGCTCCGAGTACGTCAAGGGCGCCCCGGACACCGGGAAGATCGGCGGCGGCACCCTCGAGGTCTCGTACGACGACGGCAAGACCTGGACGAAGGTCACGCTCGACGGGCGCGGCGCGTCCTGGACGGGCACGCTGAAGGTCCCGGGCGACGCGCAGTACGTGTCCCTGCGCGCCTCGGCGAGCGACGACCGGGGCGGCAAGGTCACCCAGGAGATCATCCGGGCAGTAGGGGTCAAGTAGCCCTGTCTGTACGGGGGTTCTGACCTGTAGGGATGTACTGACCTGTAGGGATGTACTGACCTGTAGGGATGTACTGACCTGTAGGGATGTACTGACCGAGGGCCCGGTGCGGCAGCCTGCCGCACCGGGCCCTCGCGTGCGTCTCTGGGTCCAGACGTCCACCCTGTGATACGTCTTGTCCGCCATGCGGGAACGCTCTTGTGGGCGCGCGGTGCCCGCGGGCAGGATGCGTGCATGGCTCCGGTACTCGTCTCGCGCGTGCTCGTCTCACGCCGCCACGTGGATCTTCTGCGTGTGTCGACGATGCTCTGTCCGGCCACGCCCGGCGCCGACGCCCTTTCCTGAGGCCGCGCCGGGGAGGCGTTCCCTCGCCCGGCCCGCCCCCGTCCCGTGTCCTGAAGGCCGGTTCGTTCCCGCAGTAGTCCACGCCCCCGCGCGATTCCCGAGGTGTCGTCATGCCCGAGAACCACCCTCTGCTGCACTGGTACCTGCCGGCCCGCCGGCCGGCCGACATCGACTCGCTGGCCCCCACGGCCCTGGCCGCGGAGCGCGCCGGGTTCGACTCGCTCTCGATCCCGGCCGGCGGCCCCGACCCGTGGGCGCTCGCGTCCGGGCTCTGTCGCCACACCGAGCGGATCGGCTTCCTCGTCGCCCTGCCCGCCGGGAGCGCGGGCCCCACGGTCATAGCCCAGCAGGCCGACGCCTTCCGCCGGTTCGCGGGCGGCCGCCTGAGGCTCGACGTCGGCGCGCACGGCGCCGGGCTGACCCACGACCAGCGCTACGGGCGCACCGACGAGGTGATGGCCGTCGTGCGCGACCTGCTCGACGGCCGGCGCATCGACTTCCAGGGGGAGCATGTGCAGGTCGAGGGCGCCCAGTTGAGCGACCCGGCCGTCGAGCATCCGGTGCCGCTCTACTTCGGGGGCGAGTCCCCGGACGCCGACGGCATCGCGGCCCGGCGGGCCGATGTGCGGCTGGTGAGGACCGCGCCGCCCGCTGTCGTCGCGGAGCGCGTCGCCAGGTCGCGGGACAGGAATCCGCGGCTGCGGTACGGGCTCCGCCTGCGCCTGGTGGGCCGAAGTGAGGCGTCCGAGGCGCGGGACGCGGCGGACCGGATCCTGGACGACGGCCGGAGCGGGCCGGCGCAGGACGCGGTCATCGGCACGTACGACGAGGTGGCGTGTCGGCTGTTCGCCTACCGGCAGCTCGGCATCGACGAGTTCGTCCTCTACGGCTGTCCGTCTCCCGGCGAGCCGGCCCGCGTCGCCGGCGAGATCCTTCCGCGGCTGCGTGCCCTCACGGACGCGGCCGCGGTCTGCGGAGCGTGACGCGCGGCGGCGCCGCCTCCCCGTGGGACCGGGGGAGACGGCGCCGCCGCGTTGACTCCGCGTGACCTTCGCGGGTCGGCGTCAGACGAGCCAGCCGACGAAGTGGACGAGGCCGGCGAGGATGTCGGTGATCAGGTTCATGGTGGTGCGTGCTCCTAGCGGTGTTGCCTGTGTGGGACCAACTCCCCGGCCACGCATGGGACATGGACCGGGTTCGCAATTACGGTCTGCAGCCCGTTGCTTGCGCACCGTAAGCATCGTTGGTCACCGACGCCTCATGCAATTCCTGGCGGCACGATCACCTGTTCAAGGGAACAACTGCTCCCCTGTTCGTATTTTCGAGGCCCCGTGAGGCCCCGTGAGGCCGCGCGGGTCGCTCAAGGGGTCGCTCGACGGGCCGCTCACGACGCCGGCCCCGCGATCCCGCGCACCACGCCGAGATCCACCAAGTCCTGTGGCCTGAGGTGGAGTTGGTCGGCCGTCGCGTCCGCCTCGCCCGGGCCGCGCTTGAGGATCGCGGCGGCGAGTTCGGGCGCGATCACGGAGAAGTAGCTGTCCGGCGTCGCCCAGGTGTTCTCCGGTGCGGCCAGGGCGAGCGCTCCGCCCGAGCCGCCCTCGCCCACGACCAGCGTGGTGACCGGGACCGGCGACGCGGCGAGCGCCGTGAACAGGTCCGCGATGGCGGCGCCCGCCCCCGACCGCTCCGCCTCCGCGTCGTTGGCCGCACCCGGCGTGTCCACCAGCGTCAGTACGGGCATCCCGAGCCGCCCGGCCAGCCGCACCAGTCGCGCCGCCGTCCGGTAGCCGGCCGGCCGTGTCGCCGTACCGAGCTGTGCGGCGTACGCGACCGTCCTGCCGTCCCGCGCGCTCTCCCCGAACCCGCACAGCACACCGTCGTCGGTGCCGCCGCAGCGGTCGCCGCCGACCGTGACCCGGGACGTGAAGTACGCGTCCAAGTACGCGTCGGCACGCGGCCGTTCGGGAGCACGGGCGCGGCGCACCGCATCGCGGCCCGTGGCGGGCAGGTCGCGGCGGCCGAGGGCGTACGGGACCGGGGCGGGGTCGTCGGACGGGCGCGTGAGCAGGCGCAGCCACCCGGCGAGGGTCCCCGCCAGGTCGCCGGGGCGGACCACCGCGTCGACCGCGCCTGCGGCGAACTGGCCGCGTGCCGAGTACGCCGCCGGGTCCGCGTCCGCCGGTCTGACCCGCGAGCCCGCGAAGCCCACCTGCGCCGGGTCGAGCGCCAGGATCACATCGGCGCCCGCGCCGAGCGTCGCCCAGCCGCCGCCCGTCGTCGGGTCGCGCAGGACCGCCACCTGCGCAAGCCCGGCCTCCCGCGTGAGCGCCGACTGCCGTGCCACGCGCTGGAGTTGGGTCAGCGCCCGCATGCCCTCCTGCATCCGGCTGCCGCCCGTCGCGACCAGCGGCACGACGGGGAGCCGGTGCGCGCGGGCGAAGGCGTACGCGGCCTCTATGCGGTCGCCGGTGCGCTCGCCGAGCGAGCCCCCGAGGAAGCCGAACTCGAAGGAGACCAGTACGGCCCTGGTCCCGCCGACCGACGCCGTCCCGCACACCACGGACTCGGCCTCGCCGGTGCGGGCGGTGGCCCGGGCCCGCGCCGCGTCGTAGCCCTCCCAGGAGAGCGGCCCGTCGGGCGCGTACGTGCCGTCGGGGGCGGGCAGTTCGGTGAAGGTGCCGGGGTCGGTGACGGCGGCGAGCGCCTCGCGGGCGGAGAGCCGCACGGCGTCAGCCACGGGGGAGCGCCCGCTTCATGATCTTGCCCATGTCGTTGCGGGGCAGCGCCTCCAGGTAGCGCACCACGCGCGGGCGCTTGTGCGGGGCGAGCCGGTCGGCGACATGGGAGGCCAGCTCGTCGGCGGCCGGGGGCTGTCCGGCGTCGGCCGGGACGATCCAGGCCACGATGCGCTCGCCGAGGTCGTCGTCGGGCTCGCCGGTGACGGCGGCCTCGCTCACCCCGGGGTGCTCGAGCAGCGCGTTCTCGATCTCGCCCGCGCCGATCTTGTAGCCGCCGCTCTTGATGAGGTCGGTGGCCTTGCGGCCCACGATGCGGACATAGCCGTCCGGGTCGCGGACCGCCATGTCGCCGGTGCGGAACCAGCCGCCCTCGGCGAACGCGCCGGCCGTCGCGTCGGGCCGGTTCAGGTACTCCGTGAAGAGGTTGGGACCCCTGACCTGGATCTCGCCGACCGCCTCCGGGTCGCCCGCCGGGATCTCCGTGACGCCGTCGTCCTCCACGAGCCGCACCGAGACGCCCGGCAGCGGCACGCCGACCGTGCCCGCCCGCGCCTCGCCGTCCGCGCGCACGCTCGTGTTCATCAGGGTCTCCGTCATCCCGTACCGCTCGATGACGCGGCGGCCCGTCGCGGCGGCGATCCGCTCGTGGTCGTGCACGGGCAGCGCCGCGGAACCGGACACCAGGAGCCGCGCCCCCGAAAGGGCCTTCGCCAGCTCCGGCTCGGCGGGCAGTGCCTCGGCGATGCGGTGGTACATCGTCGGCACCCCGAACAGCATGGTCGCCCCGCTGCCGAGTTCGCGTGCCACGCCCTCCGTGCTGAACCGGCCCAGGTGGCGAACCGATCCGCCGCGGCGCAGCGGGCCGAGGATGCCCAGGATGAGGCCGTGCACATGGAACAGCGGCAGGCCGTGCACGAGGACGTCGTCGCCGGTCCACTCCCAGGCGTCCTGGAGCGCGTCCAGGGTCGAGGTGACCGCGCGGCGCGGCAGGACCGCGCCCTTGGGCGGGCCCGTGGTGCCGGAGGTGTAGACGACGAACGCGGGCGCCGAGGCGTCCGGCTCGGGCCGTTCGCGGGCCGGACCCGACGCGTCCGCATCGACGCCGATGAACCTCAAGTCGCCCAGCGCGTGCGGGAGTTCGGTGCCCGGTGCGGCGAGCACGACGTCCGGGGCGCTGTCGGCCACGATGTGCGCCAGCTCGCCGCCGCCCGACTTCGGGTTGAGCGGTACGGCGGGCACGCCCGCGAGCAGCGCCGCGACAACGCCGACGGCGGTCTCCAGGGTGGGCGTCGCCCACACGGCGGCCCGGCTCGCGCCGTCGAGGCGCGCGGCCAGGGCTCCGGCCGCCGAGGCCAGCTCCCCGTAGGTGAGGGAGCGGTCGCCGAAGCGCAGGGCGGGGCGGTCGGGGTCGTGGGCCAGGGCGGGGAAGAGCAGGGACACGGGTGGCGCTCCTAGCGGCGGTCGACAGTGACGGCAGTGGACAAGTGGCTGAACCAATGTGGGGTCGGCGTCGCCCGTACGTCAAGGATGCGCCGGAAGATTGGTTCAGCCACTGGGCCATTTGTCGGGCCCGCTGTTACGCTGCGGAACCCCAGGGAGGAGGGCCCCATGACCGACGCACTGCGGCCGATGACGGCCAGGCCGCGCCTGTACGAGCAGGTCATCGACCGGCTGCGCGCCTACGTCGCCGAGGGCGGCCTGCGCGCCGGTGACCGCCTCCCGCCCGAGCGCGACCTGGCCGCCCGCCTCGGCGTGAGCCGCGCCTCCGTGAAGCAGGCCATCACCGTCCTGGAGGTCCAGGGCCTGGTGGAGGCCCGGCACGGCGGCGGCACGTACCTCATGCGCGACAGCCTCGACGCGGAGCCCGTCGAACGGATGGTGGAGCGCCGACGCCGGCTGCCCGACGTCCTGGAGGCGCGCGAGGCGCTGGAGACCAAGCTCGCCGAGCTGGCCGCCGAACGCCGCACCGACGAGGACCTCGCCGCCCTGCACTCGGCGCTCGACCGCATGGCGGCCGACATCGAGGACGGCGGGCACGGCGTCGAGGGTGACCGGCTCTTCCACGCGGCCGTCACCGCGGCCGCCCACAGCGCGCTCCTCGCCGAGTTCATGCGGTCCATCGCCGACCAGGTCGCCGAGTCACGCACCGAGTCCCTGCGTCAGCCGCGCCGCCCCGCCCGCTCCCTCGCGCAGCACCGGGCCATCCTCGAAGCGATCGAGACGGGCCGCCCGGCACAGGCCGCGGCGGCGATGCGCCGCCACGTACGGACAGTGGCGAAGGTACGGCTCCTGGGCTGGGACCCGGACGCGAGCGAGTAGCCGGCCCCCGCAAGGACCCCCGCAGAGTCCCCCCAACAAAGTCGCCCGCAATGGGGTTGCCGACCCAGCCGCCGTCAGCCGGTGAGTGTCCAGCGCTGGAGCAGTCCGTAGGTGAACTCCGCTCTGACCTCACGAGGCGTCCCCTCCGTGTCCGGCGCCGTGAAGGCGAGACCCCAGCGCGTGGGCGCCGAGCCCTCCAGCGGGCGGGCCGGCGCGAACGCCTCGGACACCTCGTCCACGGTGCAGGACCAGGGCACGAGGTCGTCGAGGGTGCGGAGCGCGGGCGCCGGTGCGCCGGGGGCCCGCACCAGCCACTCGTTCCACACCGCGCCGTTCGGGCCTGCCAGCGCCTCGAAGAGCAGGCCGGGCCAGAGCGGCACGCTCCATCGCAGGGCCTCGCACGTCAGGTCGCCGATGTGCCGGGTGACGGTGTGCTCGGGGGCGCCGAGGAGCGAGCGGTACAGGGACCGTGTGGTGAGCGGGCCCCTCGCATGGCGCCTGGCCTGGTAGCGGCGGTTCGCCTCCCGCATCTGCGCCACCGTCGCGCCCAGTTCCCGGCGCGCGTCCTCCACAAGGTCCGGGTTGTGGTCCGCCATGCGGCGCAGCAGGACCAGCTGGAAGTCGGTGACCGTGAAGGGCTCGCCGGTGGGGGCGGGCCCGCGTCGCGCTGACATACGGTCCATGGTCGCGCACGGCGGCCGCGCCGTCAGGGCGACATCCGGTCGAGCAGCCGCTCGTGCTCGTCCTCCGGGACCTGCTCGCCCGACGAGGGCAGGAGCTGGGGGATGCCGTCGACGATCGGGTAGCGGCGCCGCAACCGGGGGTTGTAGAGCGCCTCGCCCGGCAGGAGGGCGTTCTCCTCGGGCGGCAGGAGGTGCAGCGGGCCCTTGTCGAGCGGGCAGGCCAGGATCCTCAGCAGCGGGTCATCGGGCTTCACGGTGGGCCAACTCCTTGACGGGCGAGGGTGTTCGGGGCGGCGGGTCGTCGTGCTTCGGCATGAGGAGCAGTACGGACACGGCGAGAAGCGTGCCGGTCAGGCGCAGCGCGAGCGCCACCGGTTCGCGCGGCAGTGACTCGCCGAACGCGAGCGTGCCGAGCACGGCCGTGAACAGGCACGTCACCGTCGAGCACACCGGCACGATCAGCGAGGCGCGGCACCGCTGGAGCGCCGCCTGCGACATGACGAGCCCGAACCCGCCCGTGCACAGCAGGAGATAGGGGTAGGGCGAGGTCAGCAGGTGCAGCGCGGCAGCGCCGAGCCGGTCCGTGGTCAGATACCCGGCGACCCCCTTGATGGCCAGCGAGCTCACGCCGTAGAGCAGGCCCACCGCGACCCCGTAGGCGACGCCGCTCGTCGGGAGGCGGTGCCGGCGGCGCGTCCTGCGCTCGGCGAGGCCGTACAGGAGCAGCCCCGCCGCGAGCGTCGGCACGCACACCCCGAGGATCAGCGCGGCGGGCGCGCCCTTGCCGACCGTGTCGCTGCCCTGGCGCAGGGACAGTACGACCATGAGGAGCGCGGCGAGGATCGCCCCGATCGCGTACCGCTCCCGGCCCGTCGTCCGCTCCCCGAGGAGCGCCGAGGACAGGAGCAGCAGGAGGACGAGGCCGGAGACGAAGACGGCCTGCGCGGCGGCGATGGGAAGCGTTCTGTAGACGGCGAGCTGTGCCCCGAACCCGGCGGCCAGGGCCAGGAAGCCGCCGAGCCAGAGGGGACTGCCGGCGACGAGGCGCACCAGGCGGGCCGGGCGGCGCACGCTGATCTGCGGCAGCGCGGCGAGCGCCCGCTTCTCCAGGACGAATCCGGTGCTGTAGAGGACGTTCGCGAGGAGCGCCGCGCCGACGCCCCACCCCATGGCGGTCATCCCGCTCACGTCTTCCTGGCGTGCAGCAGGAGGATCGACGAGAGGGAAGGGGCCGCGCAGACGAGCCGGTCCAGGGGACGCAGCGGGCGCGGCACCCCGTGGAAGGGCGCGCCCGTGACCCGTACGACGTCGAAGCCCGCCGCCGCCACGAACGAGCGCAGCGCGCGGGCCGTGTACAGCCGCAGATGGCCCACGACCTCGGTGCCCGGGCGGCCGTGCACCGCGCGCAGGCTGACCTCGGAGAAGACGGGCTGCACACCGGCGAGGAGCAGGGCGCGGTTGTACCAGGCGGCGAGGTTCGGCGTGGACAGCATGAGATGGCCGCCGGGGCGCAGGATCCGGCGGATCTCGTCGAGCGCGGCATCGGGGTCGACGAGGTGCTCGATCACCTCGCTGAACAGGACGGCGTCGGCGGAGCCCGCCGCGAACGGCAGCCCGCTCGCGGTGAGTTCACCCCGCACCACGTCCGGGATCCGGGCTCTGGCCCGCTTGAGGGCGTCCTGCGACCAGTCGACACCGACGATGCGGTGGCCCGCGAGGAGCGGCGCCGCGGTGGCCGCGGCCTGCCCGTCGCCGCAGCCGATGTCGATGACCGTGGCGGGGAAGGGCGCGGGCCTGCCGAGGGCGGTGGCGAGCGCGCGGGCCTGGCGGTGGGAGCGCTGTTCGCCGGAGGCGACCGGGGTCGCCGGGTCCTCGTAGAAGTCCCGCAGCCCCGGCGGGGCGGACGTGGTGGTCATGGCGTCGCCTCCTGCGTCGCGTGCAGGTAGTGCTCGAACAGGTCAAGGAGACGGTCGCCGTCGCCCGGTCCGAGCAGGGCGCGCGACCAGCGCAGCGCGAGGTGCAGCCGGCCCGCCGTGGACGCGGTCGTCACGGTCAGGCCGCGCGGCATGCGCGCGGGGGCCGAGAACCAGACGGCGTGGGCGCGGCCCGCGTCGCCGAAGTCGAGCGGGTAGGGGACGCGGCCGATGTTGCTGAGCAGCGTGGTCGACGTCCAGGGCGCGGCGGCCCTGCGCAGCCCGCGGGTGACCGCGGCGCGCCAGGCGACCGGGGCGAGCGGAGCGGTGAGGAGGGCGGCGCCGTGACCGAGCTGGGGCCGGCCGAGGGCCTTGAGCGCGCGGGTGCGCACCGAGGTGCGGTGCAGCAGGAGCGGGATGCCCGCAGGTGCCAACTCCTGTGGTTCGAAGGTGACTTCGACGAGCCGTGTGCCGTTGCCGATCGGCATGTCCGCGCCCCGGGGCCGGTCGTCCACCGGCATCGTGATGCGCAGGGGGCGCGGGCGCGCGCCGTGCTCCCTGTTCCAGTGCGTGATCATCAGGGCGGTGGCGGCCATGAGCTGGTCGTTGACGGTGTACGGGGCGCCGGCCGGCCGGTGCGGCACGGGCAGGTCCGCGACGAGGAGGCCGTTGCCGGGCGAGAGGGCCGGCGAGGGATCAGGGGTGCCGGGGGCGACGCGGGCGGGCGGGGTCCACGGCGAGGGCCCGCGCAGGGCGGGCCCCGGCGCCCCGGGCGGCGCCCTGTGCGGCCCGGGCGCACCGGGGGCGTCGTCGTGACCCCCGTAGATCTCGGCCGCCGTCGCGAGAACGCGCAGACAGGCCGGGCCGTCCAGCGCGGTGTGGTTGATGGTGAGGAAGAGGACCGCGGCGCCGTCCTCCCGCTCCCGCACGACCTCCAGACGGATCGGCGGCGACGCGGTCAGCGGAGGGGCGTGCGTCAGCGCCCGTGTCCTCGCGTCCTTGAGCGCGTCCGGCCCCGGCGGCGGGAAGGCGACCACGTCCACATCGGGGCCACGGGTCAGCTCCCACTCGTAGCGCCGCCGGTACCAGGGGCCCGCCGCCTCCCGCATCAGGATGCGCGGATGGCGGCGCAGCGCCCCGGCGAACGCGGCCTTCAGGCGTGCGGGGTCCGGAGCGCCCGGCAGGTGGACCTCGATGTGGACGGTCTCCGGCTCCTCGTCCTGGAGACAGTGCCGGGCGACCTCGTCGACCACGGGGAACGGGACGCGCCGCGGCGCGGGCGGGGCCGGAACGCTCATGCTTCGCCTTCCTGCGACGGGCCGGCCGCGGTGTCCGGCGGCCTGCGGGTGGTCGCCAGCGCCGCGAACAGGGCGACCAGCGCGAGGAGTTGGGCCACCGGGCCGAACGCGCCCGCGGACGACCGGGACGGCTCCCCGGCCCCCACCGCGGCGGCGACCCCCGCGCCCGCCATCGCCAGGAACGCGAGCGGGACGAGGAGGGCGTGCCGCCGCCACGCCACGAGGGCGAGCGCCGGGACGAGCAGCGCGAGCGGGCCCGCGATCACCGCGCCGACGAGGGTGAGCGCCACCGTGCCGAGCAGCAGCCCGGGCGGCGGGGCGGGCGGCGTCACGTCTGTGGACGCGGCGCGCCGCCGGAACAGGGCGATCCCGGCCAGCGCGAGCACGCCCGCGGCCCCGCCGAACAGCCCGGCCTCGTACGTCCGCGCCGGCTCGTAACTCAGCTTCACGGTGCCGCCCGCGCCCTGGGGGACGAGGAAGCCCTGCTGCCAGCCGTCCAGGCGCAACGGCGTCAGCTCCTTGCCGTCGAGGGTCGCCTTCCAGCCGTCGTTCACGTTCTCGTACGTCGTCAGATAGGCGGCGGGGCCCGAGCCGACGGTCACCTCCTTGCGGTCGCCGAGCCAGTCGCGGATACGCAGACCGCGGCCGGCGGGCGGGGTGGTGGAGGGCGCGTCGGTGCGGGTGAGGGTGGCGTCGGTGAGACGGAGGGGGCCCTTGTCCTGCGGAGTCTCCAGGGTGTGGGTGCCGGCCGGGAGTCCGAGCGAGGCGGGGACCTTCCCGCACAGGGTGACGGTGATCGGGCGGCGCTCCACCAGGTCCCTGACCGATCCCCGCGCGCGCGTCGCGTACCGCGTCCCGTCGACGGTGACCTCGGGTCCCTTGCCGCAGGGCAGGCTGAACGTGCGGGTCGGGGACGGCTGTGGGGTGCGGTACCGGTCGAGCGCCGGGAGGTACGCCTCCGTCAGCCCGACCGGCAGTTGCAGATCGGCGTCCGCCACCGGGTTGTGGACGGTGAGGGGCGCCGTCGCGGTGACGGTGATGTCCAGGCGGTCCGTGGTGATCGGGTCGAAGCGGGCCACGCCGTTCTCGTCGACGCCCGCCACCGCCGCCCCGTCCGGCGAACCGATCTCGATCTTCTCGGGCCGGGTGGACAGGCCGCCCGCGGCGGCGAGTACGACCTCGCCCACCGGCTGCTTGTCCGGCCAGCGCAGATGGAGGGTGGGCCGGTCGCCCGCGATCCACGCCGTGGTCAGGTCGCCGTCCGTGAGATTGCGCGCCGACAGATCGCCGCCGAGCGCGGACGTGGAGTCCGCGGTGGCCGTGACGCGACGGCGCTGATCGGGCGCCACGTCGTAGAGGAGCTTGTCGAACGCGTCGCCCGGAGCGGGCCGCGCGCTCGCCTCGAGCGTGTACGTGCCGCCTTCGGCGGTCGTGAACCGGCGCCCGAGGTTCGGCTCCCCGGTGGTCGCGTGGAAGCTGAACTGCTGCGCGTCCGTGGAGTCCTGGGGCAGCCGCAGCAGCCTGGTCACCCGGACGCCGGGGATGCCGACGCCGGAGAAGCCCGCGCCCACGAGCCCCGTGTGCCCGGCCTGCGCGTCCAGGATCGTGATCCGCAGCCAGCTGCTGTTTCCCTCAGGCGCCTTGACGGTCTGGGGCTTGCCGTTCGCCTGAAGGGCCGAGGTGGCCGAGCCGGTTTCCGTCTGTACGCGGATCCGGGTCGGCGCGGCCCGGACTCCCTCCTGAGGCAGGGGGGTCACCTGGAGCGTGTCGGGCACGGGTGTCTTCGAGGAGAACGCGATCCGCAGCCACTGCCCGTCGGGCGTGCCCGGTGTGCCCTCCGCCCACGCCGTGTCCGGGTCCCCGTCGAACGCGTTCACCGGGTCGTACTGCGGCAGGTGGAACAGCCAGTTCCCGCTCGACGACGCCGTGACCTGCGCGGCGCCGCGCAGCACGGCGGTCGTCTGATGGCGGATCCCCTCGCCCGGCAGGATCTGCCGCGGCTTCGCCCCCGGGTCCTGCGTGCTGCCCGGGGAGTTCCGCTCGGCCGGCGTGTACGTGTACGAGGTGTTGGAGCCGACCAGGCCGAAGCGGGTGTCGGCGCGGCGAAGGCCGTCACCGGCCGTGCGCAGCGCGGGCGTACCGATGCCCGGGTGGTTGTCGCCCGCCAGGACGGTGGGCCGGCCGCGCATCGCCGGGTCGGCGGACAGCGGCAGGAGCGCCTCGGGGCCGCCGCTGACCTCCGCCGTGCCGGAGACCGGCAGCAGGGCTGCCTGCCCGGGGCGCCGCGCGGAGCCGGGCGCGTAGATCTCCACCGCGCGCTGGCGCGGATAGAGCCCCTCGACCTGGAGCGGGGTGCCCTCGGCGATGCGCCCGCCGGTCGTGACGGGCCCGAACCCGGTGACGCGCCGGTACCCGGACTCCTCCAGGGTGCGCCTGACGGTCGCGGTCGGTACGTAGCCCAGCTGGTCGGGGTCGAGGTCGTTGCGGACGACGACGTAGTGCAGGCCCGCCCTGCCCAAGTAGTCCTGGAGGCCCGGGACTTCACCTCCTGTGGTCAGGGCCTGCTCGACGGCGTCGAGGGCGCGGCGGTTACCGGGTGTGCCGAACGGGACGTAGTCGCGCTGCGCCCAGCGCGAGTCGGCGAGGACGTCGAGGGGCTGGTCGATGGGGGAGCCCCAGGTGTAGATGCCGTGCGCGGTGGCGGGCACGACGAGGGCGCGCGAGTCGGGCGCGTTCTTCTTCAGCCAGTGCGCGGTCGTGTCCCAGTACGCGGGCAGGGAACGGAACGAACCCGGTTGCAGGATCGAGCCGTTGAGGTAGGGCCAGGCGAGTCCCGGCAGGATGAGCACCGCCGCCACTAGGGGCGCGTACCGGCGGTGGCGCAGGGGGCGGGCGCCGCGCGGCTCGGCCGCGACCGCCGTCACATGCATCAGCCCGAAGGCGAGGGCGAGCCCGAGGCCGGTCTGGAACTTGTAGATGTTGCGGAACGGGACCAGGCCGCCGTTCAGCCAGGACTGCACCGTGGAGTGGAAGGGTGCGCCGAGCGCTCCGCCGTAGCCCGCGAGCGTGATCAGCGCGACCGTGAGGACCGTCAGGACGAGCCAGCGGCGTTCCGGCAGATCACGGCGGGCGAGCCCCGCGAGCCCGAAGGCCGCCGCGAGCGCCGACCCGACGACGGTCACGGCCGCCGTCGCGACCGTCCAGCCCGCGGGCAGCCACGCCTCGCCGAAGTGCAGATACGCCACCCAGTTCCCGGCACCGCGCAGGGACTCGGCGGCCGACATGGTGCCCGTCGTGGTCTGGGAAGTCTCCACGTACGGAAGGAAGTTCTCGCCGTACACGCCCAGGAGGAGGAGCGGCAGGATCCACCAGGCCGTCGCGAGGATCACCGACGGGGTCCACCACGCGATCAGCTTGCGGCGGCGCGGTCCCGGTGGCCGGGAGAGGAGATAGAGGCCCACGGGCACGAGGGAGGCGACGGTGGCCGCCGCGTTCACGCCGCCCATGAACGGGATGAGGAGCGCCGAGCGCGTCGCGGCGACGCGCGCGCTCGTGCGGTGGTTCGTGAGCGGCAGCAGCACCCACGGCAGGAACGCGCCCGGCAGGGCGGCCGCCGACGTCGAGCCGACGACGATCGTGAACGCCGGCCACAGCGCGTACGCCACCGCGCCGAGCAGCCGGGTGCGCGGGCTGCCGATCCTCAGGCGCTCCGCGAGGCGCAGGGCACCCCAGAACGCCACCGTCACGATGATCGACAGCCACAGCCGCTCGGCCAGCCACACCGGCAGATGCGTCAGGCGCGCGAGCCCGTAGTAGGGCAGCATCGGGAACGAGTAGCCGACGTACTGGTCGAAGATCCCGCCGAAGCCGGCCCGGTCGTGCCACAGATCGCCCAGGTCCGTGAGGAACTTCCACGGGTCGAGCGCGACGCCCAGCTTCGTGTCGAACGTCATGCGCCCGGGCGACACCGCCACGAACAGCACGAACACCGTGGCCCAGAAGGCCAGCAGCCAGCGCCGCGAGCGGGGCCCCCGCCCGTGGCCGGGCCGCGAGGGGGCGGGGTGGGCCGCTGCCGGGGGCGGCGCCTGGACCGTGCTCGTCATGGAGAACACCGCCGGAGGATGAGGAGGAGGTTCCAGGTGGCGAACTCGCGCACCCCCGGCACCTTCGCGACGGTCGCCGCGAGGAACGGCCAGTAGCGGGAGCGCGCGGAGACGACGGTGATGTCGTCACGGGCCCTGACCTGGCGCAGCGTCGGGCCGATGTGATGCGCGAAGAGGTTCTCGCCGAGCGTGTGCTTGGGCGGCCTGCCCGTGCGCCGCTGATAGCGGGCGCCGGCCCGGGCGGCGCCCAGGTAGTGCCAGGGCGCCCACTCGTGACCGCCCCACGGGGACAGCCAGTTGGTGAACGAGAGATAGACGATCCCGCCGGGCCGCGTCACGCGGACCAGCTCACTGAGAAACGTCTGCGGGTCATTCACGTGTTCCAGGACGTTCGAGGAGAACGTGACGTCGGCCGCGCCCTCCGCGAGCGGCAGCAGATAGCCGTCCGCGACGACGGCGGGAGCGGACGGCCGCTCGCCCAGCTCCCTCACGTCGGGCTCGAAGAGGAAGCCGTGGGCGCCGCGCCGCCGGAACTCCCGCGTGAAGTAGCCGGACCCGCCGCCCACATCGACGACGACTTTTCCGCGTACGCCGCCGCAGACCGCCTCGACCTGGTCGGCGGCGTCGCGGGCCAGCAGGGAGTAGCAGGCCTCGGGGTCCTGCTGTTCGCGCAGGAACGCGCGGAACAGGGCGAGTGAGCGGCGCAGCGACGGGTCGGGCGGGGAGGTCCGTGTCGAGTGCGTCATGGCGCGGGGCTCCTCACCGCCTCGGCGGCCACGGCTCTGAACTGCCGCACCGTGTGCGCCCAGCGGAAGGTCGCGGCGCGTTCCTCGGCGGCCTTGCCCATCAGCCTCCGCCGCTGTCCCGACAGGGCCAGTGCGCACCAGGCCGCTGCGAACGACGACTCGCCGCGCGCGAGGAGACCCGTGACGCCGTCCTCCACGGAGTCGCGCAGGCCCGGCACGTCGAAGCCGATCGCCGGGGTCCCGCGCGCGGCGGCCTCCGTGACGACCAGCCCCCAGCCCTCCACGGCGGAGGGGTGCAGCAGCAGCCACGCCTCGCACAGCAGCCGGTTCTTCTCGGCCTCGGAGACATGGCCCCTGAACTCGACGCCGGGGCCCGCGAGGTGTTCGAGCTGTTCCCGCTCGGGCCCGTCGCCGACGATCAGGAGCCGGCCGCCGGTGACCGGCCGCACCCGCTCCCACAGCCGCAGCAGCAGATCGATCCGCTTGTACTCGACGAGCCGGCCCATCGCGAGGAAGAGCGGCTCACGGGAGCGGTCCGCGCGCGGGCCCGGCTCCTCGACGCCGTTGTGGACGACGCGGATGCGCTCCCGTTCGACGCCGAGCGCCCGCAGCGCGGCCGCCGTCGACGGCGAGACGGCCACCAGCAGACCGCGTCGCTCGGCGCCGGACAGCGCCCAGTGCTCCAGTCTCCGCCCGAGCCGCGCGGCCGGCGCGAGAGGCCCGCCGAAGCGCATGCGCCACAGATCGGTGTGGACGTGGTTGACCAGGCGCAGCGTCGGGCCGCGGTGCCACAGCGGTGCCAGGTACGGCATGCCGTTGCACACCTCCACGAGCAGGTCGCAGTCGCCGACCTGGCGGGCGAAGGCGGAGCGCGCCCGCAGATAGTGGCCGAGGTCGCCGCCCGCCGACACGACGCGGTAGTCGCGGAACGCGGCGGGTCCGCCGCACAGGAGCGTCACCTCGTGTCCCAGGCGGGTGAGCCCGTCGGCCAGCCGGTCGACGAGGAGTTCGGAGCCGCCCGCGGCCGGATTGCCGAGGTCGCGGTGGGCGAGGAAGACGATCCGGCGCGGCGGTGGGGGAAGCGCCGGGTGGGGACGCGCGTCGCCCGGGTGGGGCGTGCGCAGGGGGGTGGGCACGTGCTGGGGCATGGGTGCTCCAACTCGTCTCGGGGTGCGGAACCGTGTGGGGGGACTTGCGTGGGGCGTTCAGCGACGACGCCTTTGCGGACGCCGTCACGGGGACTGGCTCAGGCAGCGGAACGGGGTGCCGGGGCGGCGGTTACGGAGGGGCTGTGCCGGGGCTGTGCGGGGGCCGTGCCTGAACTGTGCGGGGGGTGGGGTGGGACAGTTTTCGCCGAGCTGTTCGATGCGGCTACTCACCGAGGTGACAAATTCTCAGCTTTCCGGAGCTGACGTCTCATCACATCGTGGAGGGTTCCAGCACTGTTGGGGACGAATCGGGATTCGACGGCCTCCTCCCGCCCGTACCGCCCCGTCCGCCCCTGCCCCGTACGACGAACACGGCACCCAGTGCCGCGAGCCCCAGGCCGGCCGCGCCCGCCGTGAGCGGGAGCGTCGTGCCGAGGAGGCGGAGCCGGCCGCTGTCGTCGTCGGCGAGAGCGACCTGCCGGCGCTGCGTGGCCGGGGTGAACGCGATGCGCTCGCTGTCCAGGAGCACCACCGCGTCCTTCGCCGAACCGGGGGCGCGCAGCGTCTTGCGCGGGCCGATCGCCGCATGGACGATCCGGCCCGTCTTCTGGTCCACGACCAGCTCGATGCCGTGGTTCGCGTACCACTCCTCGGCAAGCACCTGATTCCGCTTCGGCTGCCCCACGATCGTCCCGGGCACCAGACGCGACCCGGTCCTCGTGGCGGGGACGGTGCCGGTGAAGCGGTAGCCCTCGTAGCCCTGGACCTTCTTCGTGCCCCGGTAGGAGAGCGTGACCGTCGCGCCGAGCGTGTTGTCCCACCAGCGGTAGGCGCGCTTCTGTACGTCGAAGGGGAACTTGAGGTAGGCCTCGCCCTCGAAGGACGGCTGCTCGCCGCAGCAGTGCACGGGTGCGTTGGTCCTGCGGTCGGTGACCCAGCGCTCCAGGGTCCACTGAAGCGCGTCGTGCGGGTCCGCCGCGGGCAGCGACGCGTCGGTGTCGACGGACGTGGACACGTCCCACACCGCCCGGCCGCTCTTCTCGGACGCGGCCACATCGCCGCGCACCTGGCGCGTGACGGTGATCCTCCTGCCGTGCACGGTCTTCACCGCGCCGGTGTCGAAGTAGCTTCCGGTTCCGGTGAACACGGTCGTCGTGTCGACGTCGACGGGGGTGCGTTCGGCGCGCGGTTCGACGTACCACGCGAGCAGCGGGGCCAGGGCGAGCAGGAACGCGCCGAGACCCAGGGTGAGCAGGGAGAAAGGTGAAGCTGTACGACGCATCCGGCACTCCTGGGGTGGGGGAGGGAGGTCTGGAGCGGGCGCAACGCGGCTTTGGGCCGGGAACCGTAGGCGCACCCTTGACGGAGTGTCAATGCATTGCGGACACTGGGCACTTGCCGGAACGGGGCCCGGCAGGGGACTGCGCGAAGGGTGGGGATTCGACCTCCGAACGAGAGGCTGACCCTGCGATGAACCGACTGCTCGCCGCCGCCCTGACCGTCGCGGCAGGCGCCGTGCTCGCCCTCGGCGCCTCCCTGGGCGTCGTCGCCCTCCTGAACGCCACCCCGGACCAGCCGAACGTGCCGCTCGTGACGTACGAGACAGCCGGCCGGGAGCGTTGAGGGGTGCCCCCCGTTCCGTCCGTCGGCCCCGCGGCCCACAGCGCCGTGCGGCCCGAGCGCTCGGCCTGGCGCGATGTGCCCCGGCTCCAGGTGAAACGGTTCGCCGGGCTCGCCATGGCCGAGGCGCCCGCCCTCGCGGAGGACATCCTGCGGGAGATCCGCCGCGAATACCCCCACTTACCCCTCGTGCTCGACGAGTCCGGCGAGCCCATGGCGCTCGTCGGCATCCGCCGAGCCATCGAGGGCTTCGTGCAGCTCCAGCTCGCCGACGCGGAGGACCGGCCGCGCTCCCACCCGGCCGTCTTCCAGGAGTTCGGCCGCGGCCAGAGCCTGCACGGCCGCAGCCTCGACTCCCTCCAGGCCATGTACCGGCTCGGCGTCCGCCTGGCCTGGCGCCGCCTCGCCGAACTCGGCCAGCGGGCCCTCATCCCGCCGCCCGCCATGTACGAACTCGCCGAGTCGGGCTTCGAGTACCTCGACGGACTCGTCGACCAGTCCGTACGCGGCTACGCCGAGGCCGCCGCCCGGCAGGCCGGCGAACGCCTGCGCCTCCAGCGCAGACTCATCGACCTGCTCCTCACCGAGCAGACCGAACACCCCGACCATGGCGAACGCGTCGCCGCCGCCCCGCCCGACCCCGCGCGGGCCCTCGCCGAACGGGCCTCCCGGATCGGCTGGCCCCTGCCCGGCCGGGTCTCCGTCGGAGTGCTCCTGCGCCCCGCGCGCGAGGCGGTCGCGCCCGCCGTCGGGCAGGGCGTGCTCCTCGACATGGAGACCGAGCAGCCCCGCATGGTCGTGCCCGACCCCGACGCGGCGGGCCGCCCCGAACTCCTGCGCCGCGCCATGGCCGGCTGGTCGGGCGCGATCGGCCCGCCGGTGCCGCTGCCGGACGCGGCGAAGTCCCTGCGCTGGGCCGAGGCGGCTGTCCGGCTCGTGGAGCGCGGGCTGCTCCCGGCGGGCGAGGTGCTCCACTGCACCGAACACACCCAGGCCCTCGTGCTCCTCCAGCCCGAGGAGCTCATCGACGACCTGTCGCGCCGCGCGCTCGCACCCCTCGCCCACTGCGGCCCCACCCATGCCCGCCGCATGGCCGACACCCTCCTCGCCTGGCTGGAGACACGCGGCGGCGCACCCGAGGTGGCCGCCCGTCTCGGCGTCCACCCGCAGACCGTCCGCTACCGGCTGCGCCAGATCCGCGAGCTGTGGGGCGACGAGATCGACGACCCGGACCACCGCTTCGAGCTGGAACTGGTGCTGCGGGCACGGCGGCTGAGGGATCTGCCCGGCGGACCGTGACCGGTCCGTCCGTCAGGCCCTCCCGGCTGTGACACGCGTACGGGGCATGTGAGGACCGCCATGGGGGCCGCGAACCGGTCCGCGGGGGCATCCCCGGGCCCATTGCCCACTCAGCGCGGCTGTGAGTAGCCTATGTTCGTGATACCGACCGACTGTTGAAATTTCGAACATAGAGAGGGGGCCGGCCGTGGGGCGTCTCGTACCCGCCGTGACCCGGGCTCTCGACATACTCGAGCTGTTCCTGGACGGGGACGGCACCCTGTCCGCCCCGGACATCGTCCGCAAGCTCCAGCTGCCCCGCACCACCGTGCACGAGCTGGTCACGACGCTGGCCGCCCGCTCCTACATAGTGACGGTGCCGGGCGATCCCGGCCGCTACCGCCTCGGTGTGCGCCCGTACCAGCTCGGCAGCCGGTACGCGGAGCAGCTCGACCTCGCCGCCGAGGGCCAGCAGGTCGCCCGCGAGGTCGCCGAGACCTGCGACGAGACCGTGCACGTGGCGATCCTCGAGGGCGCCGACGTCATCTACATCGCGAAGGTCGACAGCACCCACGCCGTGCGGATGGTCTCCGCCGCGGGGCGCCGCCTGCCCGCGCACTGCACCTCCGTCGGCAAGATGCTCCTCGCCTCGCTGCCGCAGCCCGAGCTGGCGGCCCGCGTCCCTGACGACGCCGAGCTGATGGCGATGACGGAGAACAGCATCACCGACCCGGCCGCCCTGCGCGAGGCCCTCGCCGGCATCCGCGAGCGCGGCGTCGCCGTCGAGAGCCGCGAGTCCAACCCGGACGTCAGCTGTGTCGCCGCCCCCGTGCGCGACCGCTCCGGACGGGTCGTGGCCGCGCTCTCCGTGTCGGTGCCGATGATCCGGTGGAGCGCGCCGCGCGAGGACGAGCTGGCGCAGCTCGCCGTGAAGGGCGCCGCCGACCTGTCGGAGCGGCTCGGGTACCGGGGGGCCGACCGATGAGGCCGGAGGTGGCCGTCCGCGCGCAGGCCACGCTCGGGGAGGGCCCCACCTGGGACGCGGAGGCCGGCCGGCTGATCTGGGTCGACATCCTCGGCAGCCGGGTCCACACGTACGAACCCGCGACCGGCCGCCGTACGGTCATGGCCACCGAGCAGCACGTGGGCGCCGCCAAGCCGCGGGCCGGCGGCGCGGGACTCGTCGTGAACCTCCGTGACGGCATCGGCCTGTACGGGCCCGGCGGCAAGGACTTCCGCTGGCTGCACCGGGACCCCGTGCCGGGCCGGCGCGGCAACGACGCCGCCGTCGCCCCCGACGGCTCGCTCTGGGCGGGCAGCATGGCGTACGACGAGACGCCGGGCGGCGGCAATCTCCTGCGGATCGCGCCCGACGGGACCACCACCGAGATCCTCGGCGACGTCACGGTCAGCAACGGCACCGGCTGGAGCCCCGACGGCGCGCTCATGTACTACGTCGACACCCCGACGCGGCGCATCGATGTCTTTGACGTGGACGGTCAACAGGTCGTGCGGCGGCGGGAGTTCGCGGTCGTCGAGGAGGGTGCCGGGTACCCCGACGGGCTGACCGTCGACGCCGACGGCTGTGTGTGGGTCGCCCTCTGGGACGGCTCGGCGCTGCGCCGCTACACCCCGTCCGGGGCGCTCGACCGCGTCGTGGAGCTGCCGGTGAAGCGCCCCACGGCCTGTGCCTTCGGCGGCGCGGACCTCACCGACCTGTACGTCACGTCGGCGCGCGTCGGCCTCGACGCCCCGTCCCCGTACGCCGGTTCGCTGCTCGTCCTGCGCGACATGGGCCGTGGCCTGGCCCAACCGGCGTTCGAGGGCTGAGCCCGGAGCGAGCGTTTCGAAGGTGCGGGACCCCCGCGCGGGCGGGGGTCCCGCACCTTTGTGTTGCGCAACCCATTGACGCCGCCGCGTCCCGAACCTACGGTCCCGTTCGAAGTTACGAGCGCCATTCGGTATATCGAACAGTAAGGGCAGGGAATGGGACGACCTGGCCTGAACCGCAGGCAACTCCTGGCCGGACTCGGCGGGTTGACGGTGGCGGGCAGCTTCGGCTTTGCGGCACTGGGCACGGGCGCCGACGCGCTCGCCTCCAGCGCGAGCACACGCGTGCGCTACTGGAACCTCTTCAGCGGCGGCGACGGCTACAACATGATCGCGATGCTGGACTCCTTCCGTAAGGAACAACCCGGCATCGACGTGAAGGACTCGACCCTCCAGTGGGGCAGCCCCTTCTGCACCACGCTCGCCATGGCGGCGGCGGGCAACCGCGCACCGGACCCCGGCGTGATGCACCTGGGCCGCGTCACCGGGTTCTCGCCCGGCCGCCTCCTCGGCCCCTGGGACGTCGGCCTGCTCGCCACGTACGGCGTGAAGGAAGCCCTTGCGGTAGAAGCAGAGCTGGACGTGGATGTCGAGCGGGAGGGTGTAGAGCTTGCCGTCCATGACGGCGCGCTTCCACAGCGCCGGGTTGAAGTCGTCGTCCACCACGGCCGCCACTACTACCTCTTCGCCTCGTACGACGCGTGCTGCTCCGGCGTGAACCCCACGAGATCCGGGTCGGCCGCTCGACGTCGGTCACGGCCCCGTACGTGGGCGAGGACGGCACCCCGCTCCTGGAGGGCGGCGGCACGCTGCTCCTCGCCGGGCACGGCCGGTTCGTCGGCCCGGGGGGCGAGTCCGTCTTCCGCGACAAGGGGCGCGACGTACTCGCGTACCACTACTACGACGCCGGCGACTCCGGCACCCCCAAGCTCGGCCTCAACGAGCTGAGCTTGGGCAAGGACGGCCGGCCGGCCGTCCGCCGACTCGGTCAACGTACGTAACCCCGAACCCTGAGGGAGACATGACCCGCACCGCACGCTTCGCCCTCGACCCCGCCTTCACCGTCGGCACGGTCGACCCCCGGCTCTTCGGCTCCTTCGTGGAGCACCTGGGCCGCTGTGTCTACACCGGCATCTTCGAGCCGGACCACCCCACCGCCGATGAGGCGGGCCTGCGCCAGGACGTCCTGGAACTGGTCCGCGAGCTCGGCGTCACCGCCATCCGCTATCCCGGCGGCAACTTCGTCTCCGGCTACAAGTGGGAGGACTCGGTCGGCCCCGCCGAGGAGCGCCCGCGCCGCCTCGACCTGGCCTGGCGCACGACGGAGTCGAACCGCTTCGGCCTGTCCGAGTACATCGCGTTCCTGAAGAAGGTCGGCCCGCAGGCCGAACCGATGATGGCGGTGAACCTCGGCACGCGCGGCGTCGCGGAGGCCGTCGAACTCCAGGAGTACGCCAATCACCCGGCGGGCACGGAGCTGTCGGACCGCCGCATCGCCCACGGCGACAAGGACCCCTTCGGCATCAGGCTCTGGTGCCTGGGCAACGAGATGGACGGGCCGTGGCAGACCGGCCACAAGACGGCCGAGGAGTACGGGCGGCTCGCCGCCGAGACGGCGCGTGCGATGCGCCAGATCGACAAGGACGTCGAGCTGGTCGCCTGCGGCAGCTCGGGCCAGGGCATGGACACGTTCGCCGAGTGGGAGGCGAAGGTCCTCCAGGAGACCTACGACCTGGTCGACTACATCTCGCTCCACGCGTACTACGAGGAGCACGACGGCGACCGGGACTCCTTCCTCGCGTCGGCGGTGGACATGGAGTCGTTCATCGAGAACGTCGTCGCGACGTGCGACCACGTGGGCGCGCGCCTCAAGTCGAAGAAGAAGATCAACCTCTCCTTCGACGAGTGGAACGTCTGGTACATGTCGCGCACGGATGCCGAGGTCTCCGCCCTCGACTGGCCTCAGGCACCCCGCCTCCTGGAGGACGTCTACTCGGTCACCGACGCGGTCGTCCTCGGTTCGCTCCTGATCGCCCTGCTCCGCCACGCGGACCGCGTCACGGTGGCCTGCCTGGCCCAGCTCGTCAACGTCATCGCCCCGATCATGACCGAGCCCGGAGGCGCGGCCTGGCGCCAGACGACGTTCTTCCCGTTCGCCCAGGCCGCCAGGTACGGGAGGGGCGAGGTCCTCGACGTCCGCGTATCAGGACCGACGTACGACACGAAGCGCCACGGCACCGCGGACCTGCTGCACGCGACGGCGGTCCGCGCGGACGACGGCACGGTCACCGTCTTCGCGGTCAACCGCAGTCAGACGGAGTCCCTGCCACTCGAAGTGGCCCTCCATGGCATGGATGTGGGTGAGGTCGTCGAACACTCGGTGCTCGCCGACGCCGACCCGGAGGCCCGCAACACCCTCGCCGAGCCGGAGCGCGTCGCGCCGCACGCGGGTACGGGCACGACTCTTGAGGACGGCACGCTCAAGGCGACTCTCGAGCCGCTGTCGTGGAATGTGATCCGGCTCGGCTGATCCACGGCGTCGGCCACCGAGTGGCCGCAGGGGATGTCGCCCTCCGGCCGCTCAGTGCCGCCCGGTGCCACTCACGGGGTGGTTACACGCCCGGCGACGGAACCGCCCGCACTTCCACCCCGCCGGCCGCGCTCCCGAGGAGCTTGAGCTGGACGTCTCCCGGGCCCGCCGGGGTCGTGCCGTCGGCGAGGACGGCCAGGGCGAGGGTGTTGGCGCCGCGGGTGCGCAGGATGCCGTTCGGAACGGCGAACGTGTGCTGGGGGCCCACGTCGTTGATGTACTGGCCCATGTTCCAGCCGTTGACATAGAGCTGGACGCGGTAGGCGTGGGCCGCGTCGTCCGTGAACGTGAGGCCGATCGAGGCGTCCACGTCGTGGTCGACGGCGAGCCGGAACGTGGTGCGGTACCAGGAGACCCCCTGGCGTGCCGGGCCGTCGGCCGGGAACGTGGCCCGCTCCCAGCCGCCGTCCGCGTCGAGATCGAGCCAACGCCCGGGAGTGCCCGCTCGGCGGCGAAGCTGCCGGACGCAGTGGTGCGCACAGGGACCGGCCCGCCGCGGTCGTGGCGGTGAGCGCCGTGAACGTACGTCTGCTGAGGGGCAACTGACGTCTCCATAGGGCTCGGTCAAGTGAGGGCGAAGGGGTGGAGGAAAGACACCGGCCTCGCCCGTGGTCGTCACGGGCGGGGCCGGGGGATGTGGGTGGGGCTGGGTCAGGCGCTGAACGAGTGCACCGTCGTCGTCCGGTACGTCTCGCCCGGGCGCAGCACCGTCGACGGGAACGCCGGACGGTTCGGCGAGTCCGGGAAGTGCTGCGTCTCCAGGCACAGGCCGTCGCCCTGCCGGTAGGTGCGCCCGGAGGGTCCGGTGAGCGTGCCGTCGAGGAAGTTGCCCGAGTAGAACTGGACGCCCGGCTGATCCGTGGCGATCTCCAGAGTGCGGCCGGAGGACGGGTCGCGCAGCGTCGCGAAGTGCACGGGCCGCGCCGTGATCCCCTTGTCGAGGACCCAGTTGTGGTCGAAGCCCTTGGCCGTGACCAGCTGCGGGTGCGCGGTGCGGATGTCGCGGCCGATCGGCTTCGCGGAGCGGAAGTCGAACGGGGTGCCCGCTACCTTCGCCCGCTCACCGGTCGGGATGAGTCCGGAGTCGGTGGGCGTGTAACGGGAGGCGGCGAGGGTGAGTTCGTGGTCGTAGATGCCGCCGCTGCCCTCGCCCGCGAGGTTGTAGTACGTGTGGTTCGTCAGGTTCACGACGGTCGCCTTGTTCGTCGTCGCCTCGTAGTCGATGCGCCAGTCGCCGCTCGCCCCGAGGGTGTAGGTGACCGTCACCTTGAGCGTGCCCGGGTAGCCCATCTCGCCGTCGACCGACGTGTAGTGCAGCTTCAGGCCGACGTCGGAGCCGGAGGTGAAGTCCTCCACGTCCCACACCCGCGTGTTGAAGCCCTTCGCCCCGCCGTGCAGGGAGTTGGCCCCGTCGTTCACGGAGAGCTGGTACGTCGTGCCGTCGAGGGTGAACCGGCCGTTCGCGATGCGGTTGCCGTAGCGGCCGATCGTGGCACCGAAGAACGTGGTCCCGGCGACGTAGGCCTCGATGGTGTCGTAGCCGAGGGAGACGTTCGCGTACCGGCCGTGGCGGTCCGGTATCTCCAGGGACTGGATGATGCCGCCGTAGGAGAGGACCTTCAGGCGGGTGCCGCCGTTCTCCAGGGACCAGCGGTAGATCCTCGTGCCGTCGGCGAGCTTGCCGAAGAGTTCCTTCACGGGCCTCCTGCTTCCCGGGGCGGAGGCGTGGGCTGTTCCGCCCGGAGCGGTGGCTGCGGCACCGGCAGCGGCGGCCGATGCGAGGAGAGTGCGTCTGCTCAGTTCCATGTGCGGCTCCCTCAAAAGGTGGGCCCCGCCGGGCTCGGGCCGGCGGGGCCGAGCTGACTTACGAACCGACCTTGCGCTTGTTCCACACGTCGAAGCCGACCGCCGCGAGCAGGACCAGGCCCTTGATGACCTGCTGCCAGTCGGTGCCGACGCCGACGAGGTTCATGCCGTTGTTCAGGACGCCGAGGACGGTGCCGCCGATGATCGCGCCGAGCACCGTGCCGACGCCGCCGCTCATCGACGCGCCGCCGATGAACGAGGCGGCGATCGCCTCGAGTTCGAAGTTGACGCCCGCCTTCGGGGACGCGGCGTTGAAGCGGGCCGCGAAGACCAGGCCCGCGAGCGCCGCCATCATCCCCATGTTGAGGAAGACCGCGAAGGTGACCTTCCTGTCCTTGACGCCGGAGAGCTTCGCCGCGGGCAGGTTGCCGCCGATCGCGTACACATGGCGGCCCATCACCGCGTTGCGCATCACATAGCCGAAGGCGACGAGCAGCGCGGCCAGGATGAGCAGTACGACCGGCGCGCCCTTGTAGCTGGCGAGCAGCAGGGTGAAGACGAGGACGGCGGCGACCAGCGCGGTGAGCTTCAGCGCGAACAGCTTCGCGGGCAGCACGTCGAGCGCGTACTCCTGCTGGCGCTTGCGGTCGCGCACCTCCTGCCACACGACGAGGGCGATGAGCGCGAGGCCGAGCAGCAGCGTGAGGTTGTGGTAGTTGGTGTCGGGGCCGACCTCGGGCAGGAAGCCGTTGGCGACCTTCTGCAGCCCTTCGGGGAACGGGCCGAGCGTCTGGCCCTTGAGGAAGATCTCCGTCAGACCGCGGAAGAGCAGCATGCCCGCCAGGGTCACGATGAACGACGGTATGCCGAGGTAGGCGATGAAGAAGCCCTGCATGGCCCCCGCGAGCGCGCCGACGGCGAGGACCGCGATGGCTGCCACCGGCCACGACCAGTGGTGCGTCACCATGAGCACCGCGGCGAGCGCCCCCGTGAACGCGGTGATGGACCCGACCGACAGGTCGATGTGGCCCGCGATGATGACGATCATCATGCCGATCGCCAGGATCAGGATGTAGCTGTTCTGCAGCACCAGGTTCGAGACGTTGCGCGGCAGCAGCAGGTCGCCGCCCGTCCAGACCTCGAAAAGGATCACGATCAGGCCGAGGGCGAAGAGCATCCCGTACTGCCGCATGTTGCGGCGCATGCCGTCGATGATCAGCCGGCCGAGACCGGCCGCGTGCCCGGTGTCTCCGGATTCCTTCGGGGCCGAGGCGCCGGCCGGCGACCCGGCCTTCAGGTTCGTGCTCATCGGTCCTACCTCTTGTCCTTGGTCATGTGCCGCATCAGCACTTCCTGGGTGGCCTCCGCTCGCGGGACCTCACCGGTGAGCCGTCCGGCCGACATCGTGTAGATCCGGTCGCACATGCCGAGCAGCTCGGGCAGTTCGGAGGAGATGAAGACAACGGCCTTGCCCTCGGCGGCCAGTTGGTCGATCACCGTGTAGATCTCGTACTTCGCGCCCACGTCGATGCCGCGGGTCGGCTCGTCGAGGATCAGCACATCGGGCCCCGCGAAGATCCACTTGCTGAGGACGACCTTCTGCTGGTTGCCGCCGGAGAGCCGGCCCACGGGTTCGGAGACGTTGGGGGCCTTGATGTTCATGGACTTCCTGAAGCCCTCGGAGACCTTGCGCTCCTCGTGCTCGTCGACGACCCCGCGCCGGGCGACCTTGCGCAGCGCGCTCAGCGAGATGTTGCGGTTGATGGAGTCGATGAGGTTGAGGCCGTAGTGCTTGCGGTCCTCGGTGACGTACGCGATGCCGTGCCCGACCGCCTCGGGGACGGTGCGGGTGCGGATCTCGGTGCCGTCCTTGAGGACGCTGCCGCCCGCGTACTTCCCGTACGCCCGGCCGAACACGCTCATCGCGAGTTCCGTGCGGCCCGCGCCCATCAGCCCCGCGATGCCGACGATCTCCCCGCGGCGCACGTTCAGGGACACCGAGTCGACGACCTTGCGCTGCTGGTCGATGGGGTGGAAGACGGTCCAGTCGCGGATCTCGAGGGCCGGCGCCGCGGTGAGGTCCTGCGGGTGCGGGGTGCGCTCCGGGAAGCGGTGGTCGAGGTCGCGGCCGACCATGGCGCGGATGATCCGCTCCTCGGTCGTCTCCGCGGCCTTCACGTCGAGCGTCTCGATGGAGTGCCCGTCGCGGATGACCGTCACCGAGTCCGCGACCCGGGCGATCTCGTTGAGCTTGTGCGAGATGATGATCGAGGTGATGCCCTGGCCCTTCAGCTCCAGGATCAGATCGAGGAGTTTGCCGCTGTCCTCGTCGTTGAGCGCGGCCGTCGGCTCGTCGAGGATGAGCAGCTTCACCTCCTTCGACAGGGCCTTGGCGATCTCGACCAGCTGCTGCTTGCCGACGCCGATGTCCGCGACGCGGGTCTGTGGGTGCTCGTTCAGACCGACCCGCCGCAGCAGGTCCGTGGCGTGCTTGAGGGTCTCGCCCCAGCTGATCACGCCCCGCGTGGCGTGCTCGTTGCCGAGGAAGATGTTCTCGGCGAGCGAGAGGTACGGCACCAGGGCGAGCTCCTGGTGGATGATCACGATGCCGCGCTTCTCGCTCGCCCCGATGTCCTTGAACCGGCACGGCTCGCCCTCGAAGAGGATCTCCCCCTCATAACTGCCGTGCGGGTGAACGCCGCTGAGGACCTTCATCAGCGTCGACTTCCCGGCGCCGTTCTCCCCGCAGACGGCGTGGACCTCGCCCGCGCGGACGCTCAGGGAGACGTCCGCGAGCGCCTTGACGCCGGGAAAGGTCTTGACGATCGAGCGCATTTCCAGGACGGGTCCCGCCATGGTCGTGCCTTTCTGCTCCGTGTGAACCGGTGGTGTGGGCGGGCTACTTGAGGTCGCTCGCCTTGATGTAGCCGGTGTCGATGAGCTCCTTCTGGTAGTTGCTCTTGTCGACGCTCACCGGCTGGAGCAGATAGGACGGCACGACCTTCTTGCCGTTGTTGTACGAAGTGGTGTCGTTGACCTGCGGCTTCTTCCCCTTCAGCACCGCGTCGACCATGCTGGAGGCGACCTTGGCCAGCTCCCGGGTGTCCTTGTAGACGGTCTGGGTCTGCTGGCCCGCGACGATCGACTTCACCGAGGCGACCTCGGCGTCCTGCCCGGTGACGACGGGCAGCGGCTTGCTCGCGGAGCCGTAGTCGTCGGACTTGAGCGCGGACAGGATGCCGATCGAGATGCCGTCGTACGGGGAGAGGACGGCGTCCACCTTGGCCGAGGAGTACGACGACGTGAGCAGGTCGTCCATGCGCTTCTGCGCGGTGCCGCCGTCCCAGCGCAGGGTCGTGACCTTGTTGAGCGCCGTCTGGCCGGACCTGACCACGAGCTGCTTCTTGTCGATGTAGGGCTGGAGCACCTTCATCGCGCCGTTGAAGAAGTACTTGGTGTTGTTGTCGTCGTTCGAGCCCGCGAACAGCTCGATGTTGAAGGGCCCCTTCTTGGAGCCGTCCTTCAGGCCCAGCTTCTCGGTGATGTACGTGCCCTGGAGCCGGCCGACCTTCTCGTTGTCGAAGGAGGCGTAGTAGTCGACGTAGGGGGAGTTGAGCAGGAGGCGGTCGTAGGAGATGACGGGGATGTGCGCGTCATGCGCCTCCTTGAGGACGTTGGAGAGCGCGTCGCCGTTGATCGCGGCGATGACCAGCGCGTCCACGCCTTGCGTGATCATGCCTTCGAGCTGCTGGACCTGCTGGTCGACGTCGTCCTCGCCGTACTGGAGGGTCGTCTTGTAGCCGGCGTTGTGCAGCGTGGTGACCATGTTCTTGCCGTCGGCTATCCAGCGCTCGGACGACTTGGTCGGCATGGCGATGCCGACGGTCATCTCCTTCTTGTCCTTCGACTCCTTGCTGCCGCCTTCACTGCTCTGCCCGCAGGCGGTCAGGGCGAGGGCGAGAGCGGCGGCTCCCGCCACGGCGGAAACGGCACTTCTGCGGTTGCGCATGGTCATCAGTCCTTGTCGGTCGCGTCGTGGAGCGGAAACGTCAGCGGGAAGCGGTCGAGAGCGCCGGGCAGCCGCGAGCCGAGCGGCGACATGCCGCCGTCCGCGCCGTGCCGGGCGAGGAGGTCGAGCGCGAGCCGGCCGCGGCGCACGCGCTCACGGGCGGTGTCGAGAGTGACGTCGCGCAGGTGGGCGCCGTACGGGTAGATGGCGGGGGCTTTCGCGAGCCCGAACTTCAGGTACAGCGGCGCCCCGCGGCGGATCAGCTCCGCGATCTCGTACATCCGTACATAGCCGCCGAGGTCGTCCGGCGCCTCGACGTACAGGTCCATGGGTGCGGCGGAGACCCGGCGGATCTCGGTGAGGTGAGCCAGGGTGAGGTCGCTCGGCACATTGAGCGAGTCGGCGCCGAGCCGCTCGAAGACGGCGTAGGACGCCGGGTTGACCGGCCCGATGAGCGCGGAGACCTTGAGCGTGGTGTCACGGGGAATCACCCCCTGCTCGCGGGCCCGGTGCAGGGTCCACAGCACGCCCTCGTCGGCGACGAGCAGGCACTTCACGCCCAGCTCCGTCGCCCGGACGGCGTCTTCCACGCATCCGGCGACGGCGTCGTGGCCGCGGGCGCGCAGTCCGGCGCCGTGCGAGTCGGTGCGCACGGAGGCGCCGGTGTCCCAGGTGCCGCGCGGCCCGGTGAACAGGCACAGCTCGATGTCCCGCTCGGCGGCCGACTCGACCATCTCGGTGATCTCGGCGTCGGTGAGCATCCACACGCCGCTGCCCTGGCTGATCCGGTGGACCGGCACGTCGAGGCGCGAGGCCTCCTTGAGTACGACGGCCAGCGCCTCGGGCCCCTCGACGGAGGGGATCTCGGTGCGCCAGGTGCCGCCGTCGGGGAAGGCGTGCGGGGAGGTGTCGGCGTCGGCGGTGGAGGGGGCGGACAGGCCCAGGGCCGCGAGGGCGGGTTCGCCGGGGCGGCGGGGAGAGGTGGAGTCGGTCACGGGCAGTCCTTCACGTTCGGTGTTGTTCGGTATTTCGAACCAAGTTCGGATCAATGGGTGTGAGCACGCCCGGAACGTGCCGGGAGGCAGGAGCCAGGGCTTACGAGGGGCCCTGGGGGAGCAGCAGCACCTTGCCCGCCTTGGGGTCGCCGGATCCCACCAGGTCGATTCCGTACGGGAACTGATCCAGCGGCAGCTCGTGCGTCACCAGCGGCAACAGATCGAGCAGCCCCGCGCCGAAGACCCGCACGGCATGCGCCCAGGCGGCCGGCGGCGCCCCGAACACGGTCCGCACCTCCAGCTGCCGCACGACGAGGCCGGTCGGATCGAGCCCCGCCGCACCGGGCGCCGGCAGCCCGGTGAGGACGAGCCGCCCCCCGCGCCGCAGCAGCGACGCCGCGGCACGGGCCGAGTCCGCGGACCCGGCGGTCTCGATCACCACGTCGAAGTCGCCGGGCAGCTCCTGGTCGGGCGTACGGAAGTCCGTCGCGCCGAACTGTTCCGCAAGGGAGGCCCGTTCGGGCCGCGTGTCGACGGTGAGGAGTTCGGCGGGCGAGCCCGCCGCCAGGAACTGCACGGCGAGCATGCCGAGGGTCCCCGCGCCGACGACCGCGACGCGTTCGCCCGGCCGTGCGTCCACCTTGAGCGCGGCGGCGGCGACGCAGGCGGCGGGTTCGAGCAGGGCGGCCGCCGTCAGGTCGGCGTCGACCGGCAGGACGTGCAGGAGCCGGGCGGGCAGGGTGAGGGTGGCGGCCATGGCGCCGGGCTGCGTGAACCCGGTCTCCTCGTACCCGGCCGTGCACAGCGTGGTCTCGCCCGCGTGGCACCGGTCGCAGACCTGGCAGTTGCGAAAGCCCTCGCCGACGACCTTCCTGCCGACGAGCGACTGCGGTGCGCCCGGTCCGACGGCCTCGACGGTGCCGGACCACTCGTGCCCCGGAGTGAGCGGGTACCGCACGTACCCCTCGGGCCGGTTGCCCTGGTACACCTCGCGGTCGCTGCCGCAGATGCCCACGGCGTGGACGCGGACCAGCGCCTCACCGGCGCCCGGCGGCATCGGCTCGTGAGGGACGATCCGGTACGCGCCCGGCGCCTCGACGACGACCGCGACGCTCATGACGTTCCCTCCGGGCGGCGCTGCTCCCAGCCCTCCGCCCACAGGTCGAACCGCGCCTGCTGCTGCGGGAATTCGGCCGCCGCGTCCACGTCGAGCTCGACTCCGAGCCCCGGCGCGTGCGACAGCTCGAAGCACCCGGTCTCCGGATCGACCTGCGGCGCGCCCTTCACGACCTTCTTGATGTCCGCGTCCGCGAAGTCGTTGAAGTGCTCAAGGACCTTGAAGTTCGGCGTGGTGAAGCCGACCTGGAGCGAGGCCGCGGTCAGCACGGGACCGCCCACGTTGTGCGGCGCGACCAGCACATAGTGGGACTCCGCCGTCGCCGCCAGCTTCCGCGTCTCCCAGATGCCGCCGATGTGGCCGACGTCCGGCTGGATGATGTCCGCCGCCTGGCTCTCGAACAGTTCACGGAACTCGATCCGGTCATGGATCCGCTCACCCGTGGCGACCGGGATGTCCACCTTCGCGGCCACCTTCTCCAGCGCCTTGAGGTTCTCCGGCGGCACCGGCTCCTCCAGCCACGCGGGCTTGAAGGGAGCGAGATCGCGCGCCAGCCGGATGGCGGTGGCGGGCGAGAACCGGCCGTGCATCTCCAGCATCAGCTCGGCGTCGGGCCCGATCGCGTCGCGCACCGCCTCGATCAACGACACGGCGTACAGACTCTGTTCGTGGTCCAGCTCGTAGTGCCCCGTCCCGAACGGGTCGATCTTCAGCGCCTTGTACCCGCGCTCGATCACGGCCTGCGCCGCCTTGTGGTAGGCCTCCGGGGTGCGCTCGGTGGTGTACCAGCCGTTCGCGTACGCCTTGACCCGGTCCGTCACCTTGCCGCCGAGCAACTGCCACACCGGCACACCGAGCGCCTTGCCCTTGATGTCCCAGCAGGCCATCTCGACGACCGCGATCCCGGACATCACGATCTCTCCGGCCCGCCCGTAGTCCCCGTACTTCATGCGCCGTACGAGGTCCTCGGTCGCGAAGGGGTCCGAGCCGACGATGTGGTTGGCCTGAGCCTCCTTCAGATAGCCGACGAGCGCGTCGGTGTGGCCCAGCATCCGGGTCTCGCCGACCCCGGTGATCCCCTCGTCGGTGTGCACCTGGACGTAGGTCAGGTTGCGCCAAGGCGTTCCGACCACGTGTGTGCTGATTCCCGTGATGCGCACGGCAGTTGCCCCCTGCGACGTTCGATATTTCGTCATGCGTTCGAAATCTTGGCGTGACAGTAAGGAGGCGCGCGCGGGGTGTCAATGGTTTGCGCACCCGGTCGCCAGGTACGCCGTGTACAGAAGCCGTATGGAGGGTCAATTCTTCGGAACACGCGGTTCCACACAGAACATTCACAGCCCCGGCTTTTTCCGTTACCGGCGCGGCGCCTAGCCTCCATGCGTCATGGATTACTGCCACCCGTGCCGAAGGCACCTCAACGGCGCCCTCGCCTGCCCTGGGTGCGGCACGCCCGCCGAAGCCTGCCGCGAGCACGCGGAGGCGCTCGCGGCGCAGGAGTCGGCCGAGAACGCCGGCGCCCCTTATGCCGACGAACCCACGCAGACCCGCCGCTCCCGCAGGGAACGCCGTGAGCGCGGCGCCCGCAGGGCCCATCGGCGCCGGCGCAACAAGATCGTGATCGCCGCCGCGGGGCTCGCGCTCGCCGCGGGCGGCCTCAGCTTCGCGGAACTCGGCACCGAGTCGTCGGCGGACGGCGACGCACAGGGCTCGTCCACGTCGGCCGAGGAGAGCGCCGACCAGGAGGCCCAGGCCGCCGCGTCCTCGGCGGCCGGCACCCCGACCCGCACCGCCACGGTCGAGGCGGACCCGCAGGCGTCGAGCGCCTCGGCGTCCCCTTCCCCGTCCGCGTCGGAGTCCGAGGAAGCGAAGAAGGGCAAGGAGACGGAGGGGGCGAAGGAGGGAACCGAGGGCCGCGCCACCTCCGCGCCGGCCGCCACCTCGACGCCGCACACCCCGGCAGACCCCGGCAACACGCCCGCCCCCGGGCCCGCCACGACACCGCCGCCCCCGCCGCGGCCCACCCCGACGCAAACGTGCGACCGCTTCCTGTGGTGGTGCACCTAGTTCCTGCGGGAGGGTGCGGCCGACGTCAGGCCGGCACGTCGTTCATCCGAAGGCCGTCCCTCGTGGCCGATGCCGGACCGTCACATCGTTCACCTGAAGACCGTCCCTCGTGACGGGCGTCAGGCCGTGGCGTCGCCGTCCAGCATCATCTTGGCGAGGAGCCTGCGCAGCGCCACCCGCTCGTCGGCGGTCAGCGAGGCGATGGCCCCGCGCGCGAAGCCCAGGTTCCCCTGCACGCCGTGCGCCATCCGCACGCCCTCTGCCGTCGGCGCGGCCAGCTTCACGCGCCGGTCGGCCGGGTCGGGGCGGCGCTCGACGAGGCCGCGCCCTTCCAGCCGGTCGATGAGCCCGGTGATGTTCGACGGCTCGCAGTTCACCTGCTGGGCTATGCGCCGCATGGGCATCGGCTCGCGCGAGAGCAGATCGAGAACCCGCGCCTGCGCCGCGGTGAGGCCCTGGCCCGAGGCGGCCTGCTCGTACTCCTTGTAGTGACGCGAGACCAGCGTGCCGATCAGCTCGACCAGGTCGGCTGTCACCGGGTCGGCGGTCACGGGATCGGCTGTCGCGAGGTCGTCTGTCACGGGTTCCGGGGCGGAGCTGCTAGCGGCCATGTACTCCAGAGTACCCATTTACTTGACACTATGAAATATCGAGGAGCATGGTTGTTTCAGTAAGTGAAGCAATCAGGAGGCCCCCGCCATGTCTGTCGACACCCCTCAGATCCCCGCCACGAGCCGTGAGTGGCAGCTGACCAGCCGCCCGGTCGGCTGGCCCAAGCCCGAGGACTTCCAGCTCAGCGAGGTGGAGATCGCCCAGCCCGGCCCCGGTCAGGTGCTCGTCAAGAACCTGTACGTGTCCGTGGACCCGTACATGCGCGGCCGCATGAGCGCGGCCAAGTCGTACGTAGCCCCGTACGAGCTCGGCGAGACGATGCAGGGCGGCGCGGTCGGCGTGGTCGTCGCCTCGAACGACGAGGGTGTGGCCGTCGGTGACCACGTGCTGCACTTCAACGGCTGGCGTGAGTACGCCACCTTCGACGCCAAGCAGGCCGTGAAGGTCGACCCGGAGGCCGCGCCCCTGTCGGCGTACCTCGGTGTCCTCGGCATGACGGGCCTGACGGCGTACGCGGGTCTCCTGCGCACCCTGTCCTTCAAGGAGGGCGACACGGTCTTCGTCTCCGGCGCGGCCGGTGCCGTCGGCAGCCAGGTCGGCCAGATCGCCAAGCTCCTCGGCGCGGGCCGCGTCGTCGGCTCGGCGGGCTCGGCCGAGAAGGTCAAGCTCCTCGTCGAGGAGTACGGCTTCGACGCCGCCTTCAACTACAAGGACGGCTCCGTCTTCGAGCAGCTCAAGGAGGCGGCCCCCGACGGCATCGACGTCTACTTCGACAACGTCGGCGGCGACCACCTCGAGGCGGCGATCGGCCTGCTCAACCGCGACGGCCGCATCGCGATCTGCGGCGCGATCTCGGTCTACAACAACACCGAGGCCGCCCCCGGTCCGCGCAACCTGTCCCGCCTGATCCAGACCCGCGGACGGATCCAGGGCTTCCTCGTCGGCGACCACTACGACCTCCAGCCGCAGTTCGTGCAGCAGGTGGGCGCCTGGATCCGCTCCGGCGAGCTCAAGTACCGCGAGACCGTCGTCGAGGGCATCGAGAACAACCTGGAGGCGTTCCTCGGGGTTCTGCGCGGCGACAACATCGGAAAGATGGTCGTCAAGCTGGGGGAGTGACCCCGGTCACGCTCGTTCCTTCCGGGATTCGGTAATCTCTTTCCGCCTACCGGATCGAATGAGGGAGTACGGGATGCCCATCCAGCAGTCGGACGTCGTCTACACCGCCGTGGCCACCGCGGAGAACGGCCGTGACGGCCGCGTCTCCACGGACGACGGCAAGCTCGACGTCGTCGTGAACCCGCCCAAGGAGCAGGGCGGCAGCGGCGCCGGCACCAACCCGGAGCAGCTGTTCGCCGCCGGCTACAGCGCCTGCTTCCAGGGCGCGCTCGCCGTGGTCGCCCGCCAGGAGAACGCCGACATCTCCGGCTCGACCGTCACCGCGCACGTGGGCATCGGCAAGAACGACGACGGCTTCGGCCTCATCGTCGAGATCTCCGCCAAGATCCCGAACGTGGACGAGGCCACCGCCAAGTCCCTGGTCGAGAAGGCCCACCAGGTGTGCCCGTACTCCAAGGCCACCCGCGGCAACATCACGGTCACGCTCTCCGTCTGAGCGGCGCGACCCGGCTCCGGCCCGTACCCCGCGCAAGGGGTGCGGGCCGGTCCCCTAGGGTGGTGCCCATGCGTGATCTCGGGGCGGGCTTCGGCTACTTGATGAAGGGCCAGCGCTGGGTCTCCCAGCACGGCAAGCAGTTCGGCATGGGGCTCCTGCCCGGCCTGATCACCCTGGTCCTGTACGCGGCCGCGCTGGTCTGCCTGGCCCTGTGGGGCGACGACCTCGTCACCTGGGCGACCCCCTTCGCCGACGACTGGACGTCCCCGTGGGCCGGCCTGTTCCGCGGTTTCCTGACGGCCGTGCTCTTCGCCCTCGTCCTGCTGCTCGCGGTCGTCGCCTTCACCGCCGTCACCCTCCTGATCGGCCAGCCCTTCTACGAGTCCCTGTCGGAGAAGGTGGACCTCGCCGAGGGTGGCCACGCCCCCGAGTCGGGCCTCCCGCTCTGGCGCGAACTGTGGGTCTCCGCCCGCGACAGCCTGCGGGTCCTGGTGCGCGCCGCGCTCTGGGGCGTCCTGCTCTTCGCCCTCGGGTTCATCCCGTTCGCCGGCCAGACCGTCGTCCCGGTGATCGGCTTCTTCGTCACCGGCTTCTTCCTCACGGAGGAGCTCGCCGCGGTCGCGCTCCAGCGCCGCAGCGTCGAGCTGCGCGAACGACTCGCCCTGCTGCGCTCCCGCAAGGGCCTCGCCTGGGGCTTCGGCACCCCGCTCGCCGTCGCGTTCCTGGTGCCGTTCGTGGCGGTGTTCCTGATGCCGGGAGCGGTGGCCGGCGCGACCCTGATGGCCCGGGACCTGCTCGGCGAGACGACCCCGGAACCGGCGCCCGAGCCCGCCCCGCACCCCATCGGCGACCCGGCCACGCACTGACCCCGAGAGCCCGGTCCGATCCGGGCGGGACGCGCTAGCGTCGGGACATGGAAAAGATCGCCTTCCTCGGACTCGGTCACATGGGCGCGCCCATGGCCCGCCATCTCCTCGACGCCGGACACCCGCTGACCGTCTGGAACCGCACCCCGGCGAAAGCCGCCCCGCTCGTCGAACGGGGCGCCGTCCTCGCCGACACCCCCGCCGGCGCCGTGCGCGACGCCGACGTGGTCATCACGATGCTCGCCACCCCGGACGCCGTGTCCGAGGTCGCCGACGCCATCGCGCCCGAACTGCGGCCCGGCACGTACTGGGCGGAGATGTCGACCATCGGCCCCGACGCCGTACGGCAGCTGGCGGCGCGACTCGGTGACGGGGTGACCCTCGTCGACGCCCCGGTCATGGGCAGCACCGACAAAGCCGAGGCGGGCGAGCTCGGCATCCTCGCGGGCGGCGACGCGGACCGGATCGAAGGCGTACTCGCCCGCCTCGGCACGGTCACCCGCACCGGCGCGCCCGGCTCCGGCGCCGCTCTCAAACTCGTCGTCAACACCGCGGTCATCGGCGGCGTCGGCCTGGTCGCCGAGGCCATGGCGCTCGCGGACGCGCTCGGCCTGCCCGAGGACGTCGCGAAGGGCGCCCTCGCCGCCGGCCCCCTCGGCGGAGCCGTCGCCCGCGCCTTCGCGCAGGGCGTGCACTTCGGCTCGGACCTCGCCGTCAAGGACATCGCCCTGGCCACCGAGACCACCGAACTCCCGGCCATGGAAGCCGTGTTGGGCCACTTCAAGCAGGCCGCGGCGGACCCGTCCCTCGTCCACGAGGACATCGCGCGGGCCGTGACCCGTATCCGTGAGCGGTAGTCCGGGCCATACTGCGCTCATGAAGGCGGCGAACCTGGGTGTGCTCTTCCTGATCGAACTGGCAGCCCTCGCGGCCGTCGGTTACTGGGGCTTCACCCGCGACGTCCCGGCCCCGCTCGCCTGGCTGCTCGGCCTCGGGGTCATCGCCGTGATGATCACTTTGTGGGCGCTGTTCGGGTCCCAGAAGGCGTCGTACAAGACGCGGGGCGCGGGCCGGGTCGCCTTCGAGTTGGTGTGGTTCGGGGCGGGCGCGGCCGCGCTCCTGCTGGCCGGGGCCGTCGGCTGGGCCGTCGCCTACGTCCTGGTGTGCGCGGTGAGCAAGACGCTCGCGGTCGTCTGGCGCCAGTAGCCGCCGCGCACACGGGAGTTCACCGGGCGCCCGTGCCCCCCGCGTCGCCTTCGCCGCCCTCGATGAGCGCCAGGAAGTCGCGGAACGCGCCCGGCATGTCCACCGACTCGGGGTCCAGCAGCCACTGGTACTGCAGTCCGTCCATCACGGCCACGAGCAGCGGCGCCGCCCGCTCGGGCGTGAGTCCGCCCGGCAGCCGCTCCCCGTACTCGGTCCGCAGCACCGCGGCCATGCTCTCCCGCACGCCCCCGTAGCGCTCGGTGAAGTAGGGCCGCGCCGGGTGGTCCTCCGTGACGCTCTCGCCGAGCAGTGCGGAGAACGTCTGCACGATGCCGGGCCGCATCGCGTTGTACTCGACCAGCGAGCCCAGCAGATCGAGCCGCCACCGGCCGTCCGGCACCGCGTCCCACTGGTCGCGCTCCTCCAGAACCGCGACGAGCAGGGCCTCCTTGGTGCGGAAGTAGTGCAGCAGCCCCTGCTGCGTCAGCCCGACACGCTCGGCCACCGCCCCGAGCGTGGCGCCGCGGTACCCGCGCTCGGCGATCACCTCCAGGGCGGCACGGAGGATCTCCGCGCGCCGTTCCTCGCTTCTGGCGGTTCTCGCACCCATGCCGTCACCGTACGACATCGTTTATAACGGCGACATAACGGAACCTACCGATCTACAGGTAACGGGTGCAGGATGGCGGCCAAGGGCCGGACTTCAACGAGGAGGCGCCGCCGTGGCGGAGACCCAGCAGGACCAGGCACGTGAGGCTGTCATCGAGGCAGCGCTCGGCAAGCTCGACCTCGACACCAAGGCGGATCTCCTCGCCGGGCAGGACATGTGGTCCCTGCCCGCCGTCCCCGGCATCGGCCTCGGGTCGCTGGTGATGTCGGACGGCCCGATCGGTGTCCGCGGCATCCGCTGGACCGCCGACGACCCCTCGATGGCCCTTCCGTCACCGACGGCGCTCGCTGCCACCTGGGACCCCGAACTCGCCTGCAAGGCCGGTCGGTTGCTCGCCCAGGAGGCCCGTCGCAAGGGCGTCCACGTGCTGCTCGCCCCGACCGTCAACCTGCACCGCTCGCCGCTGGGCGGCCGGCACTTCGAGGCGTACAGCGAGGACCCGTACCTGACGGGCGCGATCGGCACCGGCTACGTGCGCGGCGTGCAGTCCGGCGGCGTCGGCACCACCGTCAAGCACTTCGTCGGCAACGACGCCGAGACCGACCGCTTCACCGTCGACAACACCGTCTCCGCCCGCGCCCTGCGCGAGCTCTACCTCGCCCCCTTCGAGGCCATCGTCGAGAACGCCCACCCCTGGGGCATCATGACCGCCTACAACAAGGTCAACGGCACGACGATGACCGAACACCGCTACCTCGTGAACGAGGTGCTGCGCGGCGAATGGGGCTTCGACGGCTTCAACGTCTCCGACTGGATGGCCGCCCGCTCCACCACCGGCGACATCGAGGGCGGCCTCGACGTCGCGATGCCCGGCCCGCGCACGGTCTACGGCCCGGCGCTCGCCGCCGCCGTCCGCGCCGGTGAGGTCGAGGAGTCCACCGTCGACGAGGCCGCGCGCAACGTGCTGCGCCTCGCCGCCCGCGTCGGCATCCTCGAAGGCGCCGAGCCTGTGGTCACCGAGGTCCCGGAAGAGATCGACGGCGAGGCACTCGCCCGCGAGATCGCCCGCCGCGCCTTCGTCCTCGTACGCAATTCCGGTGCGCTTCCCCTCCGTTCGGGGACCGTCGCCCTCATCGGCGCCGCCGCACGGGACGCCCGCGTCCTCGGCGGAGGCTCCGCCACCGTCTTCCCCACCCATGTCGTCTCCCCGCTCGACGGGCTGACCGCCGTGCTCCCCGAGGGCACGCTCACGTACGCCGTCGGCGCCGACCCGAACGAGGAACTCGCCGCCGCGGGCGCCGGGTTCGAGCTGCGCGCCCGCTGCCTGGACGCCGCCGGCGACGTCATCGGCACCGCGTCCGTGCCCGGCGGCCGCATTCAGTGGATCGGCGCCGACCTGCCCGACGGCGTCACCCACGACACCCTGCACACCGTCGAGATCACCGGCACCTTCACCCCGCGCGCGTCCGGGCCGCACACCTTCGGCACCCAGGGCATCGGCGGCTTCACCCTCACCGTCGCCGGACGGACCGTCTTCGACGGGGAGCAGCCGCTCGCCTCCGCCGCCGACCCGTTCGCGGCGTTCTTCGGCAGCCCCGTCGGCCGCGGAGACGTCGACCTCGTCGCCGGCGACCCCGTCGACATATCCCTGCGTTACGTCGTCTTCAAGCCCGAGGGCGCCCCGCTCCAGGCCATCGCGTTCTCGCTGGTGCACCGCGAGCCGCAGCGCGACCCCGACGAGCTGATCGCCGAGGCCGTCGAGGCCGCGCGCGCGGCCGACACCGCGGTCGTCGTGGTGGCCACCACCGAACGCGTCGAGTCCGAGGGCTTCGACCGCAAGGACCTGCGCCTGCCGGGCCGTCAGGACGACCTCGTCCGCGCCGTCGCCGCCGCCAACCCGAACACCGTCGTGGTCGTGAACTCCGGCTCCCCGGTGGAACTCCCGTGGCGCGAGGACGTCGCGGCCGTGCTCCTGAGCTGGTTCCCCGGCCAGGAGGGCGGTGACGCCCTCGCCGACGTCCTCACCGGAGCCGAGGAGCCCGGCGGCCGGCTGCCCACCACCTGGGGCGCGTTCGAGGACGCGCCCGTCACCGAGGTCACCCCCACCGACGGCCGGCTGGCCTACACCGAGGGCGTGTTCATCGGCTACCGCGCCTGGGAGAGGTCGGGGGCCACCCCGTCGTACGCCTTCGGCCACGGCCTCGGCTACACCGACTGGATGTACGAGTCGATCGAGGTGCGGGACGCGGGCGCGACGGCCGTGGTCCGGGTGCGCAACTCCGGGGAGCGGACCGGCCGCGAGGTGGTCCAGGTCTATCTGGCCCCCGAACAGGACGACCCCGCCCGTCCGGCCCGCTGGCTGGCCGGCTTCGCGGGCGTCGAGGCGGCACCGGGCGAGAGCGTCGAGGTCACCGTCCCGCTGCCGCGCCGCGCCTACGAGATCTGGGACGAGAACGCCAACGCGTGGGCGCATCAGGCGGGCGCGTACGAGGTGGAAGCGGGCCGCTCGGTCATGGACCGGCGCGTGAGCACGCGGATCGGGGTCTGAGCGGATTCGCAGGGTCCGGTCCGCGTCTGGGGGCGGGCCCGGGGGCGTGTTGGTGGTACGGGTTCCGGTTCCGGTCCGGGGGTTCAGGCGCGGGTGCCGAACCCGTACACGGTCTCGGAACGGAACACCTGACCCGGCCTCAGTTCCGTCGACGGGAACTGGGGCCGGTTGGGGGAGTCCGGGAAGTGCTGGGTCTCCAGGGCGATCCCGGCGCCGGGCGCGAACGGCAGCGTCGCGTCGAAGTGGTCGCCCGTGTACAGCTGGAGCCCCGGCTCGGTCGTCGCGACGGTCAGCGTCCGCCCCGACGCCGGGTCGTGCAGCGCGGCGACCTCCGCCGGTGCCTCGGTGACCCCCTTGTCGAGCACGTAGTTGCGGTCGTGGCCGAGCCCAGGCTTCCGCGGCTCCCGGAAGTCGAAGGTCGTCCCCGCCACCTCGGTGAACTCACCGGTCGGGACCAGATCCCCGTCCGCCGCGGTGAACCGCGAGGCCGCGATGCGCACCTCGTGCCCGCCCGCCGCGTCACCGGAGTCCGCGCCGCCCAGATTCCAGTACGAGTGGTTCGTCAGGTTCACGACGGTCGGCGCGTCGGTCACCGCCTCGTACGCGATCCGTAGCGCCCCGCCCTCGTCGAGCGTGTACGTCGCCGAGACCTCCATGCGCCCCGGGAAGCCCTCCTCGCCGTGCGGGCTCACCCGGTGCAGCCGCACACCGTGTTCCAGCGGGTCCGCGTCCCACACGCGCTTGTCGAAGCCGCGCTCGCCGCCGTGCAGCGCGTTCGTCCCGTTGTTCTGCGCCAGGTGGTAGGTCCGGCCGTCGAGCGGGAAGCGGCCGCCCGCGATCCGGTTCGCGTACCGGCCGACCAGCGCGCCCAGGAACGGCCCCGGATGGGCGAGATACCCGTCCAGAGTGGGAAACCCGAGCGCCACGTCCGCCGTGGTACCGGCCCGGTCGGGAACCTCCGCCGACTGCACGATCCCGCCGTACGTCAGGACGCGCACCCGCACCCCGCCGCGTTCGAGAGTCCAGCGGTGGACGGGCGTGCCGTCGGGGAGCGTGCCGAAGAGTTCGCTGCGCATGATCGAGACCTTACGCCGGGAGCCCCCGGCTCAGGTGATCGGCTCCTTGGCCGTCACCCGTCGGTACGCCATCGCCGCGAGCCGCGACTGGCCGTCCTTGCTGGGGTGGAACCAGTCCCAGTGACTCAGCTGCTTCCCGTCGAACCGGTAATCGAAGACCGCCCCGCCGTCGTACCGGCACCGCCGGTCCTTCGCGCACACGTCCGCGAGCACCTCGTTGTACGCCACCACCCGGTCCTGCACCGAGGCCCGACGCTGCGTCGCCGCCGCCGCGAGGTCGTCCGGGTCGGCCAGCATCGACGAGCAGATGCCGAGCTTCCACACCTGCTTGCCCAGCGGATTCGTCCGGCCCGCCGACCACAGGCGCATGAGGTCCGGCACGCTCGACACATACACCTGCGCCTTGGGCACCTCCCGCCGCAGCGTGCGCATCGCTTCCTCGAAGTCGGCGCGGAACATGTCGACCGGCGTCATCGAGGCGGGCGTCGGCCGGCAGGCGTCGTTGGCCCCCGCCATCACCGTCACCAGGCCCGGCGACACCGCGGCCGCCTGCTCCATCTGCGCGGGAAGGTCAGCCATACGTGCACCGGTGCGCGCGTAATTCCAACTGTGCGTGGCCGCCCGGTCCTTCCCCAGGAGCCGGACCGCGAGGCTGCGCACCCCGCTGTCCGAACCGGTCGCCCACGACACCTCCGGGCAGTCCGTGAGGACCGAGCAGGCGTCGAAGCCCCGCGTGATGGAGTCGCCCACGGCGGCAACCGAGCGCGGGCTCGTGTCCCACCTGGGGGTGGGCTTCGGGGACGGCTTCGTACCGGCCGTACTGCCCTTCGGTCCTGGGGAGTTGTCGCCGATCGCGTCGCATGCGGCGAGGCCCGCGGCACCGAGCAGAACCGCCGTCACACCGGCGACAACGGCCCGGACGGCAGCTGACCGGTGGCTTCGGATCCGCATCCCGTTGTCCTCTCTCACCGCTTCTGGCCGCCGCCGGCGCATCTGTCGTCGAACGTGACGCCGCGCACCCCGCCGCGGTTGAGTCCCCGCGGGTGAAACGTGGGCGTGTGAGGGCGCCGGGACCGACGGTACGTCACACTCCTTGCGCCGCCACACGGTAGCCTCGCCCCGTGGCGGCCCGGCCACTGCTGTCACGGCAGCGACAGGGCGGTCGGCCGACCCGGTGAAGCCCCGCAGCACAGCTTCCGCTAAATTACATCACGTCACATCTGTCCCTTTTTTCCTGGTTCCCCTGGTTCAACTGGTCTTTGGGGAAAACTGCTCGGCACGGGCGCGAGGCCGCCGGGGAAGGCGAACCTCGTCCCACACTGGAGGTCCCGGTGACGACACGTGGAGTCCTGTACGTGCACTCCGCACCGCGCGCGCTGTGCCCGCACGTCGAATGGGCAGTCGCGGGCGTGCTCGGCGCGCGTATCAACCTCGACTGGATCCGGCAGCCGGCGGCGCCGGGCACCTGGAGATCCGAGTTCTCCTGGCGCGGTGAGGCGGGCACCGCCTCGAAGCTGGCGTCCGCCCTGCGCGGCTGGCAGCTCCTGCGTTTCGAGGTGACCGCGGAACCCTGCGCGACGGCCGAGGGCGAGCGCTACAGCGCCACACCCGAACTGGGCATCTTCCACGCCGTCACCGGAATCCACGGCGACATCCTCATCCCCGAGGACCGGCTGCGCGCCGCGCTCACCCGTTCCAAGGGCGGCGAGACGGACCTGGAAGCCGAACTCGCCAAGCTCCTCGGCAAGCCCTGGGACGACGAACTGGAACCCTTCCGCTACGCGGGCGAGGGCGCCCCGGTGCGGTGGCTGCACCAGGTGGTGTGAGGCGTTCGGATGTAGTGGTTCGCAGGTGCCGAAGGGGCCCCCACCGTGATGGTGGGGGCCCCTTCGGCTACGTACGTGTACGCGGGGGTCAGACCGAGCGGAACGCCAGCACGACGTTGTGTCCGCCGAAGCCGAACGAGTCGTTCAGCGCGGCGATGCGGCCCTCGACGGGCAGCTTGCGGGCCTCACCGCGGACGATGTCGGCGGCGGCTTCCGCCTCCGGGTCGAGGTTCTCGACGTTGATCGTCGGCGGAGCCACCCGGTGGTACAGGGCGAGCACCGACGCGACCGACTCGATACCGCCGGCGCCGCCGAGGAGGTGGCCCGTCATCGACTTGGTGGCGGAGACCGCCATGTGGTCGGTGTCGTCGCCGAAGACCTTGCGCAGCGCCTTGAGCTCGGCCACGTCACCGGCCGGCGTCGAGGTCGCGTGCGCGTTCACGTGCACGATCTCGGCCGGGTCCAGGTCGGTGTTGTCGAGCAGGTTCTGCAGGGCCTGCGAGATGCCGCGGCCGCCCGGCTCCGGCTGGACGATGTCGTGGCTGTCGGCGGAGATGCCCTGGCCGACCGCCTCCGCGTAGACGCGGGCACCGCGCTTGGCGGCGTGCTCGGCGGACTCGAGGATCAGGACACCGGCGCCCTCACCGAGGACGAAGCCGTCCCGGCCGACGTCGTAGGGACGCGAGGCGCCCTGCGGGTCGTCGTTGTTCTTGGACATCGCCATCATGTTGCCGAAGGCGGCGATGGGCAGCGGGTGGATGGCCGCCTCGGTGCCACCGGCGACCACGACGTCCGCACGGCCCGTGCGGATCATCTCGATCGCGTAGCCGATGGCCTCTGCGCCGGACGCGCAGGCGGAGACCGGGGTGTGCACACCCGCGCGGGCGTTCACGGCCAGGCCCACGTTGGCCGAGGGGCCGTTCGGCATGAGCATCGGGACGGTGTGCGGGGAGACGCGGCGTACGCCCTTCTCCTTCAGCACGTCGTACTGGTCGAGGAGAGTCGTCACGCCGCCGATGCCGGAGGCGATGACCGCGCCGAGCCGGTCGGGGGCGACGGAGGGGTCCTCACCGGCCTTGTCGGTGTAACCGGCGTCGGCCCAGGCCTCCTTGGCCGCGATCAGCGCGAACTGCGCCGAGCGGTCCAGGCGGCGGGCCTGCGGGCGCGGGATGACCTCGCTCGGTTCCACGGCGATCTGCGCCGCGATGCGGACCGCCTGGTCGGCGGCCCACTCCTGTTCGAGGGGACGGACACCGGAACGACCGGCGACCAGACCCTCCCAGGTGGACGTCGCGTCGCCACCCAGCGGTGTGGTTGCGCCGATACCGGTGACGACCACGGTGCGATTGGTCGGGCTCACAGGAATTCTTTCTCCAACGGATGCGAGGGATTCAGCGGCGCCACCGCCGGGTGGCGGAGCGGCAGCACTAGGCGAGCGGTTGATCAGGCCTGGTGCTTGACGATGTAGTCGGTGGCGTCACCGACGGTCTTGAGGTTCTTGACGTCGTCGTCCGGGATCTTGACGTCGAAGCGCTCTTCGGCGGCGACGACGACCTCGACCATGGACAGCGAGTCGACGTCCAGGTCGTCGGTGAAGGACTTGTCCAGCTGGACGTCCTCGACCGGGATGCCGGCGATCTCGTTCACGATCTCCGCGAGACCGGCGACGATCTCTTCCTGAGTGGCGGCCATGTTGGCGCTCCTTCTTACGTATCCAGAGGGTGTGGCGGCGTTTGTGCCCGGAGTGATCCGGGACGGTCTGCCTAGGGGAGGGTAACGACCGTGGCGGCGTAGACGAGACCCGCCCCGAAGCCGATGACGAGGGCGGTGTCGCCGCTCTTCGCCTTCCCGGTCGCCAGAAGCCGCTCCATCGCGAGCGGAATCGAGGCGGCCGAGGTGTTGCCGGTGGTCTCGATGTCACGGGCGACCGTGACATGCTCCGGCAGTTTCAGAGTCTTCACCATCGAGTCGATGATCCGCATGTTTGCCTGGTGCGGAATGAAGACGTCCAGGTCGTCCGCGCTGATCCCGGCCGCGTCCAGCGCCTGCTGGGCAACCTTCGCCATCTCGAACACGGCCCAGCGGAACACCGCCTGGCCCTCCTGCGTGATCGCAGGGAACTTGATGTCGCCCTTGCTGTCGAGCGGCAGCTTCGACACATCGCCGACGCGGAACTCGTCCCACGGCACGGTCTGCTTGATCGTCTCGGACTTGTCGCCCTCGGAACCCCAGACGGTGGGACCGATGTGCGGCTCCTGCGAGGGGCCGACGACGACGGCGCCGGCGCCGTCACCGAACAGGAAGGCCGTCGCGCGGTCCTCCAGGTCGGTCAGGTCGCTCAGCCGCTCCACGCCGATCACCAGCACGTACTCGGCGCTGCCCTCGACGATCATGCCCTTGGCGAGGGTCAGGCCGTAGCCGAAGCCCGCGCACCCGGCGGAGATGTCGAACGCGGCAGCCTTGGCGGTGCCGAGCTTGTCCGCGATCTCGGTCGCGATGGCCGGGGTCTGCTTGAAGTGCGACACGGTCGACACGACCACGGCGCCGATCTGCTCCGCGCTGATCCCGGCGTCCGCGATGGCCTTGCCGGAAGCCTCGATCGACATCGCGGCCACGGTCTCCGCGTCGGAGGCCCAGTGGCGCGTCGCGATGCCCGAACGGGAGCGGATCCACTCGTCGGACGAGTCGATCTTCTCGAGGATCACCTCGTTCGGCACGACCCGCGTCGGCCGGTAACCGCCGACGCCCATGATGCGCGCGAACGGGGCGCCCTGACTGGGCTTGATCTTCGACATGCTCTCGGGGCTCCTTGTCAGGCCGTCTGCGTGTCCGCCGCGGCGGAGGTGTGATCGGCGATCAGGGCGCGGGCTGCGTCGAGGTCGTCGGGGGTCTTGAGGGCGAGGGTCTGCACGCCCGGCAGGGCGCGCTTGGCGAGACCGGTGAGGGTGCCGCCCGGGCACACCTCGACGAGCGCGGTCACGCCGAGCTTCTTGAAGGTCTCCATGCACAGGTCCCAGCGCACCGGGTTGGCCACCTGGCCGACCAGGCGAGAGACGACCTCGGCACCGGTGTCGACCGTCTGCCCGTCCTTGTTCGACACGTACACGACCGTGGGGTCGGCCGGGGTGAGGGACTGGGCGGCCTCTTCCAGAGTCGCCACCGCGGGAGCCATGTGGCGGGTGTGGAACGCGCCGGCAACCGTCAGCGGCACGACCCGGCGTACGCCCTCGGGCTTGTCGGCCTCGAGCGCGGCGAGCTCCTCGAGGGTGCCGGCGGCCACGATCTGGCCCGCGCCGTTCACATTCGCCGGGGTCAGGCCCAGCTTCGCCAGGTGCGCGGTGGTGACCTCCGGGTCGCCGCCGAGCAGGGCGGACATACCGGTCTTGGTCACGGCGGCCGCCTCGGCCATGGCCAGGCCGCGCTTGCGCACGAGCTGGAGGGCGGCGGTGTCGTCGAGCACCCCGGCGAAGGCCGCCGCGGTGATCTCGCCGACGCTGTGGCCCGCGACGGCGTCAGGAGCGATGTCGCCAAGTGCCGCGGCCGACAGGAGTCCGGCCGCGACGAGCAGAGGCTGAGCGACGGCCGTGTCACGGATCGCGTCCGCGTCGGCCTGCGTGCCGTAGTGGGCAAGGTCGAGCCCGATGGCGTCCGACCACGCGGCGACGCGGTCTGCGGCACCGGGGAGGTCTAGCCAGGGAGACAGGAAGCCGGGCGTCTGAGCGCCTTGGCCGGGAGCGACGAGTACGAGCACTCTCACACTCTCTCTTGTGGACGGCCACGGCCGCCCGTGGGGACAGGGACGAAGAACCGAAGGGGGAATTGTAGGCCCCCGACAAAAGGCTACGACTGAGGATCTGCGTCGGCCAGGCGCCCCAGGATCAGCGCGATCCGCAGCGTGAACGCCGACCTGACATCGGAGGGGGACCAGCCGGTGACGTCTGTCACACGTCGGAGCCGGTAGCGGACGGTGTTCGGGTGGACGAAGAGCATCCGGGCCGCCCCTTCGAGACTGCTCGCCTGTTCCAGATAGACGCTGAGCGTCTCCAGGAGAGCCGAACCGGCCTCCTCGAGTGGTCTGTAGATCTCCTCCACCAACTGCTCGCGCGCGGCAGGGTCGCTCGCGATCGCCCGCTCAGGAAGGAGATCATCCGCCAGAACGGGGCGCGGAGCGTCCTGCCACGCCCCGCACGCCTTGAGTCCGGCGGCCGCGGCCTGCGCCGACCTGGTCGCGGCGAGCAGGTCGGGAACCACGGGGCCGGCCACCACAGGACCCGCCGCATACGGGCCGATCAGCGACTTCGCGACCTGGAGCGGATTGTTGTTGCCGCCGGCGATGACGACGAGGCGGTCGCCGAGCACCCCGGTCAGGACCTGGAGCTTGGCGTGCCGGGCGGCCCGGCGGATCGCCTCGACGGTCAGCTCGCTGTCCCCGTCGGGGGCGGTGCCGAGCACCACGCACACGTGCTCCGGCGAGTTCCACCCGAGCGCCGCGGCCCTGCTGACGGCACCCTCGTCGGCCTCGCCCGAGAGAACCGCGTTGACCACCAGGGACTCGAGCCGGGCGTCCCAGGCGCCGCGCGCCTCGGCCGCCTGCGCGTAGACCTGGGCGGTCGCGAAGGCGATCTCCCGTGCGTAGACGAGCAGTGCCTCACGCAGGATCGACTCGTCGCCGGGCGCCGCGACCTCGTCGATCGCGGACTCCATGACCTCGATGGTCGTGCGGACCATCTCCACGGTCTGGCGCAGGGTGATGGCCCGGGTCAGCTCGCGGGGTGCGGTGCCGAAGACGTCGGTCGAGATCGCCTGCGGGGCGTCCGGGTGCCGGAACCACTCGGTGAAGGCCGCGATACCTGCCTGCGCGACCAGCCCGATCCAGGAGCGGTTCTCCGGTGGCATCGCCCGGTACCACGGCAGCGTCTCGTCCATGCGCGTAATGGCCTGCGCGGCGAGGCTCCCGGACGACTTCTCCAGGCGCTTCAGGGTCGCGGAGTGCGGGTGGGGGTTCGCACGGCGGTCGCGATGGTCCGGGGCTTCGTTCGCTGAGGGTTCGGGCACGGGGACAAGACTGCCTTATCGGGACGGCTCCGCGGAGTGGAGGGTGCAAGGTGGCCGCGTGGACGTCCCCGTCCGGGTCTACCGTGTACGGCGTGATGGAAGTACGTCGCTCCGGCGACCGGTACCCCGGCGGCGAGCCGGACGCCGGAATCGAGTCGTTCCACGCCTTCTCCTTCGGGCCCCACTACGACCCCGACAACCTGCGCTTCGGATCGATCCTGGCCTGCAACGAGGAACGCCTCGCGCCGGGCGCGGGCTTCGACGAGCATCCGCACAGCCACACCGAGATCGTCACCTGGGTCGTCTCGGGCCGGCTCACCCACCGCGATTCGACGGGGCACGAGTCCGTGGTCGCCCCGGGCGACGTGCAGCGCCTGAGCGCGGGCGGCGGAGTGCGTCATGTCGAGCGCAATGACGGCCCCGACCCGCTCGTCTTCGTCCAGATGTGGCTCGCTCCTGTGGAACCGGGCGGCGACCCCGTCTACGAGGTCGTGCACGGCATCGCCGACTCCACGCCCTACGACGTCCCCGAGGCCGGCTCCCTCCTGCATGTGCGCCGCCTCGGAGCGGGAGAGCGCGCCGCCGTCCCGGACGCGGCCCAGGTGTACGTGCATGTCGTCCGCGGTGAAGTGGTGCTCGGCGGTGAGGAGTTGGGTGCGGGTGACTCGGTCAGGATCGCCGGGGAATCCGGCCTCGAAGCCGTGGCGTCAGGACCGGCGGAACTGCTGCTGTGGGAGATGGCCGCCCGCTGAGGCCTCCCTTGCGAACGGCCGTGCGCCCCTCACGCGTGACCGCTCAAGACCGACCCCTCACACCTCGGCGAGCACCGCGTCCGTGAAGGGGGGCCACACCTCGGCCGCCCACGGCCCGAAGGCCCGATCGGTCAGCGCCACACACGCGACACCCGCGTCGGGGTCGACCCACAGGAAAGTGCCCGACTGCCCGAAGTGCCCGAACGTCCGCGGCGACGACGAACTGCCCGTCCAGTGCGGCGACTTGGAGTCCCTGATCTCGAAGCCGAGCCCCCAGTCGTTCGGGTTCTGGTGCCCGTACCCCGGCAGCACGCCCTTGAGGCCCGGATACTGAACGGTCATCGCCTCGGCGACCGTCCGCGGATCGAGCAGCCGGGGAGCCTGCACCTCGGCGGCGAACCGCGTCAGATCGTCCACGGTCGACACCCCGTCCTTGGCGGGCGAACCCTCCAGCGAGGTCGAGGTCATCCCGAGCGGCTCGCATACCGCCTGGTGCAGATACTCCGCGAACGGGATCTCCGTCGCCTTCGCGATGTGGTCACCGAGTACCTCGAACCCCGCATTCGAGTACAGCCGCCGTGTACCGGGCGCCGACGTCGCCCGGTGCTCGTCGAAGGCGAGCCCGGAGGTGTGCGCGAGGAGGTGGCGCACCGTGGAACCCTCGGGGCCGGCCAGCTCGTCGAACTCGATCGCGCCCTCTTCGTAGGCGACGAGGGCGGCGTAGGCGGCGAGCGGCTTGGTGACCGAGGCCAGCGGGAAACGGTGGGCCGTCGGACCGTGCACCCCGAGGACCGTGCCGTCCGCGCGGACGACGGCTGCGGCGGCGGTCGGTACCGGCCAGTTCTCGATCATCGCAAGGCTCTGCATGGCCACGAGCCTAACGGGCCCCGCGAGGACACCCTCCTGTGCCCACGAGCTGGGCCGGGCCGTCGCGCGGGCCGAGTCGCATCGACGGACGCCGTCCGGAATTCCTCCCCAATGCGCTTGCTTGGAGTGCACTTCAACGTTCTAGCGTGGGGGCATGACGGTGATGGAGACCACCCCCGCACCCAGCAAGGCCGACGCCTGCGCATCGGCCCCCACCGCTCACCCGCGCCCGGAGGGCCAGGACCACTACACGATCAGCGAGGTCGTGGCCTTCACCGGACTGACCGCCCACACGCTGCGCTGGTACGAGCGGATCGGGCTCATGCCCCACATCGACCGCTCGCACACGGGCCAGCGCCGCTACACCAACCGGGACCTCGACTGGCTCGCCTTCGTGGGCAAGCTGCGGCTGACCGGGATGCCGGTGGCACACATGGTGCGCTATGCCGAACTCGTGCGGGTCGGTGAGGACACCTTCGAGGAGCGTCGCGCTCTGCTCGAATCGACGCGCAGGGACGTGATGTCCCGGATCGCCGAACTCCAGGACACCTTGTCCGTACTCGACCTCAAGATTGACTTCTATGCGGGCGCCCGGCGGGCGTCGGAGAGGGCCTGAACCGAATGAGCAGCACGGAGCAGCCGCAGCGGATTTCCACTGTGGAGTTGGGAAACAACGGGCCCTTGGTGGGCGTGCAGGGCCTCGGCTGCATGGGCATGAGCTGGGCCTACGGTCCGACGGACGCCGACGAGGCGCGGGCCACCCTGGAGCGGGGCCTGGAACTCGGCGTCACCTTGTACGACACCGCCGACGCCTATGCCGCCGGCGAGAACGAGAAGTTCCTTGCTCCCTTCCTCAAGGCGCACCGTGACGAGGTGGTGCTGGCCACCAAGTTCGCCCTGGGCGTGGACCCGAGCGACCCCACGAAGCGCGTCATCAACAACGATCCCGAGTACATCCGAGCCTGCATCGACGCCAGCCTCCAGCGTCTCGGCGTGGACACGATCGACCTCTACTACATGCACCGCCGTGACGTGAACGTGCCGATCGAGGAGACCGTCGGCGTGATGGCCGAACTCGTCGCCGCCGGCAAGGTCAAGCACCTCGGCCTGAGCGAGGTCACCGGCGGCGAACTGCGCGCCGCCCAGGCCGTGCACCCGATCGCCGCCCTCCAGTCCGAGTGGTCGCTGTTCAGCCGCGACATCGAGAAGGAGGTCGTGCCGACCGCCGCCGAACTGGGTGTGGCCCTCGTGCCGTACTCGCCGCTCGGGCGCGGCTTCCTCACCGGCTCCTTCGTCAGCGCCGACAAGGAGCTCGGCGCGGACGACTTCCGTCGCCAGCAGCCCCGCTTCACCGGCGACAACGCCGCCGCCAACGCGGCCCTGCTCGCGCCGGTGCGCCAGGTTGCCGAGGCCCATGGCGCTTCCCTCGGCCAGATCGCCCTGGCCTGGGTGCAGCAGCAGTCGGGGGCCTTCGGACTCCCCGTCGTCCCGATCCCCGGCACCCGCAAGCGCAGCCGCATCGAGGAGAACGCCGCGGCCACCCGCATCACCCTCACCGACGCCGAACTCGCCCTGATCGCCCCCATCGCCTCCCAGGTCGCGGGCGACCGCTACGCCGACATGACCTTCACCTCGGCGGGGCGCGAGTAACACCCCGGTGCCACCTACCCGGTCCGCCGCCGTGGGCATCTACTGCCCCGGTGGCGGCCGGCCGGCACCTCACGCGAGCCCCAGCGCGAACACCGCGAACCCCGCGGCCAGCAGCCCGGCCAACGCCCGCCGCGCATGCGTCGCCCGCTTCCAGGGAGCCTCGAAGCCCCGCGTGTATCTGCCGATCAGCACGAGCAGCCCGGCGAAGACCGGAAGCCACGCGATCCTCGCCGCTATCCAGCCCAGCGAGTCCGGACTCGTCGTCAGGCCGGGTATCGCACCGGCGAAGGAACCCGGTATCGCCGCTGTCAGCAGCGCCGTCTGGTGCCAGCAAAGGATCGTCATCGCTGAGAGGTTGATGACGACGACCGGCGCCCACAGCGCGGGCCGCCGCAGTACCCGGCCGATCCGGTCCCGCAGGAGCATCGCCGCACCGCTCTGCGCGGCCGCAAGCGCGAGCACCAGCAAGGACGGCGGATGGGAGTTCGTCCGAGCCTCGCCCGGCACGCCCACCATCGACTCCGGGTAGTGGAACGCGAGGAGCAGTGTCGCGAACAGCGCGGCGCCGCCGATCAGCAGCGCCCACGCACCACGCCTTCCGATCCTCTTCTCACTCCAGCAGACGCCCAGTTGGTAGGCGAACATCCAGCCGGGGAGCACGTTGAGCAGGCTCAGCCAGGACGGCATGGCATCCGCATACGGCCCGTAGCGCAGGAAGTCGATCACGGCTACGGACCCGAGCAGCGGTGCCGCCGCCCACGCCCCCAGCTTCCCGGCGGCGCGTACGCAGTACGGCGTGAGCGCGGTGATCACCGTGTAGACGCCCACGAACCACAGCGGCTGTATCACCAGGGTCGAGCCCGTGTGCAGGGTCTTCTCCGGCACTCCGAGCGCGTACAACGCGGGGATCAGCGCGGCGCACACCGCCGTCACCCCGAGGACCGGGCGGCCCAGACGTGCCAGCCGGCCGCGCAGCCAGACGCTCGTCGACCCGCCCGCCTCCAGTGTCCGCCGGTACGACAGAACGGATGCGTAGCCCCCCACCAGGAAGAAGATGCCGAGCATCTGCAGCACCCAGCTGATCGGGGCGAGGAATCCGAAGGAGGACAGCGGGCTCGTGTTGTGCAGCGCGCCCTGGCCGTCGAGGGAGAAGCCGCCGAGGAGCCAGTGGCCCATGGGTACGGCGAGCAGCGCGAGTGCGCGCAGTCCGTCTATCGCCCGATCCCGGTGGGCCGGTGTCTTCGCGTCGATGGCGGACGCGGCCCTGCGCAGAATCGCGATACTCATGACGTCGCTCCAGTCGCGATACGGGTGAAAGCGCGCAGCGAGTCCGTGCCGGGCGCGAAGTAGCCGGTGTGGCCCTCGGCGTCGTGGGCCGGGATGCGGCGGGCGCCGAAGGAGGGGTCGGTCGGGTCGGTGCCGTGGCCCAGGCCGAACAACTCGACGTTCGGCACGCGGCCGATCCAGTCGCTGTCGTCCCGCGCGGCCCAGACCCGGGCCTTGGTGCGCAGTTCGGCCACCTTGTCCGCGCGCAGGCCCGGGGAGCCGAGCACCACGAGGTCGGACACGGGCAGTCGGGCGGCGGAGAGTCCGCACACCACCGATCCGTAGCTGTGGCAGAAGACGGAGGGGCGCGGCGCGCCCGACGCCGTCAGGCCCTGGACGAAGCGGGTCAGTCTTGGCGCGCCCGCCTCGGCGAGCCGGCCGGTGGCGGCGTCCGGCCCCAGGCCGACAGGCGTCGTGTATCCCACCCACGCCACGACCGCCGTGCGGCCGCCCGACGCCTCGTACAGCGAGCGGGCCATCCCCGCAGGGGTGCCGTACGGATTCGTGGCCCGGTCGAACGAGCTCAGGTCGATGTCCGAGCCGGGCACGACGACGGACACATGCTCGGCGCCCGCCAAGTCCCCGAATACCTCGGCCACCTGGCCGCGGCCTCGCGGGTCGAAGGCCAGTATCTGCCGTCCGGGCTTCAGGAGTTCGGTGTATCGGGTGACGAGGAAGCGGACCTGCGCGTGGTCCTGGGATGTGAGCGAAGGGTCCACCGCACGCGCCCGGGCCCGGTTACGCTCGGCTTTCAACGCACGCGTGTTGGCCTCGTAGCGAAGATCCGCAGGAACGCCGTCCAGATTGCCGACCACGGTCGGATGCCGAGCGACCAGATCCTGCCGCTCGGCGTCGTCCAACCCGCGGAAGAACGCCGCCACCTGGGCCGGCCTCGCGGTCGCCGGATCGGGCAGCCCGACGCCGAGGGCGTGATCCGCACGCCAGGATGCCGCGCCGGGCGGCGGACCCGTGAGGGGGCTCTGCTCGCTGCCGACGGCCCAGCCCGTCGTGCCCGCCACGACAGTCGTCGTGAGCGCGGCGGCGACCAGTGTCCTACGGCCGCGTTGTTTCCATGAGCGCAGGCGCATCGCCCGTCTCCCCTCCGTCCGGTGGCGTGACGAGGGGAAGGTAGGAAGACGACGCCCGGCTCCACGTCACACCGGGGAGCCAACTCTCGGGTGATACCCGGGTATTCGGAGGTGCTACTCAGGTAGGGGGTACGCCGGGAAGACCCGCGCTGACCTGGGCGCGGCGTGTGATACCGAGCTTGGGCCTACTGGTCGCCGGGCGTGACGAGGCCGGTCTCGTAGGCGAAAATCACGGCCTGCGCCCGGTCGCGCAGCCCCAACTTCGCGAGCACACGGCCGATATGGGTCTTCACGGTTTGCTCCGCGAGGACCAGCTTCTGCGCGATCTCCTGGTTGGACAGGCCCCGGGCGATGAGTTCGAGGACCTCTGTCTCGCGTGGCGTCAGACAGTTCAACTCCGGAGAGCGGTCCCTGCGACCGGACGGGCGCTGCCTCGCGATGTCCTCGATGAGCCGGCGCGTGACCGTCGGGGCGAGCAGCGCCTCTCCGGCGGCCACCACACGCACCGCCGCGATGAGGTCGGCAGGCGGTGCGTCCTTGAGGAGGAAACCCGAAGCGCCCGCGCGCAGTGCCTCGTACACATAGTCATCCACGTCGAACGTGGTCAGCATGAGGACCTTGGGACGGTGGATCACGCCCGGCGGAGGGTCGAGGAGTGCGCGGGTCGCCGCGATCCCGTCCATCTCGGGCATCCGCACGTCCATGAGGACGACATCCGGATGGGTGGTCCGGCTGACGTCGACACCCTGCTTGCCGTCCGGAGCCTCGCCCACGACGTCGATGTCGCTCTGCGCGGCCAGCAGCGCGGCGAACCCCGCTCGCACCATGGCCTGGTCGTCGACGATGATCACGCGGATGGTCATGCGGTGCCGAATTCCTTTACGACGAGGGGGAGTCGGGCTCGGCCAGCGGGAGTCGGGCCGCGACGCGGAAGCCTCCCCCGGGCAGTGGGCCCACGTCGAGTGTGCCGCCGACCAACCGTACGCGCTCGTGCATCCCGATGAGACCGTGTCCTGTGCCGGTCGTCTCCACGGGTGAAGCGTGCTCGCCCGCCGGGCCGTTGACCACGATCACCAGCAGGGCGTCCTCGTCCTTGGAGACGGAGATCTGAGTCCGGGCACCGGGAGCGTGCCGCACGACATTGGCCAGGGCCTCCTGCACGATGCGGTACGCGGAGAGGTCCACCGCGGGCGGCACGTCCGTCAGCTCCCCGACGAGTGTCAGCTCGGGCATCGACAACTCCGCCGGGACACCGCCCCGTACTGTGGCCTCCACCAGTTGCTGAAGTCGGCCGAGACCCGGCTGAGGCGCGCGCTCGCCGCCCGGGGCGTCCTCGCTGCGCAGCACCGCGAGAAGCCGCCGCATCTCACCGAGCGACTCCCTGGCGCCCGCCGCTATCGAACCGAACTCCTCGCACGCCTCGGGGGTCAGGCCCTGGAGCCGGTACGGCGCGGAGTCCGCCTGCACCGTGATGACCGACATGTGATGAGCCACGACGTCGTGCAACTCCCGCGCGATACGCGCCCGTTCCTCGAGGAGGGTGCGCTGGGAACGCTCGGCCTCGTTGATCGTCTCCTGCTCGACGAGTCTGCGCTGTGCTTCCCCGCGCTCGCGCAGCAGCGTCCCGAGCAGCAGCACCCCACCGCTCAGCACGATCATCAGCACGCTCGTGGCCTGGCTGTCCGAGGGGCGGAACATGTCGAGGGCGAGTCCGGACACCACCGTGACCAGCCAGACCCCCAGGACCGTGCGTCTGCCCTCCCGCAGGGACAGGACGAAGCACAGGGCCAGATATCCCACGATGACCATGGGAGTCCAGGGCGCGGCGTGCTGGGAGGCCGATCCCTGGATGACCATCGCCCCGACGATGTCCGCGACGATCACGATGCCCCACGCGAGCAGCGGCCGGCTGACGGCGAGCAGCAGGGGAGCGGCCTGGGCGACGCCCAGGGCGCCGGCGAGCCCGCCGGGGACCCCGTAGTCGTTCGACAGGACCTGCGTGGTGACCGGGATCAGTGTGGCGACGAAGCCCAGCGCAAGCACATAGGGGACCAGCCGCACCCATCGGCTCGACGAGTGGCCGAGCAGGGGCTCGGCCGGTCCGGCGGGAGCGGCGAGCGAGGCCCCGGCCGCCCGCAGCCCGCCGAGGACGGCGGCGAGCACGCGGCGCGGGCCCCTCGGCGGTGCGGCCTTGCCGTCCGGCGGGCGGGGCTCCTGGTCAGGTGCAGTCGATGCGGGGCTCATGGCCTGCTCAGCGTAGGCAACAACCACCCGCGGTGCCGTCATACCGAGGAGCTCACCTGACCCCTTACCCAGGTATGACATGAGAGGCCGACCGACGGACACCGAACCTCGAAGAAGTCACGTGCGCCAGGGCCGCACCCGGAGCCGCACCTCATGCCGGGGTCGCTCGCCCCCATGCCGGGCTCGCACCCCGGGCCGCCCTACAGCTCAGCCAGCAGCTCGGCCTTCTTCGTGGAGAACTCGGCGTCCGTGACGAGGCCCGCCTGGTGCAGCTCGCCCAGGTGACGGATGCGGTCGGCGATGTCCGCGGGGTCACGCCGGGCAGGGGAGGCGCCGGACGCGGGCACGGCCGAGCCGGCTCTCACGGCCGCGAGGATGGACGCGGCGAAGGGCAGTGACTCGTGCACGGGCCCGTACCCGAGACCGAAGATCACAGCGGCCGGGTCCTGGTCGGCCTGAGCGGGCTGCTCGGACGTGTCGCGGCGCAACAGCCGCAGGTGGCCCTCGAAGACCTCGGGCGAACGCCATTCGACGCCGCTCAGATCCGAGACGGGAAAGCTCTTGTCGCCGGCCTTCCACTTCGCGGACGACGCCCCGGTCCAGAACCATCGGAACGCCACGGACTTACCGTCGAAAGAGGCCTTGCCGTCGTAGGCCTTGAAGTGCAGTGGCGCCTCGGGCGCTGCCACCAGGTAGCGGCCCGCCGGTGCGCCGTCGTCCAGGGCCAGCACGTCGCGCAGCTCGTCCGCGTAGTACTCGGCGAGTGTCTCCCGCTCGGCGGGCAGGACGAGCCGGTAGGGGTCGCACCCCTCCTTGAGCTGTCCCGCTGCCGCGTCCATCAGCGGATCGGCGCCCGGTCTCGGCACGGCGCGCAGGATGACGGTCCCGCGCTTGCCAGGAGTGAGTGTCACCGCCGCGATCGCCTCATAGGGGATGCGGCGCTCACCGAGTGCTTGGAGCAGCTTCGGCGTGCGGATTCCCCGTTCGAAGCGGATGAGCACGGAGTCGGACCCGAACTCCCAGGCGGCATGAAATCCGGCCAGTACGTCACCCATGCGGCTCATCGTATGCGGCACGCGCGCCTCCGTCCCCTGTTGCGTCGTGCCCCTGTTTCACCGATTTCTACGCGCGTCAGGCCGATGTTGTGCCGGAAGATCCGTCACGACAGGTGTCATGCCCGCTCGCACATCGCAGGGTGCGGTACGAACCGATGCCGATGTCGGCGAAGTTGCTGAGGCTCTCCGTACCCGGCTCGAAATAGCCGGTGTGCCCGCGCGCGCCCGCTGCCGACAGGACCCGGGCGCCGAATCCACGGGAGACGGGGTCGGCGCCGTGACCGATCCCGCCGACCTCCAGGTACGGCACGTCCTGGATCCAGTCGTCGCTGTCCCGCATCGCCCACACACGCGCGTGGGTGCCCAGTTTCGCGGCCTTCTGGGCGCGCATTCCGGGGCTGCCGGCCACCGCTATGTCGCTCACCCGGGAGGGCAGCTTGTGAGCGGCGACACCGCACACCACGGAGCCATAACTGTGGCAGTACAGGGCCACCGGAGTGCGGCCCGGCAGCGCGCGTACCAGGGCGTTGAGCCGGGTCGCGCCCTCTTCCGCGCGCATCGCGGTGGCCGCGTCGACGCCGAGGCCCGCGGGCGTCGTGTAGTCGGCCCAGGCGATCACGGCGGTGCGTGTGCCGGGGCCGGCGGCGCGCTCCGCGCGGTACAGGGAGCTGGCCATGCCGACCGGCGCCGAGTACTTGCGGACGGTCCGCTGGAACGTGAGGAGGTTGGTGTCGACGCCGGGGACCACGACCGAGACGCGCTGGGCCTTGTCGAGGTCCCCGAAGACCTCGGCGACGCGGCCGGTGCCCAGGGGGTCGAAGGCGAGGATCTTGCGGTCGGGGCGCATCAGCGACGCGTACCGGTTCATGCGCTGGCCGGCGTCGTGCTGTCCCGCGGCGGAGAGCCGGTTGTCGTGCGTGCTCTTGCGCGCCACCTTGCGTGCCTGGTCGAGGGCGATGCGGTTGGCGCGGTAGCGCAGCTCCACCGGCGCGCCGTTCATATTGCCGACGGCGAGCGGGTAGTGCATGGCGAGCCGGGTGCGCTGCTGGCTGGTGAGTGAGGCGAAGAACTGCGCGAGGCGGGCGGGCGAGCCGTCCGGGTTCGGCAGAGCGCGCCCGTTGAGGTGGCCGTGCTCCCACGCCGTGACGGCGGCGTTGAGTGGCGAGGTGACGCCCTTGTGGCGCACGGCGGTCCAGCCGGTGGTCGCCAGCATGACGAACACGACGGCCAGTGCGAGCAATGCGCGCCAGACGCTGAGTTGCGGGGATGAGTCGAAGGAAGTCACTGCGGGACACCCTAGGAGAACCGCGGACCAACCCGCGAAATCGGTGAGGCAGATCACGTTTCCGGCGGGTCAATTAGGGCAAACCGGGCCTAGCTTAGGTGGTGTCGTCACAGTCCGTAGGTGTCGATTGCGCCCCACGCGCGCGGGAGTGCACGGTCGGTCACTCTGCGCGCCACTTCCCCGCCAACACCGGCCCCAGTTGGTCGAGATAGGACTCCGTGACCTCGCGGATCGACTCGACGCTGATGTCCTCGCCGGCGCCCCACAGTCGCCCGGCCATGCGCATCACGCCTGTGAACGCGGCCACCGTCACGCGGGGGCGCAGATCCGCCTCCACGTCGAGGCCCTCGCGCTCGGCGATCACGCGTGCGATCTCCTCCTCCAGCTCAGTGGAGCGACGCAGGTGGACGGCGATCAGGGAAGGGGTGGATTCGATCATCTGGTAGGTGCGCATGTGGAGTTCGACCGGAACGACTTCCTCGATGGGCTCACCGAGGGAGTCCCAGGCGTCGAGCACGGCACCACGCAGGGCCTCGAACGGGCTGTCGCCCGCGGGGCGTTCGCGCAGGAGGGCGATGAAGCGGGACTCCACCATGTCCTGGACCGCGAACGCGGTCTCTTCCTTGCTGGTGAAGTACCGGAAGAAGGTGCGCTGCGAGACGTCGACGGCCTCCGCGATTTCGTCAACCGTCGTGCGGTCGTACCCCTTTGTGGTGAAGAGTTCCAGTGCGGAGCGCAGCAGGGCGTCGCGGGTGCGCTGCTTCTTGCGTTCCCGCAGCCCTGAACGCTCTTCCTGCGTCTTCACTCGCGCCCCTCTTTTCGCCTGTTTGCGCAGCTCAGCTTACCTGTGAGCGACATGACAGTTACCGACTTGTGAATTGGTTTGTCAACTGTCAGTCGCTGTCATTAGCCTCGAACGCATGACTAGTCAGACCACCGTCGACAAGGCGGACAAGGCTCCGGAGCCCGTGTCCGTTCCGGCCCCGGCCAAGGGGCTTCGCGGCCACCCCTGGCTGACGCTGTTCTCCGTCGCGATCGGCGTGATGATGGTCGCCCTCGACGGCACCATCGTGGCCATCGCCAACCCGGCCATCCAGAAGGACCTCGGCGCGAGCTTCGCCGATGTCCAATGGATCACCAACGGCTACTTCCTCGCCCTCGCGGTCACTCTCATCACCGCGGGCAAGCTCGGCGACCGTTTCGGTCACCGGCAGACCTTCCTCATAGGCGTGATCGGGTTCGCCGCGGCCTCGGGGGCCATCGGCCTGTCGGACAGCATCGCTCTGGTGGTTACCTTCCGGGTGTTCCAGGGACTGTTCGGCGCGCTCCTCATGCCGGCCGCGCTCGGCCTCCTGCGGGCCACCTTCCCCGCCGAGAAGCTGAACATGGCGATCGGCATCTGGGGCATGGTGATCGGCGCCTCGACCGCGGGCGGCCCGATCCTCGGTGGGCTGCTCGTCCAGCACGTCAGCTGGCAGTCCGTCTTCTTCATCAACGTCCCTGTCGGCGTCATCGCCCTCGTCCTCGGGCTCCTGATCCTCAAGGACCACCGCGCAGAGAACGCGCCGCGATCCTTCGACATCCTCGGCATCGTGCTGCTCTCCGGCGCGATGTTCTGCCTGGTCTGGGCGCTCATCAAGGCCCCGACGTGGGGCTGGGGCGACGGCCTGACCTGGACGTTCCTGGCGGCCTCCGTGCTGTGCTTCGCGCTCTTCGCGATCTGGGAGACGCGCGTCAAGGAGCCGCTGATCCCGCTGGCCCTGTTCCGTTCGGTGCCGCTGTCTGCCGGCGTGGTCCTGATGGTGCTCATGGCCATCGCCTTCATGGGCGGCCTCTTCTTCGTCACCTTCTACCTGCAGAACGTGCACGGTATGAGCCCCGTCGACTCCGGTCTGCACCTCCTGCCGCTGACCGGAATGATGATCGTGGGCTCGCCGCTGGCGGGCGCGATGATCACGAAGGTGGGTCCGCGCATCCCGCTCGCGGGCGGCATGCTGCTCACCGCCGTCGCCATGTACGGCATGTCCACGCTGGAGTCGGGCACGGGCAGCGGCGCCATGTCGCTGTGGTTCGCCCTCCTCGGCCTGGGCCTCGCGCCCGTCATGGTGGGCGCCACCGAGGTCATCGTGGGCAACGCCCCGATGGAGCTCTCCGGCGTCGCGGGCGGCCTCCAGCAGGCCGCCATGCAGATCGGCGGAAGCCTCGGCACCGCCGTGCTCGGCGCCGTGATGGCCTCGAAGGTGGACAACGACCTCGCGGGCAACTGGACCGACGCCAAGCTTCCGCCGCTCACGCCCGCCCAGCTGGACCAGGCGTCCGAGGCGGTCCAGGTCGGTGTGGGCCCGGTCCCGAAGGGCACCCCGCCCGGGCTTGCCGAGAAGATCACCTCGGTCGCGCACGACACCTTCATCTCCGGCATGAGCCTGGCCTGCCTGGTCGCCGCGGGCGTCGCCGTCGTGGCGATCTTCGTCGCGCTCCTGACCAAGCGGGGAACGAACGCTGAGGCGGGCGCGGGGGCCGCACACATCTAGCGCCTCTCAGGGGAGCGCTCATCGGGCCCCTCGGGGGAAACCCGTAGACCCCCCCGAGGCATCCTCGCACCCACCCCGAAATGCCCTCAGGGAAATCCTGGGGGCATTTCGCTTATCCGAGTGATCTGATCCGTCAGCTCTTCCCGTCTGATCGCCCACCGGGCCAGAGTGCAGACAAGTGACCAGTACGACACGGGGGTTGAACGATATGGGTACGAGGATGCGCGCCGCGATGGGTACGACGCTGCCGATGACGGCAGCGGCCGCTCTGGCGGCCGTCCTGCTGACACCGGTCCATGCCGGAGCCGCCGCTCCGCCGACATCGGGGGACTGCGCGGCGGGGGAGCTGTGCCTGTGGGAGAAGCCGGCGTTCAAGGGGCACCGGCAGACGTACGAGCTGTCCGGGATCGACATCGAGAGCTGCGTCGCGCTGCCGGAGGGGGGCAGCGCGCAGGCTCTCGCCAATCGCACCGGACGGCCGGTCACGGCCTACCAGTCCGCCGAGTGCGCCGAGACGGGGGAGTTCCAGACCTATCCCGGCAGCGGCACATGGGCGCCCCAATCCCCTTACCGGGTACGGGCGTTCAAGGTCTGGGAGCGCTGAGATGAAAGAAGGCGAGGTGCGGTGCGGCCCCCGTGGCCGCACCGCACCTCGAACCTCTACGACAGTTGGGACCAGGCCCCTACGCGTCGCCGCCCGCCGGGCCGGGGTCGGCCGCCGAGACGTCGAGGAGCTGGTAGCGGTCGATCGCCTGCTTCAGGACCGAGCGGTCGATCTTGCCCTCGCGGGCCAGCTCCGTGAGCACGCCCACCACGATCGACTGGGCGTCGATGTGGAAGAAACGACGGGCCGCGCCGCGCGTGTCCGCGAAGCCGAAGCCGTCCGCGCCGAGCGACTGGTACGTGCCCGGCACCCAGCGGGAGATCTGGTCGGGCACGGACCGCATCCAGTCGGAGACCGCGACGAACGGACCCTCCGAGCCGGACAGCTTCCGCGTGACATAGGGGACGCGCTGCTCCTCGTCGGGGTGCAGCAGGTTGTGCCGCTCCACCTCGACGGCCTCGCGGCGCAGTTCGTTCCACGAGGTCGCCGACCAGACGTCCGCCCTGACGTTCCACTCCGCGGCGAGGATCTGCTGAGCCTCCAGAGCCCACGGCACCGCGACACCCGAAGCGAGGATCTGCGCCGGGCTGGTACCCGAAGTGCCCGGGCTGAAGCGGTGGATGCCCTTGAGGATGCCTTCCACGTCGACATCGGCGGGCTCGGCCGGGTGCTGCAGCGGCTCGTTGTAGACAGTGAGGTAGTAGAAGATGTCCTCGCCGTGCGGATGCTCGGCGGTAGCGCCGTACATGCGTCGCAGACCGTCCTGCACGATGTGCGCGATCTCGAAGCCGAAGGCCGGGTCGTAGGCGACGCAGGCTGGGTTGGTCGAGGCGAGCAGCTGCGAGTGACCGTCGGCGTGCTGCAGACCCTCACCGGTCAGGGTCGTCCGGCCGGCGGTCGCCCCCAGCACGAAACCACGAGCCAGCTGGTCGGCCATCTGCCAGAACTGGTCGCCCGTGCGCTGGAAACCGAACATCGAGTAGAAGACGTAGACCGGGATCAGCGGCTCGCCGTGCGTCGCGTACGCCGATCCCGCGGCGATCAGCGAGGCCGTGCAGCCCGCCTCGGAGATGCCGTCGTGCAGCATCTGGCCCGTCGGCGACTCCTTGTACGCGAGCAGCAGATCGCGGTCCACGGACTCGTACTGCTGGCCGAGCGGGTTGTAGATCTTCGCGCTCGGGAAGAACGAGTCCATGCCGAACGTGCGGTACTCGTCCGGCGCGATCAGGACGAAGCGCCGACCGATCTCCTTGTCCCGCATGAGGTCCTTCAGCAGCCGCACGAACGCCATGGTGGTGGCGATCGACTGCTGGCCGGAGCCCTTCTTCACGCTCGCGTACGTCTTGTCGTCGGGGAGCGGAAGCGGCTTGGACCGCACGACGCGGGTCGGCACATAGCCGCCGAGCGCGTGCCGGCGGTCGTGCATGTACTGGATCTCCTCCGAGTCGCGGCCCGGGTGGTAGTACGGCGGGGCGCCGTCCTCGAGCTGCTTGTCGGTGATCGGCAGGTGCAGACGGTCGCGGAAGCCCTTGAGGTCGTCGACCGTCAGCTTCTTCATCTGGTGGGTCGCGTTGCGGCCCTCGAAGTTGGGGCCGAGGGTCCAGCCCTTGACCGTCTGCGCCAGGATGACCGTCGGCTGGCCCTTGTGATCCTTGGCCGCCTGGAAGGCCGCGAAGATCTTCTTGTGGTCGTGCCCGCCGCGCCCCAGGTGCAGGATCTGGTCGTCGGTCATGTTCTCGACCATCGCGCGCAGCCGGTGGTCGCCACCGAAGAAGTGGTCGCGGATGTACGAGCCGGGCTCGGTGGCATACGTCTGGAACTGGCCGTCGGGCGTGGTGTTCAGCTTGTTCACCAGGACGCCGTCGCGGTCCTGCGCGAGCAGCGGGTCCCAACTGCGGTCCCAGACCAGCTTGATGACGTTCCAGCCGGCGCCGCGGAACTGCGACTCGAGCTCCTGGATGATCTTGCCGTTGCCGCGGACCGGGCCGTCGAGGCGCTGCAGGTTGCAGTTCACCACGAAGGTCAGGTTGTCGAGGCCCTCGCGGGCCGCGATCGACAGCTGGCCGAGCGACTCCGGCTCGTCCATCTCGCCGTCGCCGAGGAACGCCCAGACGTGCGACGCGGAGGTGTCGGCGATGTCGCGGGCCTGCATGTAGCGGTTCATCCGCGCTTGGAAGATCGCGCCCAGCGGGCCGAGGCCCATGGAGACGGTGGGGAACTCCCAGAAGTCCGGCATCAGCCGGGGGTGCGGGTACGACGACAGGCCGTACGGGGCCTTCGACTTCTCCTGGCGGAACGAGTCGAGCTGGCCCTCGGTGAGGCGGTCCAGGAGATAGGCGCGGGCGTAGATGCCCGGCGACGCATGGCCCTGGAAGAAGATCTGGTCGCCGCCCGTGCCGTCGTCCTTGCCGCGGAAGAAGTGGTTGAAGCCCACGTCGTAGAGCGAGGCGGAGGAGGCGAAGGTGGCGATGTGGCCGCCGACCCCGATGCCGGGGCGCTGGGCGCGGGAGACCATCACCGCGGCGTTCCAGCGGGTCGCGTTGAGGACCTTGCGCTCGATCTCCTCGTTGCCGGGGAAGAAGGGCTCGTCCTTGGTCGCGATCGTGTTGATGTAGTCCGTGCTGCGCATCTCGGGCACGGCCACGCGCTTCTCGCGGGCGCGCTCGATCAGCCGGAGCATCAGGAAGCGGGCCCGCTCGCGCCCGCGCTCGTCGACGGCGGCGTCGAGGGAGTCGAGCCATTCCTGGGTCTCTTCGGGATCGAAGTCCGGGACCTGGCTGGGGAGGCCGCCAATGATGATCGGATTGCGATCGGATCCGGAAACCACGCTGTTCCTTCACTGTCGGTCGAGATGTGCAATTGGGTGCAATGGGGCTGCGCCGCTCCCCATCGTGTACCTCGGGGACGCAATCGTCATCTGTACCGAGGGGTAATCCGGGTGATTCCCCGGGGATCCCCGGACGGGTGCGACCAAATCGCAACGATACGCTCATGTGGTTCACCGGTTTCGTGAGGCCGTTCGGCCGAGGTGGACGACCGTCATCCACAGGGTGGGCAAATCCGGCAGATCGGTGTGGCATAGATCACCGACCTGCGGGGATCCTTGACTGGAGTTGCGGCGACACCGCCTGGAACGTCACCGTTTCGGCGGTCTCGGGGGCCGGGTACTTGCGCGATCCGCCCCGCCCGTGTGGACTACGGCCAACGCTTCGCGCACGCGCGAAGCCGCAGACAACTTCGTAAACATGATCAGGAGGCAAACCGTGAGCGCGACCGCGGACCACGCGGAGACGAACCTTGCCGTAAGGCTTGGTTTCCAGCCCGACCAGGTGGTCCAGGAGATCGGCTACGACGACGACGTCGATCAGGAGCTCCGCGAGGCTATCGAACAGGCCATCGGCTCCGAGCTCGTCGACGAGGACTACGACGACGTGGCTGACGCCGTGGTGCTCTGGTTCCGTGAGGACGACGGGGACCTTACTGACGCTCTGGTGGATGCCATCGCGTACATGGAAGAAGGCGGTTCCATCCTTCTCCTGACGCCGAAGACCGGGCGTGACGGGTACGTCGAGCCGAGCGAGATCGGCGAGGCCTCCACCACAGCAGGTCTCTCGCAGACCAAGAGCATCAACGCGGGCAAGGACTGGAACGGCAGTCGGCTCATCACCCCGAAGGGGGCCGCCAAGAAGCGGTAACCCTCCGGCGGAACCGGGATCCCCTTGTGAGGCCTTCGCGGGCGCGTTCAAGCGCGGCCCGCGGAGGCCTCACGTGCATGCGCGCGGCGGGGCAGCAGTCACCAGTGGGGCACCGGCTCCGCGGCGGCAACTAGGCTGAGCCACCCGAACAGCCCCATCGAAGGGAAGCTTGAACCATGGCGATCGAGGTCGGCACGAAGGCTCCGGATTTCGAGCTCAAGACGCAGCACGGCGAGACCGTGCGGCTCTCGGACTTCCGGGGTGAGAAGAACGTGGTGCTGCTCTTCTACCCGTTCGCCTTCACCGGCGTCTGCACCGGCGAGCTGTGCGCCCTGCGGGACGAGCTGCCGAAGTTCGTCAACGACGACGTCCAGCTGCTCGCCGTGTCCAACGACTCGCCGTTCAGCCTGCGCGTCTTCGCCGAGCAGGAGGGCCTCGAGTACCCGCTCCTGTCGGACTTCTGGCCGCACGGCGAGGCCTCGCGCGCTTACGGCGTCTTCGACGAGGAGAAGGGCTGCGCGGTGCGCGGCACCTTCATCATCGACAAGGAGGGCGTGGTCCGCTGGACCGTCGTCAACGGCCTGCCGGACGCCCGCGACCTCAACGAATACGTCAAGGCGATCGACACCCTCTGACCCCTCAGGGGTCACAAGGGCGTGCTCCGCGCATCTCTCAGGGGTGTCCCGGGGATGACACCCTGGGATTCTTCGGGTGCGGAACCTGTGGCTGCCGGGAACCGGTCACTAGGATCCAGACGTTGATCCGATACCAATGCACGACGGGGCTCCCCGCCCCCGACACCAATGGGAGGACTCGTGGGAGTCAGCCTCAGCAAGGGCGGCAACGTATCGCTGACCAAGGAGGCTCCTGGCCTGACCGCGGTCATCATCGGCCTCGGGTGGGACGTTCGTACCACCACGGGCACGGACTTCGACCTTGACGCCAGCGCCATCCTGACGAACACGGAGGGCAAGGTCAGCAGTGACGCCAACTTCGTCTTCTTCAACAACCTGAAGAGCCCGGACGGCTCGGTCGAGCACACCGGCGACAACACCACGGGTGAAGGCGAGGGTGACGACGAGCAGCTCAAGGTCAACCTCGCCGGCGTCCCGGCCGATGTGGACAAGATCGTGTTCCCGGTCTCGATCTACGACGCCGAGAACCGGCAGCAGTCGTTCGGCCAGGTGCGCAACGCGTTCATCCGCGTCGTGAACCAGGCGGGCGGGGCGGAAATCGCCCGGTACGACCTCTCCGAGGATGCCTCGACGGAGACCGCCATGGTCTTCGGCGAGCTGTACAGGAACGGCGCGGAGTGGAAGTTCCGCGCCATCGGCCAGGGCTACGCCTCGGGTCTGCGCGGCATCGCGCAGGACTTCGGCGTCAACGTCTGAGCCGAGCACGACCGTATGACCGTCCGGCGTCGCACGCGAGTGCGGCGCCGGACGTGCTGGACAACTCAAGCGACATCACACCGGGGAGGACCACGATCATGGGTGTCACGCTCGCCAAGGGGGGCAATGTCTCCCTCTCCAAGGCCGCACCGAACCTCACACAGGTGCTGATCGGACTCGGCTGGGACGCGCGATCCACCACCGGAGCCGACTTCGACCTCGACGCCAGCGCGCTGCTGTGCAAGGACGGCCGGGTGCTCGGCGACGAGTGGTTCATCTTCTACAACCAGCTCACCAGCCCGGACGGCTCCGTCGAGCACACCGGCGACAACCTCACCGGTGAGGGCGAGGGTGACGACGAGTCGATCCTGATCGACCTGTCCAAGGTGCCGGCGTTCTGCGACAAGATCGTCTTCCCGGTCTCGATCCATGACGCGGACAACCGTGGGCAGACGTTCGGCCAGGTCAGCAACGCGTTCATCCGCGTGGTCAATCAGGCGGACGGCCAGGAGCTCGCCCGCTACGACCTGAGCGAGGACGCGTCCACGGAGACCGCGATGATCTTCGGCGAGGTGTACCGGTACGGCGGCGAATGGAAGTTCCGCGCCGTCGGGCAGGGGTACGCGTCGGGCCTTCGGGGCATCGCTCTAGACTTCGGGGTCAATGTTTCGTAAAGCCGTGCGCGGAGCGGGGGAGCCCCGTCCTACCGGCGCGGGGGAGACCCGTACACACTTGATGGGGTAGCCAGTGGTTTTGAAAACCTTCGGCTGGTCGTTCGCAATTACTGCGCTCGGCCTGGTCGCGGCTGTGTTCTACGACGGATGGACAGCATTCGGGGTCGTCGCGATCCTTGCTGTCCTCGAGATCTCGCTGTCCTTCGACAACGCGGTGATCAATGCCGGGATCCTGAAGAAGATGAATGCCTTCTGGCAGAAGATCTTCCTGACGGTCGGTGTGCTGATCGCCGTCTTCGGTATGCGACTGGTCTTCCCCGTCGTGATCGTCGCGGTCAGCGCCAAGCTCGGCCCCATCGAGGCGGTCAAGCTCGCGCTCAACGACAAGGACAGGTACCAGCAGCTGGTGACCGACGCGCACCCGTCGATCGCCGCGTTCGGTGGCATGTTCCTGTTGATGATCTTCCTCGACTTCATCTTCGAGGACCGGGATGTCCAGTGGCTGCGCTGGATCGAGCGCCCGCTCGCCAAGCTCGGCAAGGTCGACATGCTGTCGGTCTGCATCGCGATGATCGTGCTCCTGATCTCCTCGTTCACCGTGGCCACGCACGCCCACCAGCACGGCGGCGTCCATGTGGACAAGGCCGAGACGGTACTCATCGCCGGCATCGCCGGTCTGATCACGTATCTCATCGTGGGCGGTCTCTCCGGGTACTTCGAAAACCGACTGGAGGAGGAAGAGGAGCGCGAGCACGAGGCCGAGGAAGAGGCCAAGAAGAGCGGCAAGGCCGCGCCGGCCATAGCGATGGCGGGCAAGGCCGCGTTCTTCATGTTCCTCTACCTGGAGGTCCTCGACGCTTCGTTCTCCTTCGACGGAGTCATCGGCGCCTTCGCGATCACCAACGACATCGTGCTGATGGCGCTCGGTCTCGGCATCGGTGCCATGTACGTCCGTTCGCTCACGGTCTACCTGGTCCGCCAGGGCACCCTGGACGATTACGTGTACCTGGAGCACGGCGCGCACTACGCGATCGGCGCGCTCGCCGTGATCCTGCTGGTCACCATCCAGTACGAGATCAACGAGGTCATCACGGGCCTGATCGGCGTCGTCCTGATCGCCTGGTCGTTCTGGTCGTCGGTGCGCCGCAACAAGCGAATTGCGGCCGCCGAGGGAAAAGCGACGACCCCGGGCGAGAAGGCTGAGGTTTCGTCCGGGCTCTGATCCTGGAACGCTGTGAGCGGGGCGGTCTGCGAGGAGAACTCCTCACCGGCCGCCCCGTCGGCGTAACTGGACCATGAAACACGGGCACTTGGGGGCGAAATGTCCTTCTGGGACGGACTGTGGCGCGGGCGTGCGGCGGATTTCGAGTCGGGCAGCGCCGCGTCGAACTCCATCGAACTCACCAAGCGGCACCCGGTCGTCTCGCTCACCAAACAGGGGGCGGCCACCGGAAATCTGCGGATCAACCTGTCCTGGCGGATGCGGACTTCGGACATCGGCGGCCCGGAGCGCGAGAGCCTGCTGCGGCACCCCTTCAAGCTGTTCAAGCCCGATGTGGTGCAGGCCCATACGCAGAGCATGGTCAATGTGGACCTCGACCTCGGCTGTCTGTACGAGCTGACCGACGGGGAGAAGGGCGTGGTCCAGCCGCTCGGCAGCTTCTTCGGCGCGCTCAACGCGCCGCCGTACGTGAAGCTCAGCGGGGACGACCGCTTCGGCTCGGCGTCGGGTGAGACGATCTACGTCAATCTCGACCATCGCGAGTCCATCAAGCGACTGCTTGTCTTCGTCTACATCTACGACCAGACACCGGCGTTCGACCGTACGCACGCCCACGTCACGCTCTACCCGAGCAACGGCCCGCGCGTCGAGATCAGCCTCGACGAGCGCGCCCCGCAGGCCCGCTCCTGCGCCGTCGTCACGATCGAGAACGTCAAGGGTGAGCTGATCGTGCGACGCGAGGTGAAGTTCGTGTACGGGTTCCAGGCCGAGCTGGACCGGCTGTACGGGTGGGGCCTTCAGTGGGGCCGGGGGTACAAGTCCAAGGTCGGGGAGCGCTAGGGCATCTCCGGCGGATCGGACGCCGGGGCCCTGTTCCGTCGCCCGGTCCGGCCCCGAGTCGCCCGGGGCCGGTCGCGGGCTCAGCGTGAGATGAACTGCGGGCCCTGCGGCGGCAGGGCGAAGTTCGGGTCGGGCAGCGGCTGCACCGGCTGCGGATAGCCGTAGGCGGGCTGCGTCGTCGGCACCGGCATGACCAGCGGCGCGGGCTGCGTGGGCGCCGCGGGCGGGTACCCGTACGAGGGCTGGGAAACGGGCTGGGGCGCGGGCTGAGGGAGCGACGCGGCGATGGGCTGCTGCGTGGGCGCCTGCGGATACCCGTAGTCCGAACCCGAACCCGAACTCGAACCCGAACCCGAACTCGAACCCGAACCCGAACCCGAACCCGAACCCGCACCCGACCCCGATCCCCAATCCGGCTCCGACCCCATGATCGAGGTGTCGGGGGCCGGAGGCGGGAAGGACGGCTCGGCGGCCGGCATCGGGCCCGGAGGCGACGATGTCTGGAGATCCGGCGCCGGCTCCGACTCGTCCACCGAGATGCCGAAATCGGTCGCCAGGCCGACCAGGCCGTTCGAGTAGCCCTCGCCCAGGGCCCGGAACTTCCAGCCCTCACCGCGCCGGTACAGCTCGCCGCAGATCAGCGCCGTCTCGGCGCCCGTCTCCGGCTTCACGTCGAAGCGGGCGAGGGGCTCGCCCTCCGCGGCCGCGGCGTCGTAGATCAGGATCCGCAGGGCGGGTACGCGATCGAAGGGGACGTCGTCCGCCGAGGCGACGAGCAGGACGCGGCCGACCTCGGGGCCGAGGCCCGCCAGGTCCGACTGGATCGTGTCGGTGAGTCCGTCGGCGGCGCGCTTCTTGCCGAGCCGCCAGACCTTGCCCGAGGGGTGCCGGGGCTGGTTGTAGAAGACGAAGTCCTCGTCGGACCGTACGCGACCGTCGGGGCCGAGGAGCAGCGCCGAGGCGTCGACGTCGGGCACGCCCTGGCCGGTGGCCCAGCGCAGCACGGCGCGGACCGCCGTGGCCTCGAGCGGGACGTTCGACCCCTTCAGCATCGCGTGCGTCATGCGGTCATCCTGCCTTCCCTGTCCTGGCCAGGACAACGCGGGGGCCCGAGACTGTGGGACCGAGGGACATACTCGACATGGGTGGGTTACCTGAATTTCATGCCCGGTGGGAACCCTTGACATGGATCCCTACGTACTATTACCGGCCACTAAAATTCGGGCCAGAGCGGCACGACGGGGGAGTCTCATGCGTCATTTCGGGCATATCGCCCCTGAGGTGCGGCAGCAGCTGTTCCACCGGGAGCCCGGTGACTTCACCGCGGACTCGCCGCCCCGCATGCTCGCGGCGGCCCTCGGAGCCACGCTCTACAGCCCGGCCACGCGGCCGCGCCTCGCCGACGACGTCCTCAAGCAGGCGGGCCGGGGTGTCGTCTCGATGGTGCTGTGCCTGGAGGACTCGATCGACGACGCCGAGGTCGCGGACGCCGAGGAGAACCTGGTCGCGCAGTTCACCGACCTCGCGGCCCGGCCGGACGCGCAGCCTCCGCTGCTGTTCGTCCGCGTCCGCGCCGCCGGACAGATCACCGACCTCGTCCGCCGCCTCGGTCCCGCCGTGCGGCTGCTGTCCGGATTCGTACTGCCGAAATTCACCGAGGAGCGTGGCGTGCCGTTCCTGGAGGCGCTCTCCGCCGCCGAGGCGGCCACCGGGCGGCGCCTCTTCGCGATGCCCGTCCTGGAGTCGCCCGAGCTCCTGCACCTGGAGACGCGGGGCGACACCCTCGCCGGGATCGCCCGCACCGTCGACAAGTACCGCGACCGCGTCCTGGCCCTGCGCCTCGGCGTGACCGACTTCTGCTCCGCGTACGGGCTGCGCAGGCCGCCGGACATGACCGCGTACGACGTCCAGATCGTGGCCTCCGTGATCGCGGACGTGGTCAATCTGCTCGGCCGGGCCGACGGCACCGGCTTCACCGTGACCGGGCCCGTCTGGGAGTACTTCCGCCACCAGGAGCGGATGTTCAAGCCGCAGCTGCGCCGCAGCCCCTTCCAGGAGAGCCGGGCCGTCGAGCTGCGCCAGGCCCTCATCGAGCACGACATGGACGGCCTGCTGCGCGAGATCGAGCTGGACCGGGCCAACGGCCTGCTCGGCAAGACCTGCATCCACCCCTCGCACGTGATGCCCGTGCATGCACTGTCCGTGGTCAGTCACGAGGAGTACGGCGACGCTCAGGACATCCTGCGGCCCGAGCGCGGCGGCGGTGGCGTCCTCAGGTCCGCGTACACGAACAAGATGAACGAAGTGAAGCCGCACCGGGCCTGGGCCGAGCGGACCCTCCAGCGGGCGGAGGCCTTCGGTGTCGCCCGTGAGGACGTCGGCTTCGTGGAGCTGCTCAACGCAGGCCTGCCCGCGTGACGAGCGCGCGAGTCATGATGATGATGAAAGCAAGGAAAAGGGGCGAAGTGGTCTGGTCGGGGACATGGGTCGCACAGCGGCTCGGGGTCGAGCTCGTCGGTGACGAGGAGATATCCGGGCTGCTGGGCCTTGCCCTGCGCCGCAATCCCAAGCGGGCCCATCTGCTCGTGTCGAACGTCCTCGGCAAGCACGTTCCCCAGTCCCCGGCCGTGGTCTGGCGCGCCGGGTACGACCTCGGCCTGAGGGTGCGCGAGCTGCTCGGCGACGACGCGGCGCGACAGGCGGTCGTGCTCGGATACGCCGAGACGGCGACGGGTCTCGGGCACTGCGTCGCCGACGGCCTGGGCCACGCGCCCTATCTGCACTCGACGCGGCGCCCCGTCGACGGGGTGGCGCGCGCGGGAGGCTTCGAGGAGTCCCACTCGCACGCCACCTCGCATCTGCTGCTGCCGGAGGACCCCCGGCTCCTCGCGGGCGACGGGGCGCTCGTCCTCGTCGACGACGAGTTCTCCACGGGCAATACGGTCGTCAACACGATCCGCGCCCTGCACGAGCGCTACCCGCGCGGGCACTACGTCATCGTCGCCCTCGTCGACATGCGTTCGCCCGACGACCGGGGCCGCCTGGCCGACTTCGCCCGTGAGATCGGCGCCCGCGTCGACCTGGTCGCGTCGGCGTCCGGCACCGTCCGGCTTCCCGACGGCGTCCTCGCCAAGGGACAGGCGCTCGTCGCCCACCACGAGTCCCTCGCCGGGACCCCGACGGAGCGCACAGGGCCGGGCAGCGAGCCGCCCACAGAGCCGGGCAGTGAGCCGGGCAGCGTGACCCGCGTGGACCTCGGCTGGCCCGCGTCCGTGCCCGACGGAGGCCGGCACGGCTTCACGCCGGAGCACCGCGCGGCGCTCGACGCCGCGCTCCCCTCGATGGCCGCCCGCCTGAGCGCGCCCCTGGGGGACGCCCGCCGCGTACTCGTCCTCGGTTTCGAGGAGCTGATGTACGCGCCGCTCGCCCTGGCCCGCGAGGTCGAGAAGGGCACGGGGGCGCAGGTGCGCTACTCCACCACGACCCGTTCGCCGGTCCTCGCCGTCGACGACCCCGGCTACGCGATCCGTACCCGACTCGTCTTCCCCGCCCACGACGACCCGGCCGACGGGCCGGGCCAGCGCTACGCGTACAACGTCGCGGGCGGTGACTTCGACGCGATCGTCGCCGTCGTCGACTCCACCGCGGACACGCCTCAACTGCACGCCCCTGACGGCTTGTTGGCGCGCCTTGCCGAGCACACCCCGCGCGTGCTGCTCGCCGTCGTGCCTTCCTACGTCCCCCAGGGGACTGCCCCCGAAAGGCCCCTTGTGTCCCCCACGCTCCCCGAGCCCCTCCGCGGCCCCGCCTTCTCCTCGTACGCGCCCGACGAGGTCGGCTGGCTGCTCCAGGACCTCTCGGACGTCGCGCTGGAGGCGCCGACCGAGGAGCGCGAGGAGGCGATACAGGGCGGTGGCGCGCACTACGCCGAGTCGCTGCCCGTCGAGTACCAGCCGAGCGCCGAGTACCAGGCGCTGTTCCAGTCCGCCCTCGAGGTATCGGCCGCGCGGATCGCGCAGGCGGTCGGCGTCGTGACCGAGACCGTGCTCGCGGAACGGTCCCCGCGTCCCGTACTCGTCTCGCTCGCCCGCGCCGGGACGCCCGTCGGCGTGCTGATGCGCCGCTGGGCGCAGGCGCGGCGGGGCCTCGACCTGCCGCACTACGCGGTTTCGATCGTGCGCGGCCGCGGCATCGACGCGAACGCGCTGCGCTGGCTCGCCGCCCACCACGACCCGGCCGATGTCGTCTTCGTCGACGGCTGGACCGGCAAGGGCGCGATCACCCGCGAACTGGCCGAAGCACTCAAGACCCATCAGCGTAATGAGGGCGGCCCCGGATTCGACCCGGAGATCGCGGTACTCGCCGACCCCGGGTCCTGCGTGCGCACCTACGGCACCCGCGAGGACTTCCTCATCCCGTCCGCGTGCCTCAACTCGACGGTCTCCGGGCTGATATCGCGTACGGTGCTGCGCGCCGACCTCGTCGGACCGAACGACTTCCACGGCGCCAAGTTCTACCGCGAGCTCGCCGAGGCGGATGTCTCGACGCACTTCCTCGACACCGTCGAGGCCTGCTTCGACGAGGTCGCCGACGCCGTGGACGCCCAGGTCAAGGAGATGCTCTCCGCCGACCGCGCGCCCACCTGGGAGGGCTGGGCGGCCGTCGAGCGGATCAGCGAGGAGTACGGGATCCACGACGTGAACCTGGTGAAGCCCGGTGTCGGCGAGACGACCCGTGTGCTGCTGCGCCGTGTCCCGTGGAAGATACTCGCCCGCACGGGCGCCGGCGCCGACCTCGACCACGTACGCCTGCTCGCCGAGCAGCGCGGGGTACCGGTCGAGGAGGTCGCCGAACTCCCTTACACCTGCGTCGGGTTGATCCACCCGAAGTACACGCGGGGCGCCACCGGCGCGGACGGCAAGGCGGTGGCCGCGAAGTGAGCGCCACGCCCGTCACCCTGGTCGCCAGTGACCTCGACCGCACCCTGATCTACTCCGCCCCAGCACTCGGCCTGACCATGCCCGACGCGCAGGCGCCACGCCTGCTGTGCGTCGAGGTCTACGAGGGCAGGCCCCTCTCCTACGTCACCGAGGCCGCGGCCGAGCTGCTCGGCGAACTCGGCCGCAGCGCTGTCTTCGTCCCGACCACGACCCGCACCCGTGAGCAGTACGGGCGCATCCACCTCCCGGGCCCCGCAGCGCAGTTCGCGATCTGCGCCAACGGCGGACACCTGCTGGTGGACGGCGTCTCCGACCCGGACTGGCGGGCCGCTGTCGACGAGCGGCTGGCCGCGCAGTGCGCGCCGCTCGACGAGGTGAGGGCGCATCTGGTGCGGACGGCCGACCCGGCGTGGCTCCTGAAGGAGCGCGTCGCCGAGGACCTCTTCGCGTATCTCGTGGTCGAGCGGTCCCTGCTCCCGGAGGGCTGGGTCAAGGAACTCGCCGTCTGGGCGGAGCCCCGCGGCTGGACGGTCTCCCTCCAGGGCCGGAAGATCTACGCCGTGCCGAAGCCGCTCACCAAGAGTGCGGCCATGCGTGAGGTGGCCCGCCGCTCCGGCGCCGACCTCACGCTCGCGGCCGGCGACTCCCTGCTCGACGCGGACCTGCTCCTCGCGGCCGACCACGCCTGGCGCCCCGGCCACGGCGAACTGGCGGACGCGGGCTGGACGGCGCCGCACGTCACGGCCTTGGAGGACCGGGGCGTCGCGGCGGGCGAGACGATCCTGCGGGAGCTGGTCGAGAGGGTCCGGCAGCCGCGTCCGCACCCCTGAGGGACCTCTGCGTTCACCCGCAGCAGCCCCCGCCGCAGCAGCCCCCGCCTCCGCCCCCGCCGGCGGGGCGGGCCGGTGCGGCGGCCGATGCCGTGCCGCCCACGGCGACCGTCGACAGCAGCTTCACCGTGTCGTCGTGGCCGGCGGGGCAGTCCGCGGGGGCCGAGGACTCGGCCATGGGGCGGCTCAGTTCGAACGTGTCGCCGCAGGTCCGGCAGCGGTACTCGTAGCGTGGCATGGGCACAGGTTAGCTGGCCGTGCCCCGCGGGCGTCAGCGTACGACCGTGCCCTGGCCCGCGCCGAGCAGCCCGAGTTCCGCCCGTGTGGGTGCCCCCTCCCAGTCGCCCGGCTGCGCGACCGCGAAGGCGCCCGTCGTCACCGCCCGGTCGAGGCGCCCGGCGGTGTCCTCGCCGTCGAGGAGCGCGGAGAGATAGCCGGCGACGAAGGCGTCACCGGCCCCGACCGCGTCCACGGCGCGCACCGGCCGCGCCGGGACACGCAGCTCACCGTCGGCCGAGTGGGCGATCGCCCCGTCGGCGCCGAGCTTGACGACGACCTCGCGCACCCCGAGACCGAGGAGGGCCTTGACCGGGTCGAGCCCGGGCGGCGCGCACAGCGGCAGCTCGTCGTCGGAGGCGATGAGGACATCGACGTACGGGATCCAGTCACGCAGTTCCGCGGCAGCCGCCTGAGAACTCCACAGCCGGGACCGGTAGTTGGCGTCCAGGCTGACCGGAACGCCGTGTTCGCGGGCGAGCCGCAGAGCGCGCCGGCACGCGTCGCGCGCGGAGGTGCTGAGCGCGGGCGTGATCCCCGTCAGATGCAGGACGCGGGGCGGCGGACCGGCCGCGAAGGCCCGCTCGACGCGGTCGGCGTCGAGCCGCGAACCCGCCGAGCCCGCACGGTAGTACTGCACCCGCGTCACCTCGGGCAGTCGCGGCTCGAACAGGATCAGCCCCGTAGGGGCGCCGCTGTCACGGGTGACGCAGGACGTGTCGACGCCCTCGGCGCGCAGCGTGCGCAGGACCAGTTCGCCCGCCTCGTCGGCGCCGACCGCGCCCGCCCAGCGGACGCTGTGCCCGAGCCGGGTGAGACCGATGGCGACGTTCGACTCGGCGCCCGCGACGGACAGGTCCATCGAGCCGCCCAGCTTGAACGGGCCGTGGCCGCGCAGCGCGACCATGGTCTCGCCGAAGGTGAACACGTCGACGGGGGAGGCGGGGGAGGCGGGGGAGGCGGGGGCCCCGGCCGGAGCGGGGCTCGCCGAACCCGGCGCCGTCATCCGCACACCGCCTTGAACTCGGCTGCCCGCTTGCGCAGTTGGCCCAGGTCCCCGCCGTCCGCCGCGTCGCCGATGAGGGGTGAGCCGACCCCGACCGCGATGGCGCCGCCCTCCAGATAGGCGGTCGCGGCCGCCGCGTCGACCCCGCCCACCGGCACGAACGGCGTTCGGGGGAACGGTCCCCGCAGCGCCTTCAGATACGACGGGCCGCCCATCGCCGACGCCGGGAAGATCTTCAGGGCCGTCGCCCTGGCCGCCTCGGCCGCGATGACGTCGCTCGGCGTGAGTACCCCGGCGAGTACGGGCAGGCCCTGCCGCAGCGACTCGTCGACCCCGGCGCCCAGCCCGGGCGTCACGATGAGGTTCGCCCCGGCGGCGGCCGCCTCGCGGGCGTCCTCGGCGGTCAGCACCGTGCCGGCACCGAGCCAGACGTCGTCGCCGAGCTCGGCCCGCGCCCTGCGGATCACGTCGAGGGCGTCACTGCCGCTGAGGGACACCTCCACCAGCGGGATACCGGCCTCGGCCAGGGCCATGACCGTACGGAACGACGCGTCGGCGTCGCTTCCCCGGACGATCGCCACGAGGCGCTCGGCGCGCAGTGCGGTAGTGAAGTCCATGGTGCTCCTCCTCGATTCCTTTCATGGGTGGGCGTTTCGCAGGGCGTTTCATGGGTCACCACTCGGCGAACGAGCCGTCCTCGTACCGCCACACGGGGTTGCGCCAGGTATGGCCCTTGGCGTCGGCCGCGCGTACGGCCGCCTCGTCGATGTCCACGCCGAGGCCCGGCCGTTCCGTGCGCAGCAGCGAGCCCGCGACGAAGCGGAACGGCTCGCGGTCGGCGACGTAGTCGAGGAGCTCGGCGTCCTTGTTGTAGTGGATGCCGATCGACTGCTCCTGAATCAGGAAGTTCGGTGTGGTGAAGGCGACTTGGAGGCTCGCGGCGAGGGCCACGGGCCCGAGCGGGCAGTGCGGCGCGATGTGGGCCCCGTACATCTCGGCGAGCGCGGCGATGCGGCGCAGCTCGGAGATGCCGCCCGCGTGCGAGATGTCGGGCTGCACCACGGCGACGCCGGCCTGGAGCGGGGCGAGGAACTCCCGCCGGGTGAAGAGCCGTTCGCCGAGCGCGATCGGGATGTTGGAGGCGTTCACCAGATCGGGGACGGCCTGCATGTGATCGGAGAGGACGGGCTCCTCGACGAACAGGGGCGCGTAGTCGGCGAGCAGGGGGAGTAGCCGGCGGGCGTTCGCGGGGGAGACGCGGCCGTGGAAGTCGAGCGCGAAATCCCGTTCGTCGCCCAGGACTTCACGGGCGGTCTCCGCGCGCAGCAGGCACGCACGGACCTCCTCGCGCGTGGCGAGCGGTGTCATGCGCCCGCTGGCGTTCATCTTCACCGCGGTGAACCCGGCCTCGACCTGGGCGCTCACCGCGTCCCTGACCTCGTTCGGCTCGTCACCGCCCACCCAGGCGTACGCCCGGATCCGCTCACGCACCGGCCCGCCGAGCAACTGGTGCACCGGCTGCCCGTACGTCTTGCCCTTGATGTCCCACAGGGCCTGGTCGAGCCCGGCGACGGCGGACGACAGGACCGGCCCGCCGCGGTAGAAGCCGCCCTTGGTCATGACCTGCCAGTGGTCCTCGATGCGCAGCGGGTCCTGGCCGACCAGGTACTCGGCGAGCACCTCGACGGCTGCCCGCACGGGCTCCGCACGCCCCTCGACGACCGGCTCACCCCAGCCGACGACCCCTTCGTCGGTCTCCACGCGGACGAACATCCAGCGGGGCGGCGCGAGGAAGGTCTCGATGCGGGCGATCTTCACGTAGGGGTTCCTCTCGGGGTGTCACGGGGGTGGGGCGGCGGCGAGGCGTCAGGGATGGCCGCGCCGGGACAGTTCGATCACGTCGAGCATCGCCGCGAACGCGCCGTCCCGGTCCCGCGCGCGGACGCGGTCGGCGACCAGGGCGTGGGCGGGCAGCGGGTGTTCGTGCCGTCCGGCGTGCACGAGCCGGTCCCGTACGACCAGGGCCGGGATGATGACGCGCCGCATCTGCGCGAAGAAGGGGTTGCCGGAGGCGGTGAGGAGCGCCGTGTGAAAGGAGGCGTCGGCGCGCACGGCGAGAACGGGGTCGCTGTCGGTCATGACGGGATCGGCGGTCACGGGTGTCTGCTCGGCGGCGGCCATCGCGCTGAGTGCGGCGTCGAGGCCGGCGAGATCCGCGTCCGTGCGGTGCAGCGCGGCGAGCGCGGCCGCGGCGGGCTCGACGGCGCGGCGCAGCTCGAGGAGATCGGTGAAGAAGGCGCCGGGCGCGCCGGAGTCGATCGTCCAGCGCAGCACGTCGCTGTCGAGAAGGTTCCAGTCGTCGCGCGGGCGTATGAACGTCCCCCGCTTCTGCCGGGCGTCCAGGAGACCCTTGGTCGTCAGCACCTTGATCGCCTCGCGCAGCACGGTCTGGCTGACGTCCAGCTCGGCCATCAGCCCCGGCAGATCGAGGAGATCCCCCTCCGCGTACGTCCCGTCGAAGATCCGCCGGGCGAGCGCCTCCACGACGATCCGGTGGACGCCGCGCCCGGTGTACGAGACCCCTGGCGTGCCGCTCGCGCTGTCCGTGCGCGGGCGCTCCGTACGGGAGCTGCCCCTGTCCTTGCGCGTCATGGGGGCAGCCTCGCACGTGGGCGGGTTATTTATCAATTATTCTCGGCGGCCCGGGACCATCGGTGACTTTGGTGGTCCCGGTGGCACCGGGGGCTGTGGCGACTCCGGGGGCATTCGTCGCCTCGAGGGTGGGGTGCGGCTGCCGGGCGGCGCGGGCACGGTCCTCGCGGGCGGCGGATTCCGGGTGGCGCGCGCGCCAGTACGGATTGTCGTGCGGCAGCGTTCCGCTGACGCGCCCGTACATCCCGAAGGCCATGAGCATCACGCCGACCACGAAGCTGAACAGTACGTTCTGGATCTTGAACGCGAGGAAGTTGTAGTCGGTCTGGAGCAGGGCGAGGTTCACGAAGCCGCTGATGATGAACAGGACGCCGACGGTCATGTTGATCGTCGAGGCGACGTTCCGTCCGATGACCATGCCGGCGAACAGCAGTGCGCCGATAAGGATCGACAGGACGCTGAGGGCACCGTTGGTGTTCAGGCCGGCGACCTTGTCACCGCCGGTGTCGAAGAATCCGATCTGGTCGATGAGGCCCAGGATGCCGAAGGCGACCAGCACGAGCCCCATCAGGCCCGCGCCGATCCGGTAGACCTTGCTGAGGCCGTGGTCGACGGGCAGATGATCGTCGAGAACGACACGCGGATGCCGGAGCCGGGGGGCTGGGCGGATGTCGGGTACATGCGTGGCCATGATCGCCTCCCTTGCACGTACGTATCTCAAGGATCCGCCCGTAGCCCCGAGGGCGCCAACAGGGACGGGGCCCGGAGGCGGGGCAGGAGCGCGGCAGCTCAGGAGGGGGCGCCGCGGTCCTCCCTGATCTGCGCGACGACGCGGGCGACCGTCTGCCGGACGGCCTCCGTCTCCGTGAGGAAGTGCCAGTAATCGGGATGGCGGCCCTCGAGAGCGGCGACGGCGCGGTCGAGGCGGGCCACGGAGTCGTCGAGGGGGCGGGCGTGCCGCGGCTCGGGCGTGCTGCGCCCCGACATGGCGAGCCGCTGCGCGTCACGGATGGCGAACCGCGTCCGGTCGATCTCCTGCTGCGGGTCCTTCGCCACGGCGTTCAGCCGGTGCAAACGGTCGGAGGCGGCGGACACGTCCTCGTCCGTCGTGTTCAGCAGCGCACGCACCGTCGACAGGAGCGACGTCGCGTCCGGCCAGCGCTGCTCGTCCCGCGCCGCACGCGCCTCGGCCAGCTTCCGCTCCGCCTGCCGTACGTTCTCCGAGGCGCGCTCCGGCACATGCTGGAGGTCCTGCCAGCACTGGGCCGAGAACCGTCTGCGCAGCTCGCTCAGGACCGGCTCGACCTGCCCGGCCCGCGTGGTCAGGGCCTGCGCGCGCGTCCGCAGTGAGACGAGGCGGCGGTCGATCTCGGCGGCGCGCTCCGGCAGCCGCTGGGCCTCGGCCCGCACGGCTTCCGCATCCCGCGCGACCCGCTCGGCGCGCTCCAGGGTCTCCGGCACGCCGTGCCGGCCCGCGCCCTGGTTGAGCCGGGTGAGCTCGGGGCCGAGGGCGGCGAGGCGGGCGGCGAGATTGTCGGCCTTGAGCCCGGCGCCGCGCACGGCGTCCAGTGAGTTGCTCGCCGCGAGGAGCGACTGCCGCGCCCGCTCGACGGCGGGGGCCAGCCGCGCCAGCTGTGTCTCGGCCTTCCCGAGCAGCGGGCCGAGGCCCTGCGAGAACCGGTCGAGGTCCAGCTTCACCTTGCTCAGCTCGTCCTTGGCCCGGCTCAGCTCGGCGCGTGCCCGCGAGGCGACCGAGGCCTCCAGGTCGTCCCGGTCGAGGTCGTGCGCGTCCACCGCGGTGATGTACTGCAGGCTGGCCTCGTCGATGCGCCGGCCGAGGGCCTCGAAGTCGGAGACGGTGCGGCGCGCGGCGGGCGAGTCGTCGACGGCCGTGATGGTCTCGATGGAGATCCGCAGATCGCGCTGGGCGGTGTCGAGTTCGTAGAACGCGGCCGCGGCGGCGTCCTTGGCGGCCTGCGCCTCCGCCCGCTGGCCCTCCCCGCGCCCGAACCAGCGCCGGGTACCGCCCCCGGCGAATGCCGCCGGCGCCGCGGCGACGGCTACGGCGACGAGAGGCAGCGGAAGCAGGACGAGCCCGAGCAGATCACGAAGCGCGGCGCGCGCTCGCCTGGACGACGCATACGGCCGCATCGGTGGTGTCGCCGTCACTACCCTCTCCCGTGCTGCCCTCGCCCGTGCACTCATCCGCCCTGCCCGCTGTCATTCTCCCACCGGTTAATGACGAACACACGGGCCGGATAGTTCGCTCTGGGCCCTGGGACTTTGCCGGACGATACGGGTTTGCGGGGTACCGCCACGGGCAAGGTAGGCTGTCGAATCATCCCGGGCGCGTAGCTCAGTGGTAGAGCGCTGCCCTTACAAGGCAGATGTCGGCGGTTCGAAACCGTCCGCGCCCACCTGGGAGAAGACCCCCGGCCGGTTTCGGCCGGGGGTCTTCGACATCCAGGGCCGACATCGACGCCTATGGTCACTCACGGTCGAGCAGTCTGCTGATCAGCCGGTCCATGGGGCTGGCAGCCTCGCGCTGCGTGTCCTGGACCACATGCGTGTACACGTTCATCGTGACCGCGATCTGTCCGTGCCCCAGGATCTCCGTCACGACGCGGGGCGCCACGCGGGCGGCGGTGAGTTAACGAGGCTCGACGTGGTCGTTCGGCAAGTGGCGGCGCAGCAAGTTGATTGCCAGGGTGGTCCCGTCGGCCCGGTCGTGATGTCGGCGAAGATCAGCGCATCCAAGAGGGGCGAGTCCTTGCCCTCGTACGCGGCCGGCTCGGCAGTCAGTCCGCGTTGCTCCGACTGGTGAGCCACAAGGCGGACGAGGCGTTCGGGGGGCACCCAGGCCGTCCAAGTACCGTGCACCATCGAGGGGATGGAACCCTGTCTGCCGCAACTCCGCCGCGTAGCCGATGTCATGGAGCCAGGCCGCAGCCACTAAGAGGCCTCGTTCATCCCGCGAGACCGCCCAAGACACCTGCTGCGCCCGCGTCGCCACTTCCTGGGTGTGCAGCCAGCGGTCCCCGCGCGGAGACAGCAACGACTGCGCGAGCAATGACCCGGTGTGCCTGCGAGTCGCGGTCATCCGCTGGTGCCTGCCGGCTCCATCAATCTGGGGCGGGGCCGCGTCAGTTTTGCGTGGTGATCAGGTCGGCCCCTCCGTCCAGTGCTGATCGTGGGTGTCATCGCCTGCGCGTACTGCCGGCCTGACACTGAACTCGGCATGCTCGACGCGTGCATGTCCGGCCGATCATGGGACACGCGGAGCTATGGACGTGCGATGCGCCGGGTGTCATCATCACGCTGCCGTTGGGCGTGGGCCTCAGTACGCAGGAGCGAAACCGTGACGCTGTACATCGCTGTCCCTCTTGTGCTGTTGGCCTTGTTCTACGCCGCCACCGGCGTTGCGGCGGTGACCCGCGGCTGGATGCTCCCCATGAACCGGCGCCGTGTTCACGCCCCGCGGGTCTATGGCTGGGGGCAGCTGATGGTGGCCTTCGCGCTGTGCTGGCAGGCGGCCTTTGGGCTCAGCGCCTCGGACACCCTGCCGTCGGCGCCGCTGATCGGCAGCGCGATTCTCGTGGCCGGCCTCATCGTCATGATGGTGGGGCAGCGCGCCGGCGGTAAGCGCAAGCGCGGCGGCACGCCGTAGGCCTTGTCCGAGCAAGATGCAGCCGGGCACACGCCTGCGTGCGCACGGTCATGTCCCCCCTGAGCCGGTACACGTACAGAAGGGGCATTATGCGTTATGTGAAGGAGTTGTGAAGGGGTCTTCCGTTATGTGGTGTCGCAGGAGAGTGGAATGTCTATGTGGGGCGGGTGTGTTGTCGTCGCGCCGTGCGCCTGACGTCGTAACTTCCGTCACTCCGCGGGGGTTTCACGCGGCCTTCACGTGCGTGGACGTAGGCTTCACGTTATGGCCACGACTTCCGAACCCGCGACCGTGCGGACTGCCGCCGAGGTGAACGAGCAGATACGTGCCCTTTGGCTGCGCGCCGGGGGGCGGTTGAGCGCGGAGGAACGGGTGGAGTACGAGGCTCTCGTGGTCGAGTGGGCCGCCGCCATGCGTGAGGCGGCTTGAGCGTCGCCGGGGGTGATCCGCTGAGGTTCGGGTGATCCGCTGAGGTTCGGTCACTCCGGGGCGTCGGCCTCGCGGGTCCGCTTGAGGTACATGCGGGCGTCCACCTTGTCCGGGCCCGATACGTCCTTCCAGTAGCGGTGGCATGTCACGAAGACCGCCAGCTCGCGCTCCCGCTGCCGCAGCTTTTCGACCTCGGCCTGTTCGTCCGGGGTCCAGCCAGGGGATGCGGGGCGCTCGCGCTTGCGCCAGCCGTGGTCGTCGCTGAACCCGTCGAGGGGGTCCACCGACCAGGGAAGCCGCTTCAGGAGGGTCAGGAGCTCCGCCCTGACCTGGTGCAGCTCCTCCTGGCCTGCCAGGAGGTCACTCGGGAAGTCATAGGTCGCTGCCACGCGGCAATGCTACGCCTGTTCGATTTCTTGGGGCGAGGGATGGCCGGCGTGTTCATTCGTACGTGTGTTTCGAACGCAGGTTCTTTGCGAAGGTGTGCGCGAGGGCGGCGGAGCGCGCGAGACTGGAGGCATGTGCCGCAGCATCAAGACCCTTCGCCCGCCCGTCCTCCCCGAAGAGGCCACCGAGGAGGAGATCCGGGCCGCAGCCCTGCAGTACGTGCGCAAGGTGTCCGGCTTCCGGGCGCCCGCCGCGCACAACAAGGAGGTGTTCGACCGGGCCGTCGATGTCGTTGCCCAGGCGACCGCCGAGCTGCTCGACGGGCTTGAAATCCGTGGCCAGGGACGCCAGTTGGCCCAGGAGCCGGCCGCCTAGGCGAGGGGTCGAGCCAGGTCCCGGAGCGGGCCTGGGGCGGGCCTGGGGCGAGCCTCGGGTGGGTCAGCCCGCCCGTTCCGCCGCCGGTCGCCGCATCAGGAACGCAGCCCCCGCCCCCGCCGCGAACAACGCGAGCAGTGACACCCCCGTGGCCAGCCAGCTCGCGCCGAGCCACTGGCCGCCGAAGTAGCCGAGGGCCACGCTGTAGCCCGCCCAGGCCACGCCCGCGAGGGCGGACCACGGCAGGAACTCGCGGACCCGGCGATGAGCCGTGCCCGCCGCGAACGAGACGATCGAGCGGCCCGCCGGGGCGAAGCGGGCGATGACCACGAGGATGCCGCCGCTGGAGCGCGCCAGCGCCCCGCCGAGACGTTCCTGCGCGCGGGTCAGGCGGCGGGAGCGGGCGATCGCGCGGTCGAGACGCTCGCCGCCGCGCCAGGCGATGCGGTACGCGACCAGGTCGCCCAGTACCGACGCCGTGGCCGCCGAGAGGATCAGCGCCAGGATGGACGGCACCTCGGGCGTCACCTGCCCGGCCGCCGTCCCCGTGCCGGCCGCCGCGGCGGTGGCCGCGGTGATGACCAGGACGCCGCTCGGCAGGACGGGCAGGAACACGTCGAGCAGGACGGAGAGGGCCACCACCGCGTAGATCCACGGACCGCCGGTCAGCGACCCCACACTCTCCAGCACCGCGACCCCCCGTGATCTGTGTTCGTGAATTCCCCGGTCGGCGACAGACGCCGCGATGTCGCGGGGAGCGGCAGGGGCGGCTGATGACAGCTGTACAGCGTACGCCTCGGTTGTGGCTGGAGGGTCACCAGGGGCTCAGGTGTTCTCCACATCGCGTTCACTCGGGTGCCGCCTCGCACGCGCGGTACGCCCCGGTAGCCCCGTACGAACTACGGAGCGGGAGGACCCGCGAGCGGGAGAGCGCGAGCCGGAGGAGCGGACGATGGCGGCGGGAATCGCGGCGGGAGCGGTGGCGGCGGCCGTGCTCGCGGCCGGCAGCGGGGTGGCCGGCGGCGGGACGGCCGGCAACGGCAGGCCACGGGAGTGCGGGCGGCTGGTCGGCGGGCCGTGGGGCGGGGGAGCCGGCTCGTTACGGGGTGCGGGAGTTCAGGCCTGGCGGGGCGCGGTCCGTGGTGCTGCACGGGATGCCGGGCGGAGCGGGCGCCCGGATCGCGTGCTTCACGGTGCCGTTCGAGCCGGCGTCGGCTGAGCCGGTGCTGTTCGAGCCACCGGGTCACCGGGGGAGATGAGGGGATACCGGCACTCGCGCGCCGGCACCCCCATCAAGCGGTCAAGCCATCAAGCAGGCAAGCCATCAAGCAGGCCGTGCATCAAGCCGCGGCAGGCTCCGGCTCGGACTTCGAAGCCGAAGTGGCCGGCGTCTCGGCCTTGCTCTCGCCGCGTGCCGTGAAGAGCCGGTCGAGGCCGAGCGCCCCGGAGCCGGTGAAGACCAGGAGCAGCATGGCCCAGCAGAACATCGCGGACGGTTCGCCGCCGTTCTGGAGCGGCCACAGGGCCTCCGGCTGGTGGACCTTGAAGTACGCGTAGGCCATCGAGCCGGAGGCTATGAAGGCCGCGGCGCGGGTGCCGAGGCCGAGGGCGACGAGGGCGCCGCCGACGAGCTGGATGACGGCCGCGTACCAGCCGGGCCAGGTGCCCGTGGGGACGGTGCCGCCGCCCATCGCTCCGCCGAGGACGCCGAAGAGCGAGGCGGCGCCGTGGCAGGCGAAGAGCAGGCCCACGACGATGCGGAACAGGCCGAGGGCGTAGGGCTGGGCGCTGTTGAGACGTCCAGTCATAGAGGGACTCCTTGTGTCGGTCGGGGACGAACCGATGGAGGCCACAGGTTAGGGGACCCTAATCAACGCTTGCAAGTTCAACATTCGGCCATGACCGGCACTCCGCGCCGGGCTCCGTACGGTCCTCGGCGGCCGTCCGCAGGGCCGCTCGCGCGACCGCGTCCGCGTCCGACAAGGTCACCGAATCCACCCCGGGGCGGGCCCCCGCCGCGGTCACCCAGTGCACCCCCTCCGTGGGCACGCCGATGGCGAACCGCCGTGCGTGCGGCCTGCCCTGACGGTCGATCAGACGGTACGGGCGCGGTGTCACATCCACCCCGCCCGTCACGTAACCGTCGAGTGTGTGCGGCCGGACGTGGCCCGTCTTCAGGAGCCCGGCGAGCAGTTGGTCGCCGGTGCGCGCCACGTCCGTCTCCGGCAGCCGCGCCTCGACGAGTGTGGTGGCTCTCACGGATGATCCGGGCACATCGGGCGAGTGCGCGACGAAAGCGCCGTCCTCGGTCCGCACGTCGAGGCGCGGCCCGATCACCGTCAGGACGCCGGACTCGACGAGCGCGGTCATCTCCTCGATGCGCCGCCGGGGCGGGCCGATCGACAGGAAGGCGTTGAGCGGGGTGTACCAGCGGTCGAGGTGGTCGCGGCGCGAACCGCCGCCGATCCCGCCGTGGTCGACGGCCTGGCGCAGTTCGTTGCGCAGGTCGCGCAGCACGTCCAGGGCGGCCTTCACGGGGCCGTCCACGTTGCCGAGCGCGGCGTGCGCCGCGTCCTCGCGCAGATGGGCCAGGAGCCAGGTCCGCCACGCGTCGGGCGAGCCGAAGCGCAACTCCGCGTGCGGCCGGGAGATGCGGTCCCAGGACCAGCGGACACCTTCCGGGATCCCGAACTCGTACAGGACGTCGGCCTCTTCGGAACTCTGGTGCGGCGCGGCGAGGAAGCCTTCGCGGAAACCGGCGTCCCCCGCGCCCGCGCGGCGCAGCAGTGTCTCGTAATAGACGGTCTCCACCTCCTTCGCGACGAGTGGCCAGATCTCGCCGAGGAAGTCCGGCGCGTCCCCCGAGTCCGCGCGCTTGCGGAAGCGCGCGATGACCTCGGCGGTGAGGACGGCCGGTTCGTGACGCCCGTACGCGCCCTTGGCGTTGTCGCCGCGCGCCTGGTACGGGATGCCGCGGCGCGAACCGGCGTACAGACGCGGCTCGCGGCCCGAGGGCTTGTACCGCAACTCCCCCGCGGACGTGCGGCGGTAGCGTCCGCCGCGGCCCTCGGTGAGCAGCGCCATGTGGTCGAAGAAGTTGAGGCCGAGCCCCCTCAGCACGACGGCTTCACCCGGGGCGAGGGCGGAGAGGTCCAGATCGGCCGGGTTGGCGGGCGGCACGTGGCGCAGGCCGTGGCGGAGCGCGTACTCGGTGAGGCGCGTCTGCGCGGCGCTCGCCGCCGCGGGCAGGTGGCCCTGGGCGAGGACGACGGCGGACAGGCCGGTCAGTTCCCGCCCGTTGTCGAGTACGAGGGTCTGGCGGCCGTCGTTCGCGTCGTCGAGGCGCACGGCTCGCGCCCGGTGCACCTGAACGCGTAGGGCGTCGGGCGCGCAGCCCACGGTGTCGGCGAACACCCATTCCAGGTACGCGCCGTAGAGGGCGCGGGACGGATAGTCGTCGGGGCCTAGGGGGAGTCCCTGGTGCTGGGCCCACTCATGCAGGCTCGGGCCCCGGCGTACCGGACCCGAGCAGTCCACGCTGTCGTCGGTGAACAGCGTGACCTGTGAGGCGACAGTGTTCATCAGGAGTTCAGGTGCCTGCGATGTGCGCCAGACACTGCCCGCTCCCGGCGGCGCCGGATCGACGACGTGGACGGTGAGACGGGCGCCGGGCGGCAGGAGCTCGCAGGCGGAGGCACAGAGTCGTTCGAGGACGCTGGTGCCGCGCGGGCCCGCGCCGACTATCGCTGCGGCCGGCGCCGAGCACACTGCGGACAAAGAGGGACTCCAGGGGCGTGGGTGGCTGCTGGAAGCGGAACGTCCGCTCATCATGCCGGGTCGCCCTGTCAAGGGAAGAGCGGAGTCCGGGTGTGCGCCGTATCTTCACCGGGCGGCCCCGTGGGCGACAGGCCTGGTCACGCACGGTCATTCACGCCATTCACTCAGTACGGTCACTGACTCGGTACGTCACTCGCTCACTCGGTGAGGTCATTCACGCATCACGATGTCCGCCGCTTCCCGCAGCCGGGGCTTTCCGCCCGGCACCGGCTGCGCCTCCTGGAGCCGTAGTCGCGCCGCGCGACCTCGCAGCGTCAGTGTCATCAGCTGGTTGCCGAACCAGGGCCCGCCCGTCTTGCGCCAGGAGACCGGGGGAGTGGTGAGCCGGCCGTGCCGGGCGAAGCGCCGTCCGAGGGCGCGGCCGAAGCGGCTCCAGCCGAAGCGGAATCCGAGCTTTATCGAGCCGGGGATGGAGTTGTGCAGCGGCGAGCAGGTCAGCTGGAGGACGCGCGCGGCCGGGGCCGGTGTGCCGGCGGGCCAGGCGGGTTCGGCGACGTACGCGTGGTGGACGTCGCCGGAGAGCACGCACACCGTCGCCGGCGCGTCCTCGCCGCCGCCCGCCTCGGCGATCAGCGCCGTCAGCGCGTCGAACGACGCGGGGAACGCGGCCCAGTGCTCCAAGTCGGCCCGCCTGCGCAGCTTTTCGCCGAACCGGGCCCACCGCGCGCCGCGCTCGCCCCGGCACAGCGCGGCGTTCCACCCCTCGGCGTCGTGCACGAGATGCGGCAGCAGCCAGGGCAGCGAGGTTCCGATCAGGAGATGGTCGTACGCGCCGGGGGACTCCAGCGCCTGCTCCCGCAGCCACGCCGTCTCCGTCGGATCGAGCATCGACCGGTCCGGCTCGGCCAGCACGCGGGCGGCCCGCGTGTCGACCATCAGGAGCCGCACGCGGCCGAAGTCGCGCCGGTAGCTCCATCGCACGGAGGCCGGGTCGGCATCCGCGCGGGCGGCGAACTCCCTGAGCACGTCCGTCCCGTCGGGGTCCGCGCGCACCGCCGCGTAGACGGGGTCGGCGGCCAGTTCGGCGGGCGCCAGATTGCCCAGGTGCTGATGGACCCAGTACGACATGAGGCCGCTGAGGATCCGCTCGTTCCACCAGTCGGTGGCCCGTATCTCCGCGAGCCAGGAGGCGCTGGTGTTCCAGTCGTCTATGACGTCGTGGTCGTCGAAGATCATGCAGGAGGGGACGGTGGACAGCAGCCAGCGCACGTCGGGGTCGAGCCAGGACTCGTCATAGAGCCGGGTGTACTCCTCGTAGTCCGCGACCTGGTTGCCCGGGGCGTCGCGCAGGTCGCGGCGGGCGGCGAGATAGCGGCGGGTCGCCGGTGAGGTCTCGTCCGCGTAGACCTGGTCGCCGAGCAGGAGCAGTACATCGGGGCGGCGCTCGGCGTCGGGCGCGGCGGCGAGTTCGGTGGCCAGCGTGTCCAGGGCGTCCGGGCCGACGGGGTCGTGGTCGTCGGCGGGCGGCGCGGCCCAGCGGCACGAGCCGAACGCGATACGGACGGGGCGGGCCGCGTCGTCGTACGCGGGCGTGCGGATCGTGCTCGGCGGAAAGGGCGAGTCTGCGAGCGGCCAGACCTGAACGCCGTCGAGCAGCACCTCGTAGGCCGTCGCGCTGCCCGGCGTGAGGCCGGTCACCGGGATCAGCGCGTAGTGGTGGCCGCAGATCTGGAACGTGCGGGCGCGGCCGGACGAGCCGTCCGCGCAGCGCACTTCGGCGGTGCACGGACGGCTCGCCTCGACCCAGACGGTCGCCGACGACTCGTCCACGTATCTCAGCAGCGGTCCAAGTCGCAGCCGTGCCACGTGATCAGCCTCCTCAGTCGCCCCGTACGGTACGGAACGACGGAGGCCGGCGGGGTGGTTCCGGGAAGCCGGGGTTCAGGTCTTCGGCCCCAGGGGTCAGCAGCCGCTGAGGTACGAGGTCAGCGCACTCTTCTCGGCGGAGTCCACCGAGAGGTTGTAGTAGTGCTTCACCTGCACCCACATGCGGACATAGGTGCACTTGTACGCGGTGCGCGACGGCATCCACTTGGCCGGGTCCTGGTCGCCCTTGGACTGGTTGACGTTGTCCGTGACGGCGATGAGCTGGGGGCGCGTGAGGTCGTTGGCGAAACCCTGGCGCTGGGCGGTCGTCCAGGCGTTGGCGCCGGACTTCCAGGCCTCGGAGAGCGGCACCACGTGGTCGATGTCGACGTCGGCCGCCGCGCTCCAGGTCGCGCCGTCGTACTCGGAGTACCAACTGCCGGACGTGGCGGCACAGCTGGAGTCCGTCACGACGTTCGTGCCGTCGCGCTTGAGGACGACCTCGCGGGTGTTGCAGGTCCCGGACTGGGTGATCCAGTGCGGGAAGAGGTCGCGGCTGTAGCCGTCGGAGGAGCCCTCGGCCTTGACCGTGAGCTCGGAGAGGTACGTGCGGGCGGTGGCCCCGCTGACCGGGGTCGGGGGAGAGGCCTGCGCGGCCGGGCCGTTCAGCAGAGTGAGGGCGGAGACGACGGCGGTGACGGCGCCGAGTGCGGCGGCGCGTCGACGCGCGTAGAACATGCGCATGTGAACTCCCTTGAAGTGGGGGGAAGTTGGCCGAGCGGGCCCGGCCATGCTGGCGCTCCGGGGTTTCCGGGAGATGTGCGCCGAGTGACAGGGTCGCGTCAACGACGCGTACACATCAAGGGGGCGGACGCGACTTCCGGGGAGCGGGTGTGACGTGGGGTGCGGGCCGGTGGTGCCGGGGTGGCGCGTACGGGCGTGACGCGGGTCATGCTGATTCGCTCAGCAGTTCGCGTACGATGGACGGCGCAGAAGGGGAGTAGCTCTTCGCCGGACCGTCGACATACTGCTCAGCTCGTTCTGAGCCGGCGCCCGGAGGCAGGACCCGTACACCCGGTCCGGCCAGCGAGACCTTCGGCAAAGCAGTGATTCATCCGTGTGCACACCTGTGTGCGCGCCTGAGCGCTGCCGTGCCGAGGTGTCGTCAAGGACTGCATGACTCTCGGCGGGGCAGCCCGACCGATTGAGGAATCTTGATCAGCATCAGCGTGATGGCGGTCGTCTTCGGCATCGTCTTCCTGGCCGAACTCCCCGACAAGACCGCGCTCGCCGGACTCGTCCTCGGCACGCGCTACCGCGCCTCGTACGTCTTCGCCGGTGTCGCCGCCGCCTTCGCCGTCCATGTCGCGCTGGCCGTCGCCGCGGGCAGTGTCCTGACCCTGCTGCCGCAGCAGCTCGTGCACGCCCTGACCGGTGTGCTGTTCCTCGGCGGCGCGGCCGTCCTCCTGATGAAGAAGGACGAGGAGGAGGAAGAGGTCCGCAAGCCCAAGGACCAGAGCTTCTGGAAGGTCTCCGGCGCGGGCTTCATGCTCATCCTGGTCGCGGAGTTCGGTGACCTGACGCAGATCATGACCGCGAACCTCGCCGCCCGCTACGACAACCCGCTCTCCGTCGGCCTCGGCGCCGTCCTCGCCCTGTGGGCCGTCGGGGGCCTCGGCATCGTCGGCGGCAAGGCCCTGATGAAGCGGGTGCCGCTCGCGCTCATCACGAAGATCGCCGCGGTCCTGATGCTCGGCATGGGCGTGTGGAGCCTCTACGAAGCGGTGGCGTAAGCCGTGGATCCGGCCCTGACCAGGGCCGCTGGCGTAGTCGCCACCCTGTTTTGTACAGTTGAGGAACAAAGTGGCTCCCGCCCATTCACCCTGACCGGTGGGCGGGGTCACCTTGTTCCTACGCCTGGAGGACCCTGCCGATGACGGCCGCCACTGTTCTGTCCGCCCGCGCCCTTCTGCTCGACATGGACGGCACGCTGGTCAACTCCGACGCGGTGGTCGAGCGCTGCTGGCACCGCTGGGCGGCCCTCCACGGGCTCGACGCCGTCGAGGTCATGAAGGTGGTTCACGGCCGCCAGGGCTACGCGTCCATGGCGCTCCTCCTGCCCGACCGTCCCATGGCCGAGAACCACGCCGAGAACGCGCGCATGCTCGCCGAGGAGACCGCCGACGTCGACGGTGTCGTCCCCGTGCCGGGCGCCGCACAGTTCATGGCGTCCCTGCGCGAGGGCGGTCTCGCGCACGCTCTGGTGACCTCGGCCGACGTGGCCCTGTCCACCCGCCGCATGGCCGCCGCCGGCCTCACCCAGCCCGACCTGCGCATCACCGCCGAGAGCGTCGGCGCCAGCAAGCCCGACCCCGAGGGGTTCCTCAAGGGCGCCGCCGAGCTGGGCATCGACCCGACCGACTGCGTCGTCTTCGAGGACTCGGAGGCCGGGATCGCGGCCGGCCGCGCCGCCGGGATGCGCGTCGTCGGCGTCGGCCCGCGCGCGGGCGCGCACGGCCCCACGGTGGCCGTGGACGACCTGACGCAGGTGTGGGTCGAGGCGGGCGCCGCCGGAGAGATCCTGCTCCACATCGGCTGACCCGCACCCCTGTAGCGGCGAGCCCGCACCCTTATATCTGTATCGGCTGCAACTGTGCCGGCGGGCCCCGCGCCGCACCGTCCGCCGGGCCGCGACCCACCGTCCGCCGGGCCGCGACGCACCGTAGCCCGGCCCGCGACGCGCCATCAGCCCGGCCCGCGCCGCCGCACCCCTCCTGGGCGCCCCGGTCTCAACAGGCCAAACCGGGACTCACCCACCATCCTGGTACATGGCAGAGCCCCCGCCGGCAGTGTCCGGCGCGGTGTCTCAGGAGGTGTCCATGACCCAGGACGCTAGCGGGGGCCTTCCCCGCACGGACCTGACGGCAGGCCCCGGCGTTGACCGCACCAGCTCCACGATCGGCGGCGGCCATGCCCCCCGCAGCGTGATGGTCTCGATCGGTGCGCTGCTGCTCGGCATGCTTCTCGCGGCGCTCGACCAGACCATTGTCTCGACGGCGCTGCCGACCATCGTCAGCGACCTCGGCGGCCTCGAACACCTGTCCTGGGTCGTGACCGCGTATCTGCTGGCGTCGACGGCCGCCACGCCCCTGTGGGGCAAGCTCGGCGACCAGTACGGTCGCAAGAAGCTCTTCCAGATCGCCATCGTGATCTTCCTGGTCAGCTCGGCGCTGTGCGGCATGGCGCAGAACATGCCGCAGCTGATCGGCTTCCGCGCCCTCCAGGGACTGGGCGGCGGCGGACTGATGGTCCTGTCCATGGCGATCGTCGGCGACATCGTCCCGCCCCGTGACCGGGGCAGGTACCAGGGCCTGTTCGGTGCGGTCTTCGGCGCGACGAGCGTGCTGGGCCCGCTGCTCGGCGGGCTCTTCACCGAACACCTCAGCTGGCGCTGGGTCTTCTACGTCAACCTGCCCATCGGTGTCGTCGCGCTCGTCGTCATCGCGACCACGCTCCACATCCCCGTACGCTCCGCCAAGCACACGATCGACTACCTCGGCACCTTCCTGATCGCCGCCGTGGCGACGTGCCTGGTCCTGGTCGCCTCGCTCGGCGGAACGACCTGGGCCTGGGACTCGGCGCAGATCATCGGCCTCGTCGTACTCGGTGTGGTCCTCGCGGTGGTGTTCGTCCAGGTCGAGCGGCGGGCCGCCGAGCCGGTCCTGCCGCTGAAGCTGTTCCGCATCCGCACGTTCACGCTCTCCGCGGTGATCAGCTTCGTCGTCGGCTTCGCCATGTTCGGCGCGATGACGTATCTGCCGACGTTCCTCCAGGTCGTCCAGGGCATCTCGCCGACGCTGTCCGGCGTGCACATGCTGCCGATGGTCATCGGACTGCTGCTCTCCTCGACGGCGTCCGGCCAGATCGTCAGCCGTACGGGCCGCTGGAAGGTCTTCCCCGTCGTCGGCACCGGCGTCACCACCATCGGTCTGCTCCTCCTGCACCAGCTCGACGAGAACAGCTCGACGGGCGAGATGAGCGCCTACTTCTTCGTCTTCGGCCTGGGTCTCGGCCTCGTCATGCAGGTCCTCGTCCTGATCGTGCAGAACGCCGTCTCGTACGAGGACCTGGGCGTCGCCACCTCCGGCGCGACGTTCTTCCGCTCCATCGGCGCCTCCTTCGGCGTCGCGATCTTCGGCACGATCTTCTCGAGCCGCCTGGGCGACAAACTCACGGACGCCCTCGCGGGCCGCGGCCTGCCGCCCGGCGTCGACGTGAACGCGCTCCAGTCGGACCCACGAGGCATCGGCGGCCTGCCCCCCGCCGTACGCGGACCGGTCCTGCACGCCTTCGCGTCGTCCATCACGGACGTCTTCCTCTACGCCGCCCCGGTCGCCCTCGTCGCTTTCGTACTGGCCTGGTTCCTGCGTGAGGACAAGCTGCGCGGCTCGGTCACCGCGCCGGACGCGACGGAGACCCTGGCCAGCAACCCCGTACAGCGCTCGTCGCGCGACGAGGTGGCGCGGGCCCTGTCGGTGCTCGGCACCCGGGAGGGCCGCCGCGAGATCTACGAGAAGATCACCGAACGGGCGGGCTACGACCTGCTGCCCGCCGCGAGCTGGCTCCTGCTGCGCATCAAGCGGTACGGGTGGGCGGAGCCGGCGGCGCTCGCCGAACACAGCGCCGTACCGCTGCCCGTGATCATCGCGGCGGCACGTCAGGTGGAGGAACGGCGTCTCGCCACGCGCGTGGGTGTCGACCTCGTCCTCACCGACGAGGGCCGCGAGGTCGCCGCGCGGCTGTCCGCGTCCCGCGAGGAGTCGCTCGCCGAACTGCTGGGTGACTGGTGGGGCCCGGACCGCCCGACGGACCTGGTGAAACTGGTGGAGGAGCTCAACGCGGAGCTGTGCGGGTCGGACGCGGAGCGTCCGCACGACGGCCTGACGGCCGGCCCCTGACGCCACGGCTCAGGCGCTCCGGGCCCGGCTCCTCATCAGGCTCGTCAGCGGAGCTTCTTGGTGAACCAGTGCTCGGCGAACTCCTCGTCGTTGTGCGGGGCCGTCTCCCGGTAGCCGTGGCGCGCGTACAGCATGCGGGCCTCCACCAGGTCGCCCCGCGTGTCGAGCACGACCCGCTCGGCGCCGAGACCCCGCGCGGAGTTCTCGACCTCCGCGAGCAGCACGGAGCCGCCGCCCTTCCCGCGCATCTGGGGCCGTACGAAGACGCGCTTCAGCTCGCCGGTCGAGGCGTCGATCATCCGCACGCCCGCGGTCCCGGCGGGCTCGCCCCGGTACCGCGCGACCAGCAGCACCCCGCCCGGCGCCGCGAGATAGGCCCCCGTGTCGGCGGCGACCTCGCGCTCCAGCTCGTCGGGGTCGGTCGTGTGCCCCTCGTGCAGCAGGTACCAGCGGTCGCTGACCTCCGTGTAGTACGCGCGCCACAGGTCCGCGGCGACGGCGGAGTCGAACGGCTCGGGGGTGACGGTCCACGGCGAGTTCATGCGGGCATTGTCGGCGAAGGGACGGCGCCGGACGCAAGCGGGTTTCGACCTGTACAGGTACCGGGGGTTCGGACATGCTCTGTTTCTGTGACCGACGTACCTGTGACCGACGTACCGGATGTACCTGCGACCGACGTGGCAAAGACCGAGGCGACCTGCGACGAGACGGGCGCCGCCGAGATCGAGGCGCTGCTCAACGCTCTGCGCGGACAGCGCCGCCACATCCTGGGCATCATCGACGGGCTCGGCCCCGAGGCGCTGCGGCGACCCGTGCTGCCGTCCGGCTGGTCGTGTCTGGGACTGGTCCAGCACCTGGCTCTCGACGTCGAACGCTTCTGGTTCCAGGCGGTTCTGACGGGTGATCAGTCAGTCATCGACGGTCTCGACGCCACCGAGGACGCCTGGCAGGTCGCCCCGGACGTGCCGGCGGCCGACGTCCTCGAGCGGTACCGCCGCGAGACGGACCGCGCGGACGCGATCATCACCGCCACCCCCGCGGACGCGCCCCTCGCCTGGTGGCCGCACCACCTCTTCGGACCACCGCACCTGCACAGCCACCGGGACGTCCTGCTGCACGTCATCACCGAGACCGCCTGCCACGCCGGACACCTGGACGCCGCCCGCGAACTCATCGACGGGCGGCGCTGGTTGGTGCTCACGGAGGATCCCGAAGCGGACCGGTCCTAGGCCGCTACGACTTGGGCGAAGCCTGCTGCGCCACCTCGAAGGACCACACCGAGGAGCTGCTCGAGGCCGGCTTCGGGCGGTCGGCGCCACCCTGGTGGGCCTCCTTCATGGAGCCCTCCATCCACGCGGTGAACGACGCCTCGTCGCGCCACCGCGTGTACACCAGGTAGTCGTCCGTGCCCTCGATCGGGCGCAGCAGCTCGAACCACTCGAACCCGTCCGAGTTCTCCACCGCGCCCGCGCGCGAGGCGAAGCGCTTCTCCAGGGTTTCCCGCTGTTCAGCCGGGACGGTCAGGACGTTGATCTTCACGATGCTCATGGCGCCCATCCTCGCGCACCGGCGCGTGAGATCGGCGTCAGGCCCCGTGCGCCCCGCGTCGCTCGTGCCAGTCGCGGACGATCTCCTCGACGTCGTACGGCTTCAGGCCGAGCGGCGGGCCCGGCGGGGGCTTGAACATCATGTCGCGGATCTTGTCGTTGATGTCCGTGATGATCTTGCGGACGATCCGTTCGGAGGGGGCCTGCGCCGCCTCGGCGAGTGCGTCCTCGGCCTCCTTGCGCAGGGCGAGCGACGGGGGCAGCACGGAGAAGCCCTCGCGGGCCATCTTCTGCTTGATCCACCAGTTCTCGTCGTACGTCGTGTCGGCCGTGCTCGGCAGCGGCTTGCCGGCTCCGGCGAGGTGGGAGAAGTCTCCTGCGCGCTCCGCGTCGCGGATCTGCTTGTCGACCCATGACTCGAAGCTGACGTCGGGTGGCTTGCGTTCGGTCATGGGCCCATTGTCCCAGAGGGCATCCCGTAGGGGCAGGGGACAACTTAGGATGCGGCGTCGGCGGACCCGGTACCGACGGGCCGCGAAAGACCGAAGGAGCTGTGCGGGTGCTGGAGCTGACCATGGCCTCCGTCGCGGGGGCGGACGCGGGTGCGACGGCCGGGATGCTGATGGCCGACGCGCCGAGCGAGGCGGGAGCCGTGCTGCGCGTGGGGCGTGACCGGAACGTGTGCCGGCTCGCGACGCCCGACGACTGGCTGTTCGTCTCGCGCGTCCATCTGGAGTTCCGCTGCGGGCAGGACGGCGCCTGGTCCGTGTTCTGGCTGCGCGGCTCGCACCACGAGCCCTCGTCCGAGGTGCGCCTCACGCTGACGGGCGGGGAGCCGCGGCCCCTCGCGTACGGAGGGGCCGCGGCTCTCGCACCGGGTGCGTCCGGTGAGGTCGTGGTCCTGGACCGCAATGAGCCCCGCAGCGTGAACGTGGGCTTCTACCACGAGATGTGATGATTCGTCAGGCCGCCGTAAGGACGTAGGACCGTAAGGCTGTCAGGGCGTCAGGAACGGCACTACGGCACTACGGCAGTACGCGGGCCAGCGCGAAGCCGTCGTAGCCCTTGCTGCCCACCGTCTGGACCGCCGTGCCGTCCAGCCTCGGGTGGTCGGCGATCATCCGGAGCGCGGTGCGGGTGCCGCGGATGTCGGGGGCCGCATCGGAGTCGTCCGTCACGCGGCCGCCGCGCACCACGTTGTCGACGATGATCACGCTGCCGGGGCGGGTCAGGCGCAGCGCCCACTCGACGTAGTGCGGGTTGTTGGCCTTGTCGGCGTCGATGAAGACGAGGTCGAAGGGGTCGGGGTGGTCGGCCGCGACGCCGGGCAGCGAGTCGAGGGCGGGGCCGACCCGCACCTCGGCGATCTTGTCGAGGCCGGCGCGGGCGAGATTGCCGCGGGCCACCTCGGCGTGCCGGGGGTCGTACTCGAGGGTGACGAGGACGCCGTCGGCGGGCAGGGCGCGGGCCAGCCAGATCGTGCTGTACCCGCCGAGCGTGCCGATCTCCAGGACGCGGCGCGCGCCCTGGATCTGTGCGATCAGGTGGAGGAACTTGCCCTGGTTCGGGGCGACGGCGATGTGCGGGAGGCCCGCCGCCTCGCTGTCCGCGAGGGCCGCCGTCAGAGCCTCGTCGCCGGGGGCGAGGAGGCCGGTCAGGTAGTCGTCGACGGCGGTCCACTGCTCTTCGGATGCATGCTCAGCCATGGCCCCATCATGGGCGCACGCGGCGGCGGCCCGGGCGGGATTCAGCCCAACGGCGGCGGGGCGTGCACCGGCGGCGGGGGCGGCACCGGCCGACGGGGGCGCCGCCGGAACCACAGGACGGCGGCCGCCGGCAGGAGCAGGGCCACGGGCAGCGCAACGGTGAGCAGCCACACCGGGACGCCCCCGGCGGTGAGGAGTTCGTCGTCCCACACGACGCTGCGGTGCGTGGCGTCGCTCGCGGTGCGCCGCAGTTCGTGGTCGTCGTCAATGCGCGACGGCTGCGGGAAATCCTGGGTGAGCGCGGTCAAGTACCTCTCGCCGCCCGCGAATTCGGGCAGCGGCCCGCCGGTCCCGGCCGGGATCCGGCCCGCGTACGTGACCTCCGGGGCGCCGCCGCCGATCCTGGAGCGCGGCTCCATGCGGTGAGCGGAGAGCACGTACAGGCGCAGGTGCTGTTCGGTGCGGGCGAGCTTCGACAGCCGCATCGGGTAGACGGGGCGGTCGCTGGCGAAGGTGAGGTGAAGCGGGTCGAGGGCGCCGCCGAGCACGCTGTCGCCGTCGGCGGGCGCGAGGCGGATCGCCACGTACTCCCAGCCCTGGCCGACGTACGGGCGCAGCGCGTTGTCGAGACGGTCGGGGAGCCGGAAACCGTTCTCGTCGAGCCAGCCGGCGAGTGCGCCGGGGTCGGTCGCGGTGAGGCGGGCGACGTCGAACGGTCCGAGGTGCTCTCGGCCGACCACCTCGACGGGGCCGCCGGGCGCGGGGGCGCCGGCCGAGGCGCCGTCGCCGTTCCCGCCGCCGAAGGGCCAGTCGTCGGCGCCGGGCCAGAAGTGGTGCCGGGTCCGCTCGACCGGCGCCGTCACCTCGCTCAGCTGCGAGAAGAGCCCCGGGTCGCCGAGTTCGACGGACGCGCGGTGCGGTACGGGCATGATCCAGGCGGCGTCGCGCACGTTGCCGCTCACCGACAGGCTCATCACGATCTGCTCGACGTGCCCGTCCCAGCGCACCGCGGACGTCTCGTCGTACACGGTGAGGTCCGTGCCCGCGGGCGGCACCATCGCGCCGCATCCGCACGCGTACGCCGGTGACACGAGCGCGGCGGTCTGGAACGCCATGAGGGCCAGGGCTGTCAGCAGCGCCCTGGCCCTCAAGGTCAGTGGTTGTGCGGTTCTCATGCCGGCCCCCGATGTCGCGCCCTGTGTCTTTGTGCCGTGTGCGGCGAGGGAGCAGACGGCGCGCGGGGGAGCGCGGTTGCGGGTGTTACGCGGCTGTAGCGGTCACGGGCCGCGGCAGGTCGCAGGGCTCGACCGCGGGCAGCGAGCCCGGCAGCGGGCGGCGTGCCGACTCGGTCATGAACCACACCGCGACACCGCCGATGACGGCCGCGGCCATCATGTAGTACGCGGGCATCATCATGTTCCCGGTCGCCCCGATGAGAGCGGTGACGACCAGCGGGGTCGTGCCGCCGAAGAGCGAGACGGAGATGTTGAAGCCGATCGACAGCGAGCCGTAGCGCACCCGGGTCGGGAAGAGCGCGGGCAGCGCGGACGGCATCGCCGACGTGAAGCAGACCAGGAGCAGGCCGAGCGCGCCCATGCCGAGGGCGATGGCCCACAGGGAGCCCTCGCGGATCAGGAGCAGGGCCGGCACGGACAGCGCGAGGAACCCGACGCAGCCCGCGGCGATCACCGGGCGGCGGCCGACACGGTCGGAGAGCGCGCCCGCGAACGGCTGGACGATCATCATCAGCGCCATCACGGCGAGGACCACGAGGAGGCCGTGCGTCTCGTCGTAGTGGAGCTCACTGGTGAGGTAGCTCGGCATGTACGACAGGAGCATGTAGTCGGTGACGTTGAAGACGAGGACCAGGCCGACGCACAGGAGCAGCGCCTTCCACTGGCCGGTGATCATGTCGCGCACCTTGACCTTGGACCGGGCCTTCTCCGACTCGTGCGCGTTCTTCAGCTCGGCCGCGAACGCCGGGGTCTCTTCCAGCCGCATGCGCAGATAGAGGCCGATGATGCCCATCGGGCCCGCGATCAGGAACGGGATGCGCCAGCCCCAGGAGAGCAGGTCGTCCGAGGAGAGCAGCGCCGTCATCAGGGTCACGAGGCCGGCGCCGCCGATGTATCCGGCGAGGGTGCCGAATTCCAGCCAGCTTCCGAAGAAGCCGCGCTTCTTGTCGGGCGCGTACTCGGCGATGAAGGTGGACGCGCCGCCGTACTCACCGCCGGTCGAGAAGCCCTGCACCAGACGGGCCAGGAGCAGCAGGATCGGCGCCCAGACGCCGATCGTCGCGTACGACGGGATCAGGCCGATCGCGAACGTGCCCGCCGCCATCATGATCATGGTGACGGCGAGGACCTTCTGCCGGCCGACGCGGTCGCCGAGCGGTCCGAAGACCATGCCGCCGATCGGACGGACGAGGAACGCCGCCGCGAAGGCGCCGAACGTCGACAGGAGCTGGGCCGTGGGGTTGCCCGACGGGAAGAAGACCTTGCCGAGGGTGACGGCGATGTAGCTGTAGACACCGAAGTCGAACCACTCCATCGCATTGCCGAGCGCCGCCGCCTTGACCGCGCGCTTGACCAGCGCTGGATCGGTGACGGTGACGTCGGGGGAGGCGCCCTTCGCGGGGGCGGTGGTCCTGGCTGCGACGCTTAGGGCACTCGACAAGGGTCTGCTCGCCTGCTTTCGACGGGGACAGGGACATGTCCGCGTGGGGACGGACGAAGCCGCCCACGGCGGGGCGGCCAGAAATCGACCATAGGGGCATGCGCGATCATTGCGGGTAGTGTTCGAACCGTCGCGCACCGTGGGAAAAGTGGGTCCGGCCAGGCATGACGCCCCGGTTCCGGCGCGGCGTAAACGGACAGATCTGTGAGCTTTGTCGCGGCCCTCGACCGCAACCACGCAGACCCCACAGGCCGCGCGTCATCGTCTTCCGGTCAAAAACCGGTGGACGCTCAGGTGAAGCGAGGGTTGCCTGCGTCTCACCCCGGGGGAAGTGCGAGCCTCTTGGGACAGTACGCATGGCGGGAGGGCCGACGGCGCGTGGCGAACGTGGAGCATGGACCGGGCAAAGCCTTGGTGGCGGGGGCCGCGACAGTGCGGTTGGGCATGGTCCGGGCGGGCCTCTGGCTGATCGCCGCGGTGCTCGCGGTGCGGCAGGTCGTGGCCGTCCTGAGCACGCCGAGCGGGGAGCGGCTCACGGACCTGGAGACCTGGATCGGTCCTGAAGGCGTCCTCCACGTGAAGGACTCCCTCTACGATGCCGACCGGTTCACCGGTACCCCGTTCGGGGGACTGGTCCTGAAGCCGCTCGCGCGGGGCGCCGAGCAGGCGCTGGGCTGGGCCTGGACCTTCGGGACGCTCGGCCTCGTCGTCGTCCTCGGTCTCGTCGCCGCGCGCGCCCTGCCCAGGCCCGTCACCCGGCGCACCTCGCTCCTCGCCGCCCCGGTCGCGGTCAGCCTCCTGATGCTGTCGCTGCCGGTGCGCAACACCCTGCATCTCGGCCAGACCAGCATCATCCCGGTCCTCCTCGTCCTGCTCGGCTGCTTCACCGCCCGCGGCGAGAAGAGCTCGGGGCTGCTCATCGGCATCGGCGCCGCCCTCCAGCCGACCGTCCTCCTCTTCGCGCCGCTCCTGTGGTTCACCGGGCGGCGGCGCGCCGCCGTGTCCTCGGGCGTCACGTTCGCGGCGTGCACGCTCCTCGCGTGGGCCGCGATGCCGCACGACTCGTGGACGTACTGGGTGCACCACGTCGCGGGAGCGGGACTCGGTTCGAGCCCTGACGGGCTCGCCAACCAGTCGCTGCACGGCGCACTCCTGCGCTTCGGCCTGGAGGGCCCCCTCGAGATCGGGCTCTTCCTGCTCCTCGGCTCCGCCGTCGCGGTCGTCGGCCTGCGGCGCGCGGTGAGCTACGCGCAGGACGGACAGCTCCTCCTCGCCGTCGCCCTGACCGGCTGCGTCGCCGTCGCCGTGTCGCCGACGACCTGGCAGCACCAGCTCCTGTGGGTGCTGCTCGCCGTGGTCGGCCGCGTCGGCAGGAAGGCGTCCGACCGGTACGTGTGGCCGGTCGCGGTCATTCTCGTGATGACGCTGCCCGCGAGGATGCTGCTGCCGGGCACGGCGCTCGCGGATCCGCTGCGCGACAACGTTGTGCTGATCGCCGCGGTCGCCGCGGCCACGCTCGTCCCGTTCCTGTCCCGCACCGCGCCCGAGTACCGCGCGCCCATCCCCACCGCGTACGCGAAGCCCGTCCCGTCGCGCTGGTCACGGGTCCCGCTCATGCCGTTCTGGCGCCGGGTCCTGACCCGCCCGAACCTGCTGCTCGAACTGCTTCTGATCCGCGTCGGCTACTACGCGTACCAGCAGGTCAGGCTCGCCGCCACGGGCGGCACGACCACCGGGGGCCGGGCCACCGCCGAGGCGCACGGCACGCAGGTCCACTCCCTGGAGAAGTTCTTCCACATCGACATCGAGCACTGGGTCAACCACGCGGTGGTGCACGTCCCGTGGCTCAAGTCGTTCTTCAACTTCTACTACGAGTCGTTCCACTTCATCGTGCCGCTGTGCGTCCTCGGCATCCTCTACGTCCGCAGGCCCGCCCAGTACCGCTGGGCCCGCTCGGCGCTCGGCTTCGCCACGGTGCTCGCCCTGATCGGCTTCTGGTTCTACCCGCTGGCCCCGCCGCGCCTGATGCCCTCGCTCGGCTTCATCGACACGTTGCACGGCGTCCAGGACTTCTCCAAGCCGGACTACGGGACGCTGACCGCGCTCACCAACCAGTACGCGGCCATGCCCTCGCTGCACTTCGGCTGGTCTCTGTGGTGCGGGCTCGTCATCGCGATCCTCGCCCCGAAGCGGTGGATGAAGGCGATTGCACTGCTGCACCCCCTGTTCACCATCTCCGCGATCATCGCGACCGGTAACCACTGGGTGCTCGACGCCGTGGGCGGCGCGACGGTCGTCGGCGCGGGCTTCGGGCTCACGTACCTGCTGTGCGGGCCGCGCGCCCGTCTCACGAGCGGGACGGTCCCGGCGCAGGCGAAGGGCGAGGTCGGCCATGCGCGGCTGCCGGCCGAACACCACCGGCCCTGAAGCGCAGATGCAGGATGCGCCGGTGCAGGGAGCCCAGACGGGCGGCGGAGTGCGACTGCACCTCCAGACAGCCCTCCCTGGACAGGGCCTCCAGCTCGTCGGCGTATGGAAGAGCGCGTCGGCGAAGGTCATGCTCAGGGTGGGAGAGGGGTTGTACCGCCGGCCGACGCGCTTGGCGCGCCGTAAGGCGATGCGGGCGCCGATGCGGTACGCGCCGTGCAGCGAGTCGAGGCTACGCAGGGAGGCAGGGGCGTGGCGTAGGGGGACAGCCCCTGCCTCCCTGGGCCGGCGTGCGGCCGCCCGCGGTCAGCCGGTGGTGACCTGGAGTTCCTTGACGCCGTTGAGCCAGGCGGAGCGGAGCCTGCGCGGGTCGCCGGCCAGGCGCAGGTCGGGCATGGCGTCGGCCACGGCGTTGAAGATGAGGTTGATCTCGAGCGTGGCCAGCGACTTGCCGAGGCAGAAGTGCGGGCCTCCGCCGCCGAATCCGAGATGCGGGTTCGGGTCGCGGGTGATGTCGAACTCGTCGGGGCGGTCGAAGACTTCGGGGTCGTGGTTGGCCGACGAGTAGAAGATGCCGACCCGGTCGCCCTTCTTGATCCGCGCGCCGCCGAGCTCCGTGTCCTGGGTCGCGGTGCGCTGGAAGGAGACCACGGGGGTCGCCCAGCGGACGATCTCCTCCGCCGTCGTCTCCGGGCGCTCCCGCTTGAACAGCTCCCACTGGTCCGGGTTGGTGAGGAAGGCGTGCATGCCGTGCGTGATGGCGTTGCGCGTCGTCTCGTTTCCGGCCACCGCGAGCAGGATCACGAAGAAACCGAACTCGTCCGAGGAGAGGTTCCCCTCGTCCTCCGCCGCCACCAGCTGGCTCACGATGTCCTTGGCCGGGCACTCCTTGCGGTCGGCGGCCAGGTTCATGGCGTAGCTGACGATCTCCATGGCGGCCTCGGCGCCGACCTCCTCGGTGATCGCGTACTCCGGGTCGTCGTACGCGGCCATCTTGTTGGACCAGTCGAAGATCTTGGTGCGGTCGTCCTGGGGGACGCCGATCAGCTCGGCGATGGCCTGGAGCGGGAGTTCGACGGCGACGTTCGTGACGAAGTCGAAGGACCCGTCGGGCGCGGCGTTCGCGAGCGCCGTCTCGACGATGGAGCCCGCACGGCTGCGCAGGGCGTCCTCGAGCGAGCGGATGGCGCGGGGCGTGAAGCCGCGCTGGACGATCTGCCTCACCCGCGTGTGCTCCGGCGGGTCCATGTTGAGCATGATCAGCTTCTGGACGTCGATCTGGTCGCGGCTGATCGACTCGTTGAAGCGGATGACGGCCGTGTTGAGGTTCGAGGAGAACAGCTCCGGGCGCGTGGAGACGTACTTGACGTCCGCGTGCCGGGTCACGGCCCAGTAGCCCGAGTCCGCGAAGCCGGAGATGCCGGTCGGCTGGGCGATCCACCGGACCGGTTCCGTCTGCCGCAGCTGGGCGAACTCGGGGAAGGGGACACGGTGTTGGAGGAGGTCGGGGTCGGTGAAGTCGAACCCTTCGGGCAGCGCTGGGCACGGCATGGGCAACTCCCGGTGACGGTCTGACGGGGCGTCAGCTTGTCGGCACCGTAGTAACGGGTTCTACAAGTGGCAAGACCCGTGGTACGCCCGATTGCGCGCGCGGTACGTGCACGACCCTTGCGTACCGGGAGTAGCACCGTCGAGACTGCACGGAGAACTGGTACGCGTTCTAGTTCTTACGTCTTCTGGTTCGGTCCGGGAATGTGTGGAGAGGACGACAGCTCATGGCCGCGGAACCCGTCATCGTCGAAGCCGTACGTACCCCGATCGGCAAGCGCGGAGGCGCGCTCGCCAATCTTCATCCCGCGTATCTCCTCGGCGAGACGTACCGGGAACTGCTCGGCAGGACCGGCATCCACGCCGACTGCGTCGAGCAGATCGTGGGCGGTACGGTGACCCACGCGGGCGAACAGTCCATGAATCCGGCGCGCACGGCCTGGCTCACCATGGGCCTGCCCTACGAGACGGCGGCCACGACCGTCGACTGTCAGTGCGGCTCCTCGCAGCAGGCCTCGCACATGACCGCCAACATGATCGCCGCCGGTGTCATCGACATCGGCATCAGCTGCGGCGTCGAGGCGATGTCGCGGGTGCCGCTCGGCTCCGGCTCCAAGCACGGTCCCGGCAAGCCGTTCCCCGAGGAGTGGAACGTCGACCTGCCCAACCAGTTCGAGGCCGCCGAGCGCATCGCGCGCCACCGCGGACTGACCCGCGAGAACGTCGACTCGCTGGGGCTCATCTCCCAGGAACGCGCCGCGATCGCGTGGGCCGAGGAGCGCTTCAAGCGCGAGACGTTCGCCGTGCAGGTGCCCACGAACGAGGACGAGCAGGCCGCAGGGCAAGGCATGTGGCGGCTCGTGGACCGGGACGAGGGCCTGCGCGACACGACCATGGAGGGCCTTGGCGGGCTCAAGCCGGTCATGCCGACCGCCGTGCACACCGCGGGCAACTCCTCGCAGATATCCGACGGCGCCTCGGCGATCATGTGGGCGTCCAAGCGGATGGCACGGGCCCTGAAGCTCAGGCCGCGCGCCCGGATCGTCGCCCAGGCTCTCGTCGGCGCCGACCCGCACTTCCACCTGGACGGGCCGATCGACGCCACGCGCGCCGTGCTCGGCAAGTCGGGCATGTCACTCAAGGACATCGACCTCGTCGAGATCAACGAGGCGTTCGCGTCCGTCGTGCTCAGCTGGGCGCAGGTCTTCGAGCAGGACCTGGCGAAGGTCAACGTGAACGGCGGGGCCATCGCCCTCGGCCACCCCGTCGGCGCGACCGGCGCCCGGCTCATCACCACGGCCCTGCATGAGCTGGAGCGCCAGGACAAGGAGTTCGCGCTGATCACCATGTGCGCGGGCGGCGGTCTTGCGACGGGCACGATCATCCAGCGGCTGTAGCGGGGCCCGCTCCGGGGCGGCCCGGAACGCACGGCGAAGGCGGCACCCTCCCACGGGGGGAGGATGCCGCCTTCTCAGGTCAGCTGTGGGCCGGCCGGGCTCAGTACGAGCCGGCGGACTGCCAGTGGGTCCAGGCGGCGCAGGGGCTGCCGTAGCGCTCGTTCATGTAGGTGAGGCCCCATTTGATCTGGGTCTCGGGGTTGGACTTCCAGTCGCCGCCGGCCGAGGCCATCTTGTTGGCGGGCAGGGCCTGGACCAGGCCGTAGGCGCCGGACGAGGCGTTCGTCGCGTGGGGGTTCCAGCCGCTCTCGTGGGACACGATCTTGTCGAAGCACGCGAACTGTGCGGCGCTCATCTTCTGCTGTGCGATCGCCTTCGGCGAAGAGGTGGCGGCGGCGTTCGACGCCGGGGCGGCGGCCATGACCATGCCGGCCGTGGCGGCGGCCAGGGCGACACCGGCGAGGGCCTTCTTCGGAGCGGCGATGCGGCGGAGGATGGTGGCGGACAAAGCGTGAACCTTCCGTGGGGGACAGGGGCTGCTTCGCACGCCCTGCGGTGCACGGAGGCGCCGGGGCCCTGGCGGGGGCCGTCGGCGCCTTGCGACTCCTCCAAAGAAACAGGCCCGGACCACGGCGGCAATCACCCCTTTTACTAGTTGAGGTCGCATGTGGTCGAAATGTCCCCTGCGTGACCTGGCTCCCATCCCCAGGCCGGAGGGCATTTTGGCGGGGGCACGTCAAGCGATCGCGTCTACGGCCGTGCCTCGTAGGTGACGTGGGTCATGTGGGGTGCTTCACGGCGCGGGCACGATTCGGTGACGCAGCGCGCGTGAAGCCCTACGGCTCGGTGCCCTCGAATGTGACCGGGGCCTCGAACGCGGCACGGCGCGTGGCCCGCCGCAGCGCCCTCAGGAGCGCCGGGCCGACCGTGACGGTGAGGACGACGGTCAGGGCCGCCCGGCCCAGGTCCCAGCCCAGCGACGTGGCCAGGCAGTAGGCGAGGAAGCGGACCAGGTTGTCGTGCAGCGGGGCGCCCGGCTGGAACGCGACGCTCGACGACAGCGAGTCCAGGAACGGCCAGCCGGCCAGGTTCATGACGGTGCCGTACGCGAACGCGGCGAGGAACCCGTACGCCGCCAGCATCAGCACCTCGGCGCGGCCGCGCAGCCTCCCCCAAGCTCTCGGCTTCGCTCGAGCAGGGGGGACCCCCATGGCACCGGGGAGCAGCCCCGCGCCCATCGTGAACCAGCCCATCGACAGCATCTGGAACGGCATCCACGGGCCGACCCCGCCGGTGAGCAGCGCGGACGCGAACATGGTCACGGACCCGAGTACGAACCCGAAGCCCGGCCCGAGCACCCGCCCGCTCAGCACCATCAGGAAGAACATCGGCTCGATCCCGGCGGTCCCCGCCCCGATCGGCCGCAGCGCCGCGCCCGTCGCGGCGAGCACCCCGAGCATCGCCACCGCCTTGGGCCCGACCCCGCCCTCGGACACGGCGGCCGCCACCACGCCCACCAGGAGGACGAGCAGCCCCGCGAACAGCCAGGGCGCGTCCTGCGCATGCGCGCTGACCTGTGACGAAGGGCCCGCGAGCAGCGGCCACCCGAAGGCGGCCACCCCCACGGCACTCACGAGGAGCAGGGCCGCCACGGAGCGGGGGCCGAGACGTACGGCGCGGGCCTGGCGGTCGGGGCGCCCGGTCCCGGGTGCGGTCTTCATGCCCTTTCCTCCGGCCCGCCCGCGGCCTCCAGGGCCTCGCGGACCTGGGCCACCGTGAGCCACTTGCCCGGGGCCAGGACCTTGGCGACCTGGGGGGAGAAGGCGGGGGAGGCCACGACCACCTCGGACGTGGGCCCGTTCGCCACGATCTCGCCGTCGGCGAGGACGGCGACGCGGTGGGACAGCTCGGCGGCCAGTTCCACGTCGTGCGTGGCCAGGACGACGGAGTGCCCCTCGGCCGCGAGGCCGCGCAGGACCGTGATCAGGCGGGCCTTCGCCGCGTAGTCGAGGCCGCGCGTCGGCTCGTCGAGCAGGAGCAGCGGAGGGCGGGCCGTCAGCACGATCGCCAGGGCGAGGGTGAGGCGCTGGCCTTCCGAGAGGTCACGGGGGTGGGTGTCGTCCGCGATGCCGGGCAACAGCCGCGAGACCAGGGCGCGGCAGGTGCCCGGACCCGCGCCCGCGTCATGGTCGGCGGCGGCGCACTCGGCGGCCACCGTGTCCGCGTACAGGAGGTCGCGCGGTTCCTGCGGGACCAGGCCGACGCGGCGGATCAGCTCGCGCGGGCCCGTGCGGTGCGGGACCGCCCCGCCCACGAGGGCCGTGCCGGACGACGGGCGGACCAGGCCGACCAGGGTGGACAGGAGAGTGGACTTCCCGGCGCCGTTGCGGCCCATCAGGGCGACGATCTCGCCGGGCCCGACCGTGAGGTCGACGTGGCGCAGCGCCTCGACGCGCCCCCGCCGCACCGCGAGCCCCGCGACCTCGGCGACGGCGGCAGCCTCGGGCTGCTTGCGGGTGCGGCGCAGCGGGGACCGGCGGGATTCGGGGGAGGCAGTGGGCTGCGGCTGTTCATGAGGCTCGCGCGGCTCGAGCCCCGCCAGGCGCTCCCGCAGCTCCCCGGACCCGCGCCGCGCGTCCCGCACCGTCAGCGGCAGCGGTGACCAGCCCGCGAGGCGGCCCAGGTCCACGACCGGCGGAAACACCGGCGACACGGCCATGATCTCGGCGGGCGCGCCGAGCAGCAGGGGCTCGCCGGGTCCCGCGAGGAGCGCGACCTGGTCCGCGTACTGAACGACCCGCTCAAGCCGGTGCTCGGCCATCAGGACCGTCGTGCCGAGGTCGTGCACGAGGCGCTGCACCACCGCGAGGACCTCCTCCGCCGCGGCCGGGTCGAGCGCGGACGTCGGCTCGTCGAGGACCAGGACCCGCGGGTGCGGGGTGAGGACGGAGCCGATGGCGACGCGCTGCTGCTGCCCGCCGGACAGCGTCGCGATGGGACGGTCGCGCAGATCGGCGAGGCCGAGCAGGTCGAGGGTCTCCTCGACGCGGCGCCGCATCACGCCGGGCGCGAGCCCGAGCGACTCCATGCCGTACGCGAGCTCGTCCTCGACCGTGTCGGTGACGAAGTGGGAGAGCGGGTCCTGCCCCACCGTGCCCACCACGTCGGCGAGTTCGCGCGGCTTGTGCGTACGGGTGTCGCGCCCCGCTACTGTGACGCGCCCGCTCAGCGTGCCCCCGGTGAAGTGCGGCACGAGGCCGCTCACCGCGCCGAGCAGCGTCGACTTGCCGACGCCGGACGGCCCCACGAGCAGCACCAACTCGCCCTCGGATACGTCGAGTTCGATGGCGCGGACCGTGGGTGTCGCGGCCCCGTCGTACGTCACCGAGACGTCCTCGAACCGGATCATGAAGCCTCCTTCGAGGGCGTTTCGGCGAGCGGCGGCGCGGGCGCCACGAACGCGGGGAGCAGTCCGAGCAGCACCCCGGCCGCGGGCCACAGCGGCAGCGTCGGCGCGGCCAGCGGCACGACGCCGGGCGCAAGGGCCGAGGGATCGTAGGAACCGGCCCGGATCATCACGGCGGCGACGGCCGCCCCCGACGCGGCGACGAGCCACGCCCGCACGCCCCACGCGTCGGGCCGGTACCGGGTGCGGACCGAGCGGCGCCCGCCGAGCCAGAGCCCGCCGAGCGCGGCCGCCACCCCGGCGAGCAGCACGGGCAGCCCGTACCGCGCGCCGTCCGCGGTCAGCAGCCCGTACGTACCCGCGCACACCCCGACCAGGCCGCCCAGCGTCAGCACCGCGGTGGCCCGGCGCACGGCGGCCGGCACCTCGGCCGTGCGCCCGTACCCGCGCGCGTCCATCGCGGCGGCCAGCGCCACCGACCGCTCAAGTGCGCCCTCAAGGACGGGAAGACCGACCTGCGCCAGGCCCCGCAGCCCCTTGTCGGGCCGGCCGCGCAGCCGGCGCGCGGCGCGCAGCCGCCGCACGTCGGCGATCAGGTTGGGCGCGAACGTCATCGCGACGACGACGGCGACCCCGGCCTCGTACAGCGCGCCCGGCAGGGACTTGAGGAGGCGGGCCGGGCTCGCGAGGGCGTTCGCCGCGCCCACGCAGATCAGCAGCGCGGCCAGCTTCAGACCGTCGTACAGCGCGAACACCAGGCCCTCGACCGTGACCCGGCCTCCGATCCGCACCCCCTGCGCCCACTCCGGCAGCGGCACCTCGGGCAGCGTGAGGAGCAGGTGCGTGCCCGGGATCGGCGACCCCAGGAACACCGCGAACGCCAGCCGGATCCCGATCACCGCGAGCCCCAGTTTCACGAACGCCCCGTACGAGCGCGCCCACGGCGCCGACGTGCGCCGCGCGGCCACCACGTATCCGGCCACCCCGATGAGCAGCGCGAGCAGCAGCGGATTCGTCGTCCGGGATGCCGCCGTGCCGAGCCCGAGCGCCCAGAGCCACCAGGCGCCCGGGTGCAGCGCGTTCGAGCGGTGGGCCCGGGGCGCGGCGAGGGGATGACGGCGCGCGGACGGCCCCGTCCCCGGGTCGCGCGCGAGGCGCGTACGCGGGGCGGGGTGCGGTGAACCTGCGCCGGTGCTGCTCATCGAATCGTCGTGTCCGTGTCCGTGTCCGTGCCTGCCTCAGCCGCGCCGGCGGCGGGCCTGCCAGGCCGCGCCCGCCCCGAGCACGACGACGGCGGCGCCGCCCGCGATCAGGCCGACGGAGGGGCCACCGCCGTCGGACGCCGCGTCCTTGGACCTGCCCTGCTCGGTCCCCTCGGAAGTCCCCTTGCCGGAAGTCCCCTTGGAGGAAGACACCTGCTCGCCGCAGCCCGTCTTCGGGAAGCCGGCGATGGCGCACAGCAGCGCCTGGTCGTTGTAGCGCAGCGGCTTCGCGACGGCGGCGAGCGCCTCCGCGCTGGTCGCGTCGTCCGCGACGCGCGCACACGCCGTACGCGGCTTCGGCGGCGTCTCACCGGACGGCGCGTCCTGCGCCGTGCCGAAGTCGACGAGGAGCGCCACCCGCTTCTCGCCGCCCTTCGCCGGAGTGTCCGCGCAGATGGCGTCGAAGGAAGCAGCCCCGCGCGGCTTCGCCGAGTCCTGCGAGTCCTCGCTCACGGAGAACCGGAACCCCTGCACATCGCCGTCCGACGGCCGGGCCGTCGACGGGCCCTGCGACGCGTACACCCAGGCGGAGCCGTCGCGGTCCCAGAACGACCAGTAGCGATAGCCGGTCGCCTGCGCCTGGCCCGCCCCCGCGATGAGCGCACCCAGCACGCCACATATGAGAACGGCCAGGCCTCGGCGGCGGTACGTGGTCACAGCTGCTGCTTCTTGCGGCCGCTGAACAGGAAGCCGATGCCGATACCGGCGACGGCCGCGACGGCGACGACGTACCAGACGCTGATGCCGCTGTCGTCCTTCTTCTTGTCGGCCTTGGCGGCCTTCGTGGACGCGGGCGCGGGACCGGTCGCGTTCAGGGCCTTCACGAGGTCGGTGCCGCCGAAATCACGGGGGTCGTTGCCCGTCGCGTGCGCGGCGAAGATCAGCTGGGCGTAGGCGGCCGGACCGGACTGCTCGGCCCAGTCACCGGCGTTCTTCTCCAGCCAGGCGTACGGGTCCTTCGTGTACTTGACGCCCTCGGCGGCCGCGATCGAGGTGACCGCGTCGGCGGTGTTGCCGTAGTCGGGCTGCGACTTGGTGCTGCCCGGGGTGACGGCCTTCAGGTACAGGTGGGTGCTGAGCTGGGTCTGGAGGTAGACGGCCGCGTTGTGCGCGAGGTCCCCGGTCGTCCCGCCGTCCTTGCAGACATAGCTGTCCGGGGCCTTGCCCTTGCCGGGCGCCATGCCGGTCCCGAGCGCGCCGAGCACGCCCGCGGCGGTGGCGTCCGCGTTGGCGGCGAGCTTGCCCTTCTTGTCGGGCTGGTAGGCGAGCGCGCCGCCGTCCTTGCCGTCCGAGCAGGGGAGCGCGAGACCGGCCAGGGCGTCCTGGCCGGTCCTGTCGCGGCCCGACTTCACGTCGGCGGGCTTCTCGCCGGCGGCGACGAGCGCGCCGGTCACGACGGCGGTCGAGTTGGCGTCGCTGTCCATGCCGACGTTGTAGCCCCAGCCGCCGTCGCCGTTCTGCGCCTTCTTCAGCCAGTCCACAGCGCGGGTGACCTCGCCCTCGCGGCCGCCGACCGCGACGAGGGCCTGTACCGCGGCGGCCGTGCTGTTGCTGTCGACGAGCGTCTTCTTGTCGCACTCCTTGCCCGGCTCGGGGCGGAACGCGGCGAACCCGCCGTTCTCGCACTGCTGTCCCGCGAGCCAGGCCACGGCCTTGTCGGCGGGCTTCACACCGACGGTGTCCTGCGCGAGCAGCGCGAGCGACTGCCGCCAGACACCGTCGTACGTCGGGTCGGTCTTCCCGTAGAGCCCGGAGGGAATCGCCACCGAGGGGGACGCGGAGGGCGCGGAGCCGTCCGCGAGGGCGGCCGGGGCGGTGGCCATGCCGATGACGGCGGTGGCCGCCACGAGCGCGGCGCTGCGGCGAATGTTCATGGTGGGGCGGGTGCCTCTCCCTGCGGGGAGCCGGGCGGCACGGCACACGCGGGCACCGGGCGGCTCCGGCTCCGTATGCCTCGACGGTGCCGGCCACCGGCGAAGGCCGATGGCACGAGCCGGTCACGCGCCGCACGGGGCAGTCCGGCTCACCACCTACGTGGTTCACGGATTGGGGCCTCCCCTGCTCGAGCGGAGCCGAGAGCTCGGGGAAGGGGTCAGCGCCGGATTCGCACCGGCTTCCCCCCGCGCGGGCATGATGACGACCCGCCCACTGTACCGGCCCGTAGGGGACCTCCCCCGGGCGCCCGAAGGGCCGGGGCAGACCGAAGCCTGCCCCGGCCCTTCGGGACCGCGCCTGCCGGTGACGACCGGGCTCAGCGGATGTCGACCGGCCCGTCGTCGCCGTCACGGCCGTCGCGACCGTCCACCGGGCTCGACGCCGCCCCCAGGTACCGCTGGATCTCCATCTCGCCGCCGTTCTTCTTGGCGTCGCCGTCCGGCGTGCCCAGGTTGCGGCGGACCGAGTCGAGGATGGTCAGCCCCTGGCCGACGAGTCCGGCCGCGATCTCACCGAGGCCGTCCGCGCCGTTGAGCACGTTCACGTTGGCGCCCTTGAGACCGCCGGCCGCCTCCTTCACGATCTGCGGCAGCTGGTCGATCAGCATCCGGTCGAGCGCGACCCGGTCGTACGACGCCGCGGCGGCGGCCTGGATCTTCATGCGCTCGGCCTCGGCGATGGCCATCACGCGGATCCGCTCGGCGTCCGCCTCCGCGGGCTTCACGACCTCGGCGACCAGCTGCTGCTGGCGCAGTTCGGCGGCCCGCTCGGCCAGTTCGGTGCGCGCCGCGAGGACCTCCTGCTCGGCGTGCGCCTGGGCGAGCGGCCCGGCCTGGGCGGCCGCCGCCTGTGCACGGTCCACCTCGGCCTTGTACTCGGCCTGGACGACGGCGGTCTGCCGCGCGTACTCGGCCTGGTTGCGCTGGGCCTCCTGCTGCGCCTGGGTCGAGGCCTGGGTGGCCTGTGCCTGGGCGATCTGGGCCTGTCGCTGGATGGCCGCCTTGTGCGGAGCGGACATCGCGTCGATGTAGCCGGTGTTGCCGTCGTCGATGGACTGGATCTGGAGCGAGTCCACGATCAGCCCGATCTTGGCCATCTCGGCCTTCGAGGTGTCGAGCACCTCGGCGGCGAGCTTCTGCCGCTCCGTGACGATCTCCTCGACCGTCATCGAGCCGATGATGGAGCGCAGGTGACCGGCGAAGATCCGGCCGGTCAGGACCGACATCTGGTCCTGGTCCGACAGGAAGCGCTGGCCGGCGTTGACGATGGATTCCGTGTCGTTGCCGACCTTGAACGCGATGACGGCGCGCACGGTCAGGGCGATGCCCTGCCGGGTCACGCACTTCTCGACGACCTCGGCCTCGGACATGGCCAAGGACAGAAAGCGGGTCTTGCGGAAGATGGGTAGGACGAATTTTCCGTGTCCCGTCACGACCCGGAACGGCGCTCCCCCAAGTCCCCGCCTGCCACCCGAGATCAGCATCGCCTCATCGGGAGCGGGAACGCGATATCCGAACATCCTTCAGTCTCCTTAGCGGGCGTCCCCCGTGTCGCCGGAGCCGTCGGCCCATCCTTCGAGCGACGGATCGCTCCAGGCCATGACGACGACCTGGCGGGTGCCGCGGGACTCGATCACCAGGACCGTCGCCCCGCGCTCCAGGGGTTCGTCGGACCACGCGAGAAACGTCTCGCTGCCGCCCCGCACCCGCACCAGTGCCTCGCCCGGGCCGTCGGCTCCGCGCGTGGCGATGACCAGCTTCCCCGTACAGCCGACCACGGCCTCGTCCGGCGCCATCGGTGGCCGCCCCCTTGTCGGTCCAGTTCTGAGATGCCAGACATTACGCCTGTTGCCACCCGCCGACCATGCGGCGGAAGGCCCGCCGGGCAGGCTGTTTCGTACGTCCGGTAAAGATCGCGCAACGCGGGTAAAGCGCAGGTCAAGTGCATAGGTCAGACCGGCGCATACGTCACCGGGTCGCTCCCGGCGACCGCCTCCGCGCGGCCCAGTTTCACCAGTCGGCGCAGATGGGCCTCGGCCTCCGAGACCGCGATGGTGCGTGACCCGTAAGGGATCTGTTCCCACGGCCGGTTCCACTCCATCCGCTCGGCCAGCTGCCAGGGGGTGAGCGGGGTGGCGAGCAGCGTGAGCAGGCCGGTGAGGCGCTCCTCGTGGTGGTCGAGCAGCTCCCGTACGCGGGCGGGGGCGTCGGTGAACGTGTGCTGGTGGGCCGGGAGCACCTCGGCGGGGGCCAGGCGCCCGACGCGTTCCAGCGAGTCCAGGTAGTCGCCGAGCGGGTCGGTGACCGTGGCGTCGTCGGGGTCCTCGTAGAGGCCGATGTGCGGGGTGATGCCGGGGAGCAGGTGGTCGCCGGAGAAGAGACGGCCGTTGCCCGCGAGCCCGGCGGGGTGGTCCTCCTCCAGGTGCAGGCAGACATGGCCCGGGGTGTGGCCTGGCGTCCAGATCGCGCGCAGGCGGCGGCCCGGCAGGTCGAGCAGATCGCCCGGGGTGATGGTGCGGTCGGGGAGCGCGGGGGCGAGGCCCGGGAGGCTGCGGGCCCGGCCCGAGTCGCGGGCGGCGATCAGCGGCGCCATGTGCTCCTCGGGGGCGCCGGCCGCGGCGAGCTTCGCGGCCATGAACGCGTACCAGCGTTCCGGCGGGTTCTCCCGGGTGCGGCGCACCACGGAGACATCCGCCTCGTGCATGGCGATCCAGGCGCCGGACGCCTCGCGCACCTTGGCCGACAGGCCGTGGTGGTCGGGGTGGTGATGGGTGATCAGGACCCCCGTCACCTCACCGACGCTCGTGCCGCAGGCGGCGAGGCCCTCGGTGAGCGCGTCCCACGACTCGGGGTCGTCCCAGCCGGTGTCGATGAGGACCGGCCCGCGGTCGGTGTCGAGGAGGTGGACCAGGGTGTAGCCGAGCGGGTTGTCGGGGATCGGCACCCGAAGGGACCAGACGCCTCCGCCGTGGTCGGTCACCTGCGTCATCGGGCCCCACCTCTCGTACGACGACCTCGAACTCCCGCCACTGTAGTAGAACTTGTTCCAATGGTCGCCCGGGTCGACTTGTTGTACGACGGCCGCCTTGCCGACCCGTGGACCCGTGGACTCCTGGAACTGGAACTGGTATCAGTTTCCAAAGGTTCTGATGCAGTGTCAGAAAACGTCCCGCGAGAGGCGGTCGGTCATGACCGGGCATGGGGAACGGCTTGAGCACGAGTTCGTGGAGCACGGACAGCTCTACATAGGCGGGGAGTTGACGCAGCCCTCCGGCACGGACGTCATCGAGGTGATCTCCCCGCACACCGGTGAGGTCTTCGGGCGCGTGCCGCACGCGGCGCCCGCCGATGTCGACCGCGCGGTCGCCGCCGCCCGCCGGGCGTTCGACGAAGGACCCTGGCCGCGGCTACCGCTCGACGAGCGGATCGCGGTCGTCGAGCGCATCAAGGACGCGATCGCCGTACGGCACGAGGAGATCGCCCGCCTCATCTCCTGCGAGAACGGCTCCCCGTACTCATGGAGCGTCCTCGCGCAGGCCCTCGGCGCGATGATGGTGTGGGACTCCGCGATCACCGTCGCGAAGAACTTCACGTATGAGGAGACGCGCGACGGCGCGCTCGGGAAGATCCTCGTGCGGCGCGAGCCGGTCGGTGTCGTGGCGGCCGTGGTCCCGTGGAACGTCCCGCAGTTCGTGGCCGCCGCCAAGCTGGCGCCCGCGCTGCTCGCCGGCTGCGCCGTCGTCCTCAAGCCGTCGCCGGAGTCGCCGCTCGACGCGTATCTGCTCGGCGAGATCGCGAAGGAGGCCGGCCTTCCCGAGGGGGTCCTGTCCATCCTTCCCGCGGACCGCGAGGTCAGCGAGTACCTCGTCGGGCACCCGGGCGTCGACAAGGTCTCCTTCACCGGATCGGTGGCCGCGGGCAGGCGCGTCATGGAGGTCGCCTCGCGCAACCTCACCCACGTCACCCTCGAACTCGGCGGCAAGTCCGCGGCCGTCGTCCTGCCGGACGCCGACCTCGCGACGACCGTCCCCGGCCTCGTCCAGTCCGCCTGGATGAACAACGGCCAGGCCTGCGTCGCCCAGACCCGCATCCTCCTGCCCCGCTCGCGCTACGACGAGTTCGCCGGAGCGCTCACGGAGGCGGCGGCGGCGCTCGTCGTCGGCGACCCGCTCGACCCGGCGACCCAGGTCGGCCCGCTGGTCGCCGAGCGCCAGCAGCGCCGCTCGCTCGACTACATCCGCATCGGGCAGGAGGAGGGCGCCAAGATCCTCACCGGCGGCGGCCGTCCCGCCGGGCTCGACCGGGGCTGGTACGTGGAGCCGACCCTGTTCGGCGGCGTCGACAACTCGATGCGCATCGCCCGCGAGGAGATCTTCGGCCCCGTCATCTGCCTGCTCCCGTACGGCGACGAGGCCGAGGCGGTGAAGATCGCCAACGACTCCGACTACGGGCTCAGCGGCAGCGTGTGGACGGCCGACGTCGCGCACGGCATCGACGTCGCACGGCAGGTGCGCACCGGCACGTACAGCGTGAACACCTTCAGCCTCGACATGCTCGGCCCCTTCGGCGGCTACAAGAACTCCGGTCTCGGCAGGGAGTTCGGGCCCGAGGGGTACAGCGCCTACCTGGAGCACAAGATGATCCATCTGCCGGCCGGCTGGGAGGCGTGATGGGGGACCGCTGGCACGTGGAGGTCGACCGGGGCGTCTGCATCGGCTCGGCCCAGTGCGTCCACCACGCCCCGGACGCCTTCCGTCTCGACTCGGGCATGCAGTCCCGTCCGGTCGAGGCGGAGACCGACGCCAACGAGAAGATCCTGGCGGCGGCGGAGGGCTGTCCCGTGGAAGCCGTCATGATCACGCTCCTCGGCAGCGGGGAACCGGTCTTCCCGCCGGAAGACTGAAGAAAAAAATCCCCTTTGGTGGGTTGCATCACGGCATGGGCGGCTTATTCTGGAATTGGCCTATGAGGCGAGTGAGGGAGTCCCACCGGAGTAGCCGACTGGGGCGTGATGCAAACGGCATCCGCCGTGGCCGACGTCGACGGTAGGGCTGAGAGGCCGGAAGGCAGTAGCAGAGCCGGAAGGCGACCCCTAACACCTGATCCGGACCATGCCGGCGCAGGGAACCCGTCTCGTAGGTCTTTCGCGTGCCCCGGCCTTTCGCGTGCCCCGGCGCCGCTCGCGGCCCGGGGCCGGTATCCCGCCGGGGCGTCTACTTCTTCTCGTTCTTCTCGTCCGGCGTGGTGAGGTCGATCAGCCGGCACACCGTCTCGATGTCGATCTTCACCTGAGCGATCGAGGCGCGCCCCGACAGCCAGGTGATGAGCGCCGAGTGCCAGGTGTGCTCGATGACGCGGACCGCGGAGAGCTGCTGCGGCGTCGGGTCGTCGAGCTCCATGGCGTCCAGGATGATCGCCGTCGTCTGGCGGGAGACCTGGTCCACCTCGGGGCTCACGCTGCGGTCGGCGAAGGTCAGGGCGCGCACCATCGCGTCGGCGAGGTGCGGCTCGCGCTGGAGTGCGCGGAAGGCCCGCATCAGGGTCTCCGCGACCCGCTCCGAGGGCAGGTCGGACGAGGGCGGGCGCTTGCGGACCGTCGCGTGCATGTGCTGGAGCTGGTCCTGCATCGTGGCCACGAGGAGATGCACCTTGGACGGGAAGTACCGGTACAGCGTGCCGAGCGCGACCTGCGAGGACTCGGCGACCTCACGCATCTGCACCGCGTCGAACCCGCCGCGGCTGGCCAGCTGGGCGCTCGCGTGCAGGATGCGGCGGCGGCGCGCCTCCTGGCGCTCGGTGAGGGGCGGCGACGCCGGATGTGCTGTCTTCGCTTCCGCTGTCATGTGTCCCGTTCCGTGGCTGTCAGGCCGTAATCCGGTGCTTTCGAGAGGCTCATCATGGCAGGGGAGCGGGGGCTCCGTCGTGGCGCGAATCACCTGATCCGAGCGTTACAGCGAGGCTACCTGCCGGTAGATTCTGTGCTCCTTGAAGGATCAAAGAGCCGGCAACTCTGAAACTTGTTCTAGATTACCGCCCACGCGTAGTCTCGCGTGAACGTGCCGCGAGAAGGGGGCCACGAGTGACCGCTGAGGCCATGGAGGCGGGCCCCAGGGCCGGGTCCTCCGCCGACGGTGACCGTCCGTTGCGCATCGCTCTCCTTACGTACAAGGGGAACCCGTTCTGCGGCGGGCAGGGCGTCTACGTCCGCCATCTGTCCCGCGAACTCGCCCGGCTCGGGCACCAGGTCGAGGTCATCGGCTCCCAGCCGTACCCCGTGCTCGACGAGGGCGAGGACCTGACGGGGCTCCGGCTCACCGAGCTGCCCAGCCTCGACCTGTACCGCAGCCCCGACCCGTTCCGCACCCCGGGGCGCGACGAGTACCGCGACTGGGTGGACGCGCTCGAGGTCGGCACCATGTGGACCGGCGGCTTCCCCGAACCCCTCACGTTCTCGCTGCGCGCCCGGCGTCATCTGCGGGCGCGGCGCGGCGAGTTCGACATCGTGCACGACAACCAGACGCTGGGCTACGGCCTGTTGGGCGGGCCCGCCGCGCTCGGCGCGCCCCTCGTCACCACGATCCACCACCCCATCACCGTCGACCGGCAGCTGGAGATCGACGCCGCGCCCGACTGGAAGCGGCGCGCCTCCGTACGGCGCTGGTACGCGTTCACGCGGATGCAGAAGCGCGTCGCCCGCCGCCTGCCATCCGTGCTCACCGTCTCCGGGACCTCGCGCCAGGAGATCGTCGACCACCTCGGCGTGCGCCAGGACCGGATCCGCGTCGTGCACATCGGAGCCGACACCGACCTGTTCTCGCCGGACCCCTCGGTCGCCGAGGTGCCGGGCCGCATCGTGACGACGTCCAGCGCCGACGTCCCCCTCAAGGGACTCGTCTTCCTCGTCGAGGCGCTCGCCAAGGTCCGCACCGAGAACCCGGCCGCCCACCTCGTCGTCGTCGGCAAGCGCGCCGAGGACGGGCCCGTCGCCGCGGCCATCGAGAAGTACGGCCTCGAAGGCGCCGTGTCCTTCGTCAAGGGCATCACCGACGCCGAACTCGTCGACCTCGTACGGTCGGCGGAGGTCGCCTGCGTGCCCTCCCTGTACGAGGGCTTCTCGCTGCCCGCGGCGGAGGCCATGGCCACCGGCACCCCCCTGGTCGCCACCACCGGCGGAGCGATCCCCGAAGTCGCCGGGCCCGACGGCGAGACCTGCCTCGCGGTGCCCACCGGCGACGCGGGCGCGCTGGCCGCCGCGCTCGGCAGACTCCTCGGCGACCCGCAGCTGCGGGCGCGGCTCGGCGTCGCCGGACGCGAACGCGTGCTGAGGAACTTCACCTGGGCCCGCGCGGCGCTCGGCACCGCCGAGCTCTACCGCGAGTCCATCGCCCGCTCGGCCGGCCGGGCCCTCGCAGGCCCCGCCGCCACCCCCCTCGAACGTGCAGGATCCGACCGCGAAAGCAGGGCCACGTGCTGACCGTCGACTTCACCCGCTTCCCGCTCGCCGCAGGCGACCGCGTACTCGACCTCGGCTGCGGAGCCGGTCGGCACGCGTTCGAGTGCTACCGGCGTGGGGCCCAGGTGGTCGCCCTCGACCAGAACGGCGAGGAGATCCGCGAGGTCGCCAAGTGGTTCGCCGCGATGAAGGAGGCCGGTGAGGCCCCTGCCGGCGCCACGGCCACCGCCATGGAGGGCGACGCCCTCAACCTCCCTTTCCCGGACGCCTCGTTCGACGTCGTCATCATCTCCGAGGTGATGGAGCACATCCCCGACGACAAGGGCGTGCTCGCCGAGATGGTCCGCGTCCTCAAGCCGGGCGGCCGCATCGCCGTGACCGTGCCCCGCTACGGCCCGGAGAAGGTCTGCTGGACCCTCAGTGACGCCTACCACGAGGTCGAGGGCGGCCACATCCGCATCTACAAGGCGGACGAGCTCCTCGGCAAGATGCGCGAGGCGGGCCTCAAGCCGTACGGCACCCACCACGCGCACGCCCTGCACTCGCCGTACTGGTGGCTGAAGTGCGCGTTCGGCGTCGACAACGACAAGGCGCTCCCCGTGCGGGCGTACCACAAGCTCCTGGTCTGGGACATCATGAAGAAGCCGGCGCTCACCCGGGTGACCGAGCAGCTCCTCAACCCGGTCGTCGGCAAGAGCTTCGTCGCGTACGCCACCAAGCCGCACCTGCCCAAGGCCGAGGCGTGACGAGCCCGGAGAAGACCGAACACCTCGTCCTGCCCGGCGTACTGACCGCCGGGCAGGCCGCCGCGACCGTCCGCGGGCTCCTCGCCGTGCAGCGCGAGGACGGCGCCATACCGTGGTTCCGCGGCCACCACCTCGACCCGTGGGACCACACCGAGGCCGCCATGGCCCTCGACGCGGCCGGCGAGCACGACGCCGCCGAGCGCGCCTACGACTGGCTCGCCCGCCACCAGAACCAGGACGGCTCCTGGTACGCGGCCTACGCCGACGGCGACGCCGGTGACATCACCGACCACGGCCGCGAGACCAACTTCGTCGCCTACGTCGCCGTGGGCGCCTGGCACCACTACCTCTCCACCGGCGACGACGCCTTCCTCGACCGCATCTGGCCCACCGTGTACGCGGCCATGGAGTTCGTCCTGCGGCTCCAGCAGCCCGGCGGGCAGATCGGCTGGAAGCGCGAGCCGGACGGGACGCCCGTCGACGAGGCGCTCCTGACCGGCAGTTCGTCCGTGCACCACGCGCTGCGGTGCGCCCTCGCCATCGCCGAGGAGCGCGAAGAGCCGCAGCCCGACTGGGAGTTGGCGGCCGGCAGCCTGCGGCACGCGATCCGCCGCCACCCCGAGCGGTTTCTCGACAAGGACCGCTACTCGATGGACTGGTACTACCCCGTCCTCGGCGGCGCCCTCACCGGCGCCGAGGCGGAGGAGCGCATCCAGGCGTCCTGGGACCGCTTCGTCGTCCCCGGGCTCGGCGTGCGCTGTGTCGTCCCCAACCCGTGGGTCACCGGCGGTGAGAGCGCCGAACTCGCCCTCGCCCTGTGGGCGGTGGGCGAGTCCGACCGCGCTCTGGAGATCCTCCAGTCGATCCAGCACCTGCGCGACCCGGAGTCGGGCCTGTACTGGACCGGCTACGTCTTCGACGACCAGGCGGTCTGGCCGAGGGAACTGACCGCGTGGACGGCCGGTTCGGTGCTGCTCGCCGTCGCCGCGCTCGGCGGCGACGAGGCCACCTGCTCGGTGTTCGGCGGCCGCCTCCCGGCGGGCTTCGAACCGGACTGCTGCGAGGGAAGCCCGGCTCAGTAGCGGCGCAGGCGGCCGGCGACGAAGTGCCCGACGAACAGGTACACCAGCGCCGCCAGGCCGTAGCCCGCGACCACCCGCGCCCATGCGTCGTCGAACGTGAACAGGTCGTGCGACCAGCCGGCGAGCCACCGGGCCGCGTCGTGGATGAACTGCACCAGGGAGTTGGCCCGGTTGGCTTCCAGCAGGTACATCAGGATCCACAGGCCGAGGATGGCGGCCAGGATGTCTGCGACGACCATCACGATCGTCGCGGCTTGGTTGGTGCCTCGCGTTGCTTGGCTGGGAGACATGAAGCACGGGTTACCGCTCCACAGCGGGTGAAACCCGTACGGTCCCGCCCGAGTGGCACGGCCATGGGGCCCGGGGGACGCTGCCAGGAGGAGCAGCACCCCGCCCTGGAGGTTTGTCGTGACCGGTTCCACCCTGCCCATACGCCGCGCCGTCGTGGCGCTCACCGTCAGCTCCGCGCTCCTCGTGGGCGGGACGGCGTGCAGCAGCAACGACACGGCGAAGGCCAAGGCCAAGGCCAAGGAGTCGGCCACCGTGGCCGCGGACGTGGCGGAACCGACCGCCAGCACCTCCGCCGAGAAGCAGAAGTTCGCCAAGACGCGCTTCGTCGCCAACGCGGGGCTCGCGGCCGGCGCGACCTACCAGTGGATCGTGAAGCCGTACCGCAAGGGCAAGTTCAAGAAGGGCGCCCACGGGCGCAAGCTCGCCCTCGTCAAGGCCGGTGTCGCGGGCGCGTTCACGTACAACAGGCTGAAGGCGGCCGTGAAGAACGCGAAGGGCGACCCGCTGCTCTCCAAGGCCGTCGCGCCGCTCACGGCGGGCATCGACAAGCTGAAGGACCTGCCGTCCAAGCTGCGCAAGGGCGACGGCGCCGCGGTCAACTCCTTCGACGATGTCATCAACTCGGTGAAGGACGCGGGCAAGAGCGCGGGCGCCGAGGTGAAGGACAAGGTGCCGTCGGCGAAGGAGCTGTCCTCGGGCTCGTAGCGCCAATTCCCCAACAGGGCTTGCAGAGCTACGAGTTGAGCTCGGCAAGGACCCGCAGTGTGTGCGGGTCCGGGGCCAGGACGAGCAGGTCGGTGACCGGGCCCTTGCGCCACAGCTCAAGACGTTCGGCGATGCGCTTGCGCGGGCCGACCAGCGAGATCTCGTCGGCGAACGCGTCCGGCACGGCCAGTACGGCCTCCTCGCGCCGTCCCGCGAGGAAGAGCTCCTGGACCCGGCGGGCCTCGTCCGCGTACCCCATGCGCGCCATCAGGTCCGCGTGGAAGTTGCGCTTGGCGTGGCCCATGCCGCCGATGTAGAAGCCCAGCATCGCCTTCACCGGCAGCAGCCCCTCCGCGACGTCGTCGCAGACCGTCACGCGGGCCATCGGCGCGATCACGAAGTCCTCGGGGAGGTCCGTGAGGGAGGCCTCGTACGCGTCCGTGCGCGTCGGCGACCAGTACAGCGGGAGCCAGCCGTCCGCGATGCGGGTCGTCTGCGCGATGTTCTTCGGGCCCTCGGCGCCGAGGAGGACGGGGAGTTCGGGGCGCAGGGGATGCGTGATCGGCTTCAGCGGCTTGCCCAGGCCCGTGGCGTCCTCGCCGCGGTACGGGTGTGCGTGGAAGCGGCCGGCCATCTCGACCGGGCCCTCGCGCCGCAGGACCTGCCGCACCACGTCCACGTACTCGCGGGTCGCCGTGAGGGGGGACCTCGGGAACGGCCGCCCGTACCAGCCCTCCACCACCTGCGGCCCCGACAGGCCGAGCCCCAGCATCATGCGGCCGCCGGACAGATGGTCGAGGGTGAGCGCGTGCATCGCCGTCGTCGTGGGGGAGCGGGCCGCCATCTGTGCGATCGCCGTGCCCAGGCGGATGCGCGAGGTGTGCGCCGCGATCCACGTCAGCGGCGTGAACGCGTCGCTGCCCCAGGACTCGGCGGTCCACACCGAGTCGTAGCCCAACCGCTCGGCCTCCTGGGCGAGTTCGAGGTGGCGCGGGTCGGGACCGCGGCCCCAGTAGCCGAGCGCGAGTCCGAGTCGCATGGTCGCTCCCATTTCTGACGCACTGTCAGTTCGTGGTTCCGGGGCGACTGTACGACAACGGCCCCCCACCCGGAAGACGGGTGAGGGGCCGTGACGCGGAAGCCGGGGCGACGTCAGCCGCGCTGGATCCCGGTCGTGTCCTGGAGGACGCCGCGACGGCCGTCCTGCGTCTGGGCCACCAGGCCCGGGCCGCGCTGCTCGACGGCCAGGTACCACGTGCCGGGCGCCAGCTCGGCGATCGGCGTCGGGGAGCCGTCCTCGGCGTACAGCGGACGCGGCACCGGCACCGCGAACCAGAACGGCGAGAAGTCGCCGGCCGGGGCCTGTGCGGCCTGCGGCGCGGGCGCCGCCTGCTGCGGCTGGGCGGCACCGTAGGGCTGACCCGGCTGACCGGGCTGGGCGCCGTAGGGCTGGCCGGGCTGCTGGGCGCCCGGGTAGCCGTAAGCGCCGGCGGGCTGCGCGCCGTACGGCTGCGGGGCCTGCGGACGCGGGGCGCCGACGAGGGCACCCTTCAGCGCGGGCACGAGCGGCGTCGCGACAGCGGCCCCCGCGAGCACGAGTGCGCCGATCAGGCCGAGGATGGCGCCGGTGCCGGCACCGAACGCGTTGTCCGGGAACGTACCGATGTTGTTCCAGCCACCCGCCGGGTCGAAGATGTTCCCGAGCGCGCTCCACGCCGAGAAGACGGCGAGCGCGATGCCGAACTGGCCGAGGTCGAGACCGGCGACCTTCGGCACGTTGGGCAGCCCCCGGGCGACGACGATCAGCGCGGCGGCGATGATGCCGGCGAGGAAGACGCTCATCAGGAGCGGTGCGCTCTCCCACGCGTTCGGGAGACTTTCGTTGCTGGAGTTCCCGTCGATCGAATAGATATCGAGGAACGAGGCGATGAACAGCAACACCGCTGCTCCGATCACCACGCCGTCACCTCGAGTGAGGGAGCGGATATTCACTTCAGGTCCTTCGTCAGTCGTCCGGTCGCCGGCGGAGGCGTCGCTGTCGCTGCTGTGCCGTGCGAAGCGCGGGGGTGGCCCCACATCGTAGGGAGACACTATCGTCCGTGCGGCGGGGGTGTCTGCCGAGATCCGCAGGGTGAGAACTACCCGCGCAGGAAACTCACGATTCCGTCAGACATCCCCTGCGCCGCCTTCTGCCGCCACGCGCCGCTCGTCAGCAGAGCCGCGTCCTTCGCGTCACGCATGTTGCCGCACTCGATGAACACCTTCGGCACGGTGGAGAGGTTGAGGCCTCCCAGGTCCTTGCGCACGTCGAGGCCGGTGCCGCCGCCGATGTAGTTGGAGGGGGCCGAGCCCGTGGCGCGCAGGAAGTTGCCCGCGAGGCGTTCGCCGAGATCGCGCGAGGGGCCCGCGATCGCCGTGGTGTCGGCGGAACCGGATTTCACGGATGCGGGAAGGATCACATGGAAGCCGCGGTTGCCGGCCGCGGAGCCGTCGGCGTGCACGGAGATCACCGCGTCCGCGTGCGCCTTGTTGCCGATCCGTGCGCGCTCGTCCACGCACGGGCCCCAGGAGCGGTCGCCGTTCTGGGTCAACTCGACGGTGGCGCCCTGCTGTTGGAGCAGGGTGCGCAGCCGGCGCGAGACGTCGAGGGTGAACTGGGCCTCGGTGTAGCCGGCGTTGGTCGATGTGCCCGTCGTGTCGCATTCCTTGCGGTTCGTCCCGATGTCGACGAGCCGGTTGATCTCGGCGGTGTGCTGGAAGTTGCCGGGATTGTGACCCGGGTCGATGACGACGACCTTGCCCTTGAGGGGGCCGGAGCCGGCGGGCTTTGCCGAGGAGGCGGGCGGCTTCGATTTCGACGGGGCGGCGCTCGGCGACCCGTCGCCCTTCTTGCCGTCGTCGGACTTCGACGGGGAGGGGGACGTGGTGTCCGCGCCGGCCGTCGACGACCGGCTCGCGGCAGGCAGCGTCTTCGCGGGCTCGCTCTCGCCCGGGCCGCCCACCACCTGCCAGATCAGCCACCCGGCGAGAGCCGTGGGCACGAGCGCGGCGAGCGCCACGGTCAGCGGACCCCCGCTGAACCGGCGCGGCCGCCGGGGGCCGTCCCCGTCGCCGTCGAAGAAACCGTCGCTGTCCGGGCCTACGTATGACACGTGGGTGAGCCTAACGGTCCTTCTTCAGATCCCGGTGCCCGTTCGGCGCAGGACGCGCAGGGATTCCGTCGCCGAGACCTCGGTGAACGCTCCGGATTCCAGAGCCCTGAGGTAGACGCGGTACGGGGCCTGGCCCGTCCACTCGTCGATCTTGACCGGGAACACGTCGTGGATGAGGAGGAGGCCGCCCTGGGCGACGTGCGGGGCCCAGCCCTCGTAGTCGGCGGTGGCGTGCTCGTCGGTGTGGCCGCCGTCGATGAAGACGAGGCCGAGCTTGCCGCCCCAGACGGCGGCGACCTGCGGGGAGCGGCCCACGAGGGCCACGACGTGGTCCTCCAGACCGGCCGCGTGCAGCGTGCGCCGGAACGTGGGCAGGGTGTCCATGCGCCCGACGACCGGGTCCACGGTCTCCGGGTCGTGGTAGTCCCAGCCCGGCTGCTGCTCCTCGCTGCCGCGGTGGTGGTCCACGGTGAGCGCGCTCACGCCGGCCTGGCGGGCCGCGTCGGCGAGCAGGATCGTGGAGCGCCCGCAGTATGTGCCGACCTCCAGGAGGGGCAGGCCCAGCGCGGCGGCCTCGGCTGCGGCCGCGTAGAGCGCCAGCCCTTCGCCGAGAGGCATGAACCCCTTGGCGGCCTCGAAGGCGGCGAGGATCTCCGGCTTGGGCGCCGCGCTCATGGGTTCCCCTGTCATCGGTATGTGTTGGGTCCGCCCATGCTGCCGTACGCCCCCGATGCAGGCTGCATCGGGGGCGTACGGGGGGAGTGGCAGAGCCGGGGGTGTCAGCAGCTCTGCCAGAGGCGGGTCATGACGCGGACGCCGAACCGCAGGCCCTCCAGCGGGACGCGCTCGTCCACGCCGTGGAAGAGGCGGCCGTAGTCCAGGTCGTGCGGCAGCTTGAGGCCCTTGAAGCCGAAGCAGCGGATGTCCAGCTTGGTGAAGGCCTTGGCGTCGGTGCCGCCCGGGTTGCAGTACGGGACCGGGTGGCCGTCCGGGTCCTCGGTGCGCACGGCCGCGCACATGGCGTCGACGAGCGGGCCGTCGAACGTCGTCTCCATGGCGATGTCGTGGTTGACCCACTCGCGGCGCACGGACGGGAGGAGCAACTCGTCGATGGTGTCGATGAGTTCCTGCTCATGGCCGGGCAGGAAGCGGCCGTCGACGCGGGCGGTGGCCTTACCGGGGATGACGTTCGTCTGGTAGCCGGCCGAGAACATGGTGGGGTTCGCGGAGTTGCGGAGCACCACCTGCATGAAGTCGGCGACCGGGCCCAGCTCGGCGAGCTCGGCGTCGAGGTCCTCGGCCTCGAAGTCGAGCTTCACGCCCTTGAGCTCGGCGGCCTCGGCCAGCAGCGCCCGTACCGGCTCGATGAGACGGATCGGGAACGTGTGACGGCCGATGCGGGTGAGGGACTCGGCGAGGTCGGTGACCGCGTTCTCGTCGTTGGGGGACGAGCCGTGACCGGCCCGGCCCGTCGCCGTGAGCTCCATCCAGGCCATGCCGCGCTGGGCGTTCTCGATGGGGTAGAGGCGCTGGGTGCCGCCGATCGCGTACGAGAATCCGCCGCCCTCGCCGATCGCCTCGGTGACGCCCGCGAAGAGCTCAGGGTGGTGTTCGACCAGCCAGTGCGCGCCGAACTTGCCGCCCGCCTCCTCGTCGGCGAGGAAGGCCAGGACGATCTCCCGCGAGGGCCGGGTGCCGGTGCGGGCGAAGTGCCGGGCGGTGGCCAGCATCACGGCCACCGTGTCCTTCATGTCGATCGCGCCGCGGCCCCACAGGTAGCCGTCGCGGATCTCGCCGGAGAAGGGCGGCACCTGCCACTCGGCGGCGTCCGCGGGCACGACGTCGAGGTGGCCGTGCACGAGAAGGGCGCCGCGGGTGCTCTCCGCGCCGGGGATACGGGCGATGACGTTCGCCCGGCCCGGCGCGCTCTCGACGAGGACCGAGTCGATGCCGGCCTCGGCGAGGCGGGCCACGACCCAGTCGGCGCAGGCGCGCTCGTCGCTCGTCGGGTTGGAGGTGTCGAAGCGGATCAGCTCCGCGCACAGCCCGACGACCTCGGCCTGGGCCTCCTCGGACGCGGGGGTCACAGCGGGCATCTCAGGGGTGTTCATGCCGCTCCCACAGGGGTCGCTTCGGAGGCGGCGGGGACGGTGGTGTCCTCGTCGTCCAGGGTGGAGGTGCCGTACGGCCGCACCAGGCCGAGCAGACCGAGGACGGAGTACAGGAGGAAGGCGGTGGCCAGCGAGTTGAGCGCCGGGATGCCGACCGTCACGTACTTGCCGACGCAGAACGCGGCGATCCAGATCACGATCGACATCGGCACCCAGGTCGGCGACGAGGTGGGCAGCGTCTCGCTCCCGCGGGTCTCGTCGAGCGGCTTGCGCATGCGCCGCACGACCCAGTACTCGGCCACGACGATGCCGCCGATGGGCGGGATGGCGACGCCGAGCACGGACAGGAACTCGGTGAAGTGGGTCATGATCCCGACGGCCGAGAGCAGGGTGCCCGCGCAGCCGAGCGCGATGGTGACCGCGCCGCGGTGCAGGCGCTTGCCGAAGACGACCTGGAAGAAGTTGACGACGCCGAGCGAGGAGCCGTACAGGTTCCAGTCGTTGATCTTCGCGGTGCCCATCAGGATCACGATCACACCGAAGGCGCCCGAGGTGGAGAGCACGATGTGCGACACCTCGCTGGACTTCACCAGGTGGCCGAGCAGCACGCCGGTGAGGCCGACGATGTACTCGGAGAGGATCATCGACGAGGCGCTCTGCAGGAAGACGTGCGAGCCCTTGCGGTTGTAGCGGGTCATCTCGGGGGAGACGATCGCGCCGGTCATGTAGCCGCCCGCGATGGCGGTGGCCGCGACGGCGAGCGGGATCGTCTTCCCGGGCGCCGGCGAGCTGATCAGGTCGCCGATGGAGTGGTCCATCAGGGCGTTCGTGACCGACCAGGCGACCAGGGCGAAGAACAGCGGCGTGACGATCTTCGCGAAGAGAGCCATGTAGCGGAAGCCGAAGATGACCAGGACCGTGATGGCGAGGCCGGCGGCAACGCACCACATCCATGCGGGGCCGCCGATCAGGGCCGACACGCTGTTGCCGAAGATCGTGTTCTGCACGCCGAACCAGCCGACGAGGCTGACCGCGATGACGAAGCTGACCAGCGCGGAGCCGTTGCGCCCGAAGCCGATCCAGCGGGTGAGCATCGGGGTCGCGAGCCCTTCGCGCATACCGGCCAGGCCGATCGCGAAGATCACCACTTCGAGGATGACCGCGCCGAGCGTGAAGGCGAGGAACGCGTTCCCGAAGGTCATGCCGACGCCGATGGTGGCGCCCAGCGTGAACTGCGAGACGGATCCCGACTGGGCGAGCCACTGGAGCAGCATCGTCCAGAAGCCGAGGCGCTGGTCGCGCGGGACGCGGGAGAGCGAGTAGTCGTCGCTGCCCAGGTTCTTGCCCGGCTTCTCTGCTGTGGTGGCGGTCATGAGGACTCCCGGGGCTCACGGCTCTCACGGCCGAGCGTCTGAAGGTGGGACAGGGAGCCGTAGCGGCTCACGAGGTTGTCGAACTCCACCTGGTCGTGGAAGTCGAGGCGGCCGCCGCCGTACGCCTTGGCCGTCTCGACGGCGAAGCGTGCGGCGGAGGCGATGTCGGTCTCATGGCTCGCACCGGTCTGGCAGCCGGGGACCGCGGCGGCCGAGGTGACCGCGAGGCCGACGACCGGAGCGGGGGTCGCCGTGGCCGGCTGGAGAATCGAATTGATGTGATGTGCCCCGTTACCGTACGGCGTGATGTCCTGGGTAGTCACCGGATATGTGACCAAGGGCTCACCCGTGACGACCGCGAGCAGCTCGCCGAGCTTCTCGCTCACCCGCAGGACCCACCCCTCCTTGACGGTGGGGGACAGGGCCAGACCCTTGTGGTTGATGATCCGGTTGCCCTTGGTGGTGTCGATGGAGAGCACGGCCTCCATCTCGCCGGTGACCTCGTGCCGGTTCATCGTGGCGATGTCGACCGGGGAGTCCATGAAGGGGACCGGGTCGTGCGGCGCGGTGGGCGCGTCCGGGCAGATGTGCGTGGCGACGATGACGTCGCCGGGCAGCGCGTCGCCCTTGCGGCGCATGTCGAGCAGCTTGGCCGCGGTGGCGAGCGCGGCGGCGGCGCCGTCCGCGTCGGAGACCAGGCCCGTCATCTCGGGCCGGGCGCCGACGCCGCCGAGCCGGCCGACGACGCCGAGCGTGCGGGACGGGCCGCCGCTCGTACGTCCCGTGCGGCCCGGGATGCGTACCAGCACGAAGTCGGTCGAGCCGCGCTCGCCGGTGACGGTGGTGACCTCGGCGCCGGAGCCTTCGGGGCCCGCGAGCGTGTCGAGGTACTCCACGGCTCGTTTGCCGCTGGCGTTCGGATCGTCGAGAAGATCGACGATGTCAAGGACGTACTTCAGCATGGGCGGCCTCTCTCGCTCCCGACACTCACTCCAGGTCGGGTGGTGCTGACAGCAGAGTCGGGATCGGTTAGCGTTGTCGGCAACTGTTTCCCGTTATCTGCAATTCAGGTCTGAATGGTGAGATGCGCAGATCTGAGAGGTGTGGCGATGACTGAGATCCCGCTGGACCGGCGGACGCCTACCGGCGCGCTGCAGACGGTCGACCGGGCCCTGCTCGTGCTGCTCGCCTTCGAGCGGTCGCGGCCCGACTGGGGCGTGACCGAGATCGCGGCGGAGTTCGGCTGGGACACCTCGGTGGCGCAGCGGCTCCTGTCCACGCTCGCCGGACGCGGCTTCCTGGTCTCCGACCCGGCGACCCGCCGCTACCGGATGGGCCCCGCCGTCCTGCGGCTCGGCCGGATGTGGGAGCGCTCGGGCTCGCTCGAACTGCTCGCCGCGCCCGTCCTGGAAGAGCTGGGCAGGGCGACCGGCGACACCGTCCTGTTCTGCCTGCCGGACAGCTTCCACATGCGCTGCGTCGCGGCCGTCGAGGGCGAGTCGGGGCCGCTGCGCTACTACCCGCTCGTCGGCGAGCTGTACCCGGCGCACGCCGGAGCCACGAGCAAGTCGTTCTACGCGTTCCTGCCTGACGAGCAGCGCCACCGCCTCTTCCGCGGCCGCCCCATGGCCCGCTTCACCGACCGTACGGTCACCGACCCCGACGAGCTGGAGCGGGAGTTGGTGCAGGTGCGTGCCCAGGGGCACGCCTGGACGGTCGGCGAGTACGACGCCGGGATCGCGACGGTCGCCGTGCCGGTCTTCCTGGGCCGCGAGCCTTACGGCAGCCTCAGCCTCGGCGGCGCCAAGGAGCGCTTCGCCGACGGGCCCGAGGGCCGGCTCGACGCCCTGCGCAAGGCGGCGAGCCTCCTGGAGAAGCGGCTCACCCACCCGCCGCAGCGCACGCGCAAGCCGCGCGCCACCCAGTCCTGAACCGCTTTACCGAACCGCCCCCCGAGGAGTCACCCCTTGAACCTGCTGCTGCTCTCCAACTCCACCCAGTACGGCCGCGGTTACCTCGCCCACGCCCTGGACACCGTCACCGGGTTCCTGCCCCCGAAGGCCCGGCTCGCCTTCGTGCCGTACGCCCTCGCGGACCACGACACGTACACGGACCGGGTGCGCGGCGCGCTCGAAGGTGCCGGGATCAGTGTGCGCGGCGTCCATGAGGGCGGCGACCCGGTGGCCGAACTCGCCGCGGCCGACGCCGTGTTCATCGGAGGCGGCAACTCCTTCCGCCTGCTGAGCGCGCTCTACCGCACCGGCCTGCGCGACGCCCTGATCAAGGCGGTCGGCGGCGGCCTGCCCTACATGGGCGCGAGCGCCGGCACGAACATGGCGGCACCCAGCCTGCGTACGAGCAACGACATGCCCATCGTGCAGCCCCCGTCGTTCGTGGCGCTCGGCCTCGTCCCGTTCCAGATCAACCCGCACTACCTGGACCCGGATCCGGCCTCCACCCACAAGGGCGAGACCCGCGAGGAGCGCCTCACCGAGTTCCTGGAGGAGAACGACGTGCCGGTGCTCGGCCTGCGCGAGGGGTCCTGGCTGCGGGTGAACGGCGAACGCGCCGCGGTTCGGGGCGAGCGTGCTGCCCGCCTCTTCACCCGCGACGCGTCCCCGAAGGAGCTGCCGGTCGGCTCCGATGTCTCCGAACTGCTCAGCTGCGAGCCGCGGTTCGACTCTCCGGCGCGATGAGCTCGAGGGCCAGGTCGACGTCGACCGGCCGGTCCTCGCCGTGGTGCGTCGCCGCGGAGGCCCGCGGCGCGTGCCCGGCGGCGGTGGCGGCCAGCACGTACGAGCCGCCGGCCGGGACCTCCAGGGCGTAACGGCCCGTGTGGTCGGTCAGCGCGGCGCCCGCCTGGCGGCCGCGCCGGTCGATGAGCGTGACCTTGGCCCGGGAGACGGGCAGGCCCGCCGCGTCGAGCACCTGGCCGCGGAATCCCCCAAGCTCTCGGCTTCGCTCGAGCAGGGGGGACCCCCACTCGACCTCCTCGGCGCGCTCCAGCGCGGCGTCCTCCTCGCTGCTGGCGCGCAGCTGCGGCTTGGTCGCCTGCCGCTGCTTCGGCAGGAAGACCGCGAGCAGGACGCCCACGGCGACCGCGGCGGTGGCGATCAGGAACGAGACGCGGAAGCCGTGCATGGTGGGCACGGCGACGCCGCCGGCGTGGTGTGCCGTGTTGGCGAGGACCATGCCGATCACGGCGCTCGACACCGAGGTGCCGATGGACCGCATCAGGGTGTTGAGACCGTTGGCCGCGCCCGTCTCGGACGCGTCCACGGCGCCGATGATCAGGGCGGGCAGCGAGGAGTAGGCGAGTCCGATGCCGGCGCCCACGACCACCGAGATGACGATGGTCTGCCAGGCGGCGCTCATCAGGCCGAGGCCGGCGCCGTAGCCGATCGCGATGATCAGCATGCCGAGGATCAGGGTGGTCTTCGGGCCGTACTTCGCCGACAGGCGGGCGTACACGGGGGCCGTGAACATCATCGTGAGGCCGAGCGGCGCCACGCACAGACCCGCGACGACCATCGACCGGCCGAGTCCGTAGCCGGTGGCCTCCGGCAGCTGGAGGAGTTGCGGCAGGACGAGCGAGATCGCGTAGAACGCGACACCGACCATGATCGAGGCAAGGTTGGTGAGGAGCACCTCGCGCCGCGCGGTGGTGCGCAGGTCGACGAGCGGGGCCTTGAGCTTCAGCTCCATCACGCCCCACAGCACGAGCACGACGAGGGCCGCGCCGAACAGGCCGAGCGTCATGGGGTCGGTCCAGCCCCAGTCGCTGCCCTTGGTGATCGGCAGCAGGAAGAGGACGAGTCCGGCCGACAGGCCGAGCGCGCCGAAGGCGTCGAAGCTGCCCTCGGCCTTGACGGAGCTCTCCGGGACGAAGATCAGGGTGAGCAGGATCGCGACGACGCCGAGGCCCGCCGCACCGAAGAAGAGGGCGTGCCAGTCGGCGTGCTGGGCCACGAGGGCCGCCAGCGGGAGCGCGAGTCCGCCGCCGACGCCGATGGAGGAGCTCATCAGGGCCATCGCGGACCCGAGCTTCTCGCGCGGCAGCTCGTCACGCATCAGGCCGATGCCGAGCGGGATCGCGCCCATGGCGAAGCCCTGGAGCGCGCGGCCCACGATCATCACGAGGAGATCGCTGGTGAAGCCCGCGACGAGCGAGCCGACGACCATGATCGCGAGGCTTGTGAGGAGCATCCGGCGCTTGCCGTAGAGGTCGCCGAGGCGGCCCATGATCGGAGTGGAGACGGCGCCCGCGAGGAGGGTCGACGTCATGACCCAGGTCGCGTTGGAGGGGGCCGTGCCGAGCAGGACCGGGAGGTCCTTGATGACCGGTACGAGAAGCGTCTGCATCACCGCGACGGTGATACCGGCGAAGGCGAGTACGGGGACGACTCCGCGTATTCCGCGTTGCGCGGTCGGCTGTTGGGTCGTCTGCGTCATTACGTAGTGCCTCCGGAGGCAGAGAGTTCAGGCGTCGCGCGGGCGGCGGGTTTCGCGCGTCGGGTACGTGCAACTTGAACCCGTTACCTGGGGCGACTATTCCGACGGGCGTCGTACAAGGGCAAGTCTTGAAGGTCTTTACCTTTTGATTACATGCCTCCCTCGCTATCTGACCTTCCGTCAGATTGGAACGTGTTCTACCGTGCGCCGCATGGGCATCGCGATCACGCAGGAGCAAGAGGAGCTGTCGGACGCCGTGCGCGGCTGGCTCGCGCGCGCCGTACCGCCCGAGGAAGTGCGCAAACTGCTCGACGCCCCCGCGGCCTCCGCGGGCCGCCCCGCCCACTGGGACGGACTCGCCGGACAGGGGCTGCTCGGCCTCCATCTGCCCGAGGAATACGGGGGCGGGGGCGGCGACCTCGTCGACCTCGCGGTCGTCCTCGAAGAGGCGGGGCGGGCCGCGCTGCCCGGCCCCTTCGCGGCCAACGCCGCCGCCTCACTGGTCCTGCGCCACGCGGGCGCCGCCGGCCTCGCCGCGTCCCTCGCGTCCGGCGACCGCATCGGCGCCGCCGCCCTCGGTACGGGAACGCTGACCGCCGTCACCGTGTCCGACGGGCTCGTCCTCGACGGGGTGGCGCCGCCCGTCCTGTCCGGGGGCGACGCCGACCTGCTCCTCCTGGCCGCCGAGTCCGCGACCGGGACCGTATGGGCCGCCGTCGACGCGGACACCGCCGGACTCAGCAGCCGCGTCCACGAGAGCGCCGACCCCACGCGCCCCACCGCGGAGATCACCGCCCGGGGCGCCCTGGTGCCGGCCGCCCGGATCCTCGCCGCCGACACGGCCACCGTGCGCGACCTGTCCTCCGTCGTCCTCGCGGCCGACGCGTGCGGCGTCGCGGCGTGGGCGCTGCACACGGCTGCCGAGTACGCGAAGGTCCGGGAGCAGTTCGGCCGGCCGATCGGGCAGTTCCAGGGCGTCAAGCACCTGTGCGCGGACATGCTGGTCCGGGTCGAGCAGGCGCGGGCGCTGGTGTGGGACGCGGCGCGGGCGGCGGGCGAGGGAGTTCAGGCATCGGACGGGGGCGCGGCGCGTGAGCTGGTCGTCGCTCTCGCCGCGGGGGCCGCGCTCGATGCCGCGTACTCCTGTGCCAAGGACTGTGTGCAGATCCTCGGCGGGATCGGGTTCACCTGGGAGCACGACGCGCATCTCTATCTGCGGCGGGCCGTCGTCGCGCGGCAGCTGCTCGGCGCGGGGGACGCGCACCGGCTGCGGGCGGTGCGGCTCGCGGAAGGCGGGGCGCGGCGCGAGCTGCGCCTCGAACTGCCCGCGGAGGCGGAGGCGTTCCGGGCGCGGGCCCGCGAGGCCGTCGAGGGGATGTCCGGCCTCGACCCGGCCGCCGCCCGCCGCGCCCTCGCACCCACCGGTTACGCGGCGCCGCACCTGCCCGAGCCGTACGGCCTCGGCGCGGGCCCCGTCCAGCAGCTCGCCGTACAGCAGGAACTCGACGCCGCGGGCGTCCGCGTCAGCGACCTCGGCATCGGGACCTGGGTCGTCCCCTCGCTCCTCGCCTACGGCACCGAGGAGCAGCGGGACCGCTACCTCCTGCCCACCCTCCTGGGCGAGGTCATGTGGTGCCAGCTGTTCTCCGAACCCGGCGCCGGCTCCGACCTGGCCTCGCTGCGGACGAAGGCCGAGCGCACCGAGGACGGGCGCTGGCGCGTCAACGGGCAGAAGGTGTGGACGAGCGCCGCCCAGTGGGCCGACCACGGGATCCTGCTCGCCCGCACCGACCCGGACGCCCCCAAGCACAAGGGCCTCACCTACTTCGTCGTCGACATGAAGCGGACCGAGGGCATCGACGTACGGCCCCTGAAGGAGATCACCGGGGACTCGCTCTTCAACGAGGTGTACTTCGACGACGTGCTGCTCCCCGAGGACGCCGTGGTGGGGCAGGTGGACGACGGGTGGCGCGTCGCCCGGAACACGCTCGGCAACGAACGGGTCCACATGGCCGACCAGTTGACCTTCGACACGGGCCTGGAGGCGCTGATCGCCCGCGCCGGAACGCTCGACGGCGCGTACCGGGCGCGGATCGGCGCGCTCGCCACGGAGGCGCACGCCCTGGCCTGCATAGGGCTGCGCACGACGATGCGGCAGGTGGCCGGCGCGGAGCCGGGCCCGGGGGCGTCCGTACGGAAGCTCGTGCAGACGCCGCACCAGCAGAAGGTCGCCGAACTCGCCCTGGAGCTGCTCGGTCCCGAGGGCGCCCTGAGGGAGGGAGCGGGGGAGCGGGCGCTGCACGGGTTCCTGATGTCGCGCTGCCTGACGATCGCCGGCGGCACGACGCAGGTACAGCTGAACGTCGTGGCGGAACGGATCCTGGGGCTGCCCCGGGACTGAGGCCCGGGCTCGCGCGGGTCCGGGCTCGCCGGCGTCCGGGCCGCCCCTGGGCCGTATCGTCGCCGCGTGGAGCTCAGACACCTCTCAGGATTCGTCGCCGTCGCCGAGGAACTGCACTTCGGGCGGGCCGCCGAGCGGCTGCACATCGCGCAGTCGCCGCTCAGCCAGCAGATCAAGCTGCTCGAGCGGGATCTGGGCGTCAAGCTGTTCGACCGGACCACCCGGACCGTGCGGCTCACCGCGGCCGGGCACGCGCTGCTCGGGCCCGCCCGGCATCTGCTCGCCGAGGCGTCGGCGGTGCGCAGGACCGTGCAGGCCGCGCACCTCGGGGAGGTGGGGCGGGTCACCGTCGGGTTCGCCGGGGCCAGCAGCTACTCCGCGCTGCCGCTGCTCACCCGCGCCGTCACGTCCGAACTCCCGGGTATCGAGCTGGTGTTGGAGGGCCAGACCTATACCGGCGAGGCGCTCGGCAGGCTCGCAGACGGGTCCCTCGACGTGGGGTTCGTGGCGCTCCCGGTGCGGCGCGGGATCACCGCGCGCGTCGTGCGGATGGAGCGGCTCGTGCTCGCGCTGCCCGACAGTCATCCGCTGGCCCGGCAGGACGAGGTCCACTTCGCCGAGCTGGCGCACGAGCCGTTCGTGACGTTCCCCGTCGCCCGCGGATCGGCCGTGCGGGAGGCCATGGTGCAGGCCTGCCACGAGGCCGGGTTCGCGCCCCGGATCGCGCAGGAGGCGCCGGACTCGTACAACATGCTCGCCCTCGTCGGCGCGGGTGTCGGGCTCGCCGTCGTCGTGGCGTCCGCGCGCGCCATCCATCTGGAACACGTCGTGTTCAGGCCGCTGGCCGGGGACGACGTGCCGGTGCTCCCCATCGCCCTCGGCTGGCGCACCGGAAACCGCTCGGCCCCCCTCCAGGCGGTCCTGCGCCTGGCGGAGGAAGTCCTGCCGACGCCCCCGGACGCGCCCGACGCCCGCGGATGAGCCCCATATTTTGACGGATGGCGTCTGACCGGAGGCCGGTATTGGTCTTGGACACATCCTAATGAGCGGGTGCAGAGTGATCCACGTCTCGCGACGGAGCGATGTGCGCCGGGCGTGGAGCGTGGACGGGCACCGGCCGCTCGGTGGCCCCGCCCCCTCCGGCCCGTCCCCTCCCAGCGGGATGCCGCTACGAGAGGACGCTCGTCATGTCGCACGACGCCCCAGTCCCCGGGGTCAGCGCACCACAGGCCCGTGATGCCCGCCGCGCCGGTGTCACCGCCTTCGTAGGCACCACCATCGAGTGGTTCGACTTCTACATCTACGGTTCCGCGTCCGCTCTGGTCCTCGGCAAGATCTTCTTCGTCGAGGCCTCGCCGGCCGTAGGCACCCTCGCCGCCTTCGCCACCTTCTGGGTCGGCTTCCTGGCCCGCCCGCTCGGCGGCCTGATCTTCGGCCACTTCGGCGACCGCTACGGCCGCAAGAAGGCCCTCGTCACCACGCTCACCATGATGGGCGCCGCCACCTTCTGCGTCGGCCTGCTCCCGGGCTACGCCCAGATCGGCGCCGCCGCGCCCGTCCTCCTCGTCCTGCTGCGCATGATCCAGGGCGTCGCGATGGGCGGGGAGTGGGGCGGCGCCGTCCTCATCGCCACCGAGTACGCCCCGCCCAGGCGCAAGCTCCTGTACGGGGCGTTCGCCCAGCAGGGCTCGCCGGTCGGCAACCTCCTCGCCACGCTCGCCTTCCTCGGCATCGCCCAGCTCCCGGACGCCGCCTTCGAGTCCTGGGGCTGGCGCGTCCCGTTCCTCTTCTCCGCCGTACTCGTCGCCGTCGGCCTGTTCATCCGCCTGCGGCTCGCCGAGACCCCCGAGATGGCCGCGGCCCTGGAGCGCAAGCAGACGTCCAAGCTGCCCATCAAGGACGTCCTGACCCGCTCGCCGATGCTGGTCCTGCTCGGTGTGCTCGCCGGCACGGCCGGGGTCGCGATCACGTACGTCAAGACGACGTTCGCCCTGTCCTGGGCCACCTCCGACCTCGGCTTCGACCGCACGACGTTCCTGACCGTCATCTCGCTCGCGCTGGTCGTCCAGGTCGTCGTGCAGCCCTTCGGCGCGGTCCTCGCGAGCAAGTGGCCCGTACGCAAAGCCGTGTTGTGGATGCTGCTGCCCGAGTTCGTCGTGCTGCCGCTGATGTTCGTCCTCGTCGGGACCGGCAACTTCTGGCTGGCCGTCCTCGGCATGGGCCTCGCCACCTTCCCGCACGCCATGTACTACGCGGCGCTCGCCGGCATCCTCGCCCGGGTCTTCCCCGTCGAGGTCCGCTACACCGGCATGTCCCTGTCGTACCAGCTCTGCACGACGCTGTTCGCCGGGACCGCGCCGATCGTCTCCCAGTACCTCCTGAACGCCACCGGCTCCATCTGGCCCGTCGTCGCGCTCGGCCTCGGCTACACCCTCGTGACCCTCCTCGGTGTCCTGCCGCTGCTCGCCCGTACCGCCGCCGCGCCGGAGCCGGCCGCCGTCACCACCCGCACCGCCTCCCACGCCTGACCCGGAGTGATCCCCCGATGAACTACGCCGACCGCGACCCCGCGCTGCGCCCCTTTCTCGACCGTGTCCTGTCCGCCGACGACCGGGCGCGCGTCGAACCGCTCCTGAAAGGACTCGGCGCGCTCGCGGCCGGCGCCCTCGACCGGCAGGCCGCGCTCGCCGACGCCAACCCGCCCCGCCTGGTCCAGTACGCGCCCGGCGGCGAACGCGTCGACGAGATCGAGTACCACCCCGCCCACGACCGCGCCGCCGCCATCGCCTACGAGGAGTTCGGGCTCGCCGCGATGTCGCACCGCCCCGGCGTCCACGGCTGGCCGTCCAAGGTCCCGCACACCGTCAAGTACGCCCTGTCCTATCTGTACGTGCAGTCCGAGTTCGGCATGGCGTGCCCCCTGTCGATGACGGACTCGGCCGCCCGCATCCTGCGCCTGTTCGACCCCGAGCGGTACGCGGACGAGATCGCCGCCCTCGCTTCGACCGACCCCGAACTGCGGGCCACCGGCGCGATGTTCATGACGGAGCGGCAGGGCGGCACCGACGTCGGCCTGACGGAGACCGTGGCCACCGACCAGGGCGCGCACTGGACGCTGACCGGCAAGAAGTGGTTCGCGTCCAACCCCGGCGCCGACGTGATCCTCACCCTCGCCCGCGTCCCCGGACAGGGCGAGGGCACCCGCGGCCTCGGCATGTTCCTCGTCCCGCGGCTGCGCCCCGACGGCACCCGCAACGCGATCCGCATCGACCGCCTCAAGGACAAGCTCGGCTCGAAGTCCATCGCGAGCGGCGAGGTCACCCTCGAAGAGGCGTACGCGACGCCCGTCGGCCGACTCGCCAACGGCTTCCGGCAGATGGCCGAGATGCTCAACGTCTCCCGCCTGTCCAACGCCATGCGCGCCACCGCCCTGATGCGCCGCGCCGTCCGCGAGTCCGTCGACCACACCCGCGAACGCCACGTCTTCGGCAAGCCGCTCTTCGAGCAGCCCCTGATGCGCACCACGCTGCTGCCGATGATCATCGACGCGGAGGGCGCGCTGGCGCTCGTCCTGGAGGCGGCGGCCCGGCTGACGGCAGCCGATGACGGGGAGGCCGGAGCCCGCGCGCTCGTCCGCGTCCTCACCCCGCTCGCCAAGCACACCCTGTGCAAGCGCGCCCGCACCGTCACCGGCGAGGCCATGGAGATCCGCGGCGGCAACGGCTACATCGAGGACTGGGTCAACCCGCGGCTGGTGCGCGACGCCCACCTCGGCTCCATCTGGGAGGGCTCCTCGAACGTCATCGCGCTCGACGTCCTGCGCTGCATGCGCCGCCAGGATGCCCACCGCACCCTCGCCGACACCTACGGCGACCGCGCCGAGACGCGGGAGCGCTGGGAACTGCTCCGCAAGAAGGGCGACGCGCTCCTCGAACTCCCCGCCGACGAGCAGGAGATGAGGATCGGCCGGTACGCCGACGAGCTCACGCGCGCCGTCATGGAGACGCTCCTGTACGACCAGGCCGCCCACGAGGCGGAGACCACCGGCAACGGCCGCGCCCTCCTCGTCGCCCGCACCTGCACCGCGCTCCTCGACGACCCGGACACCCCGCCCCGCGCCGCACTGGACCACCTGGCCGAACTGGCCGAGGGTGGACAGGTCGCGCCCGGCACGGCACGGAAGACCCCGGCGAAGGAGAACACTGTGAAGGAGCCCGCCGCACATGCCTGAGCAGCCCCGCCCCGCCGCCCCGCTGGCCGGAACGAAGGTCGTGGACCTGTCCAAGATCCTCGCCGGGCCCTACGTCACCATGTCGCTCGCCGACCTCGGCGCCGACGTCATCAAGGTCGAGCACCCCGACGGCGGCGACCCGACGCGCGCCTGGGGCCCGCCCTTCAACGGCCCCGACGCGACCTACTACCTGGCCGCCAACCGCAACAAGCGCTCCGTCACCCTCGACCTCAAGTCCCCCGGGGGACAGGAGGCCGTCCACCGCATGCTCGCCGACGCGGACGTGATGGTGGAGAACTTCCGCCCCGGCAGCTCGCTCGCCCGCGTCTTCGACTACCGCGAACTCAGCGAGCGCTACCCGCGGCTGGTCATCCTCCACATCTCCGCGTTCGGCGACACGGGCCCGCTGCGCGACGAGCCCGGTTACGACATGGTGGCCCAGGCGTCGGCCGGCCTGATGTCCCTGACCGGCGAACCCGACGGGCCGCCCGTCAAGGCCGGTTACGCGATGGGCGACCTCGGCGCCGCCCTATTCGGCCTCATCGGCGTCAACGCGGCACTCGTCGAACGTGAGCGCACGGGCCACGGCCAGTACGTCACGACCTCCCTGTACGAGTCCCAGCTCGCCCTGCACATCAACTGGGCGACCGGCTACTTCGCCACCGGGGCGCGCCCCACCCGCCTCGGCTCCGGCCACCCGAGCCTCGTCCCGTACCAGGCCTACCCGGCGTCCGACGGGCACTTCGTGATCGCCGTCGGCAGCGACGGCCTCTTCCGCAGGCTGAGCGAGGCGCTCGGCCACCCGGAGTGGGCCGACGACCCGCGCTTCGCCACCAACCGGGCCCGCGTCACGCACCGCACGGCCCTCAACGCCAAGCTGGAGTCCGTCCTCGTCGACGACACCGTGGCCAACTGGTGCGCCCTGCTGAAGCCGCGCGGCGTCCCCGTCGCGCCCATCCGCACCCTCGACGAGGTCTACGACTGCCCGCAGACCGAGGCGCTCGGCATGGTCCAGAAGGTCGACCACCCCGACGTGGGACCGCTCCAGCAGGTCGCCTTCCCCGTCACCTTCCGCGGCGAGCGCCCGGCGGTGCGCACCGCCCCGCCCACCCTCGGCCTGCACAGCCGGGACATACTCACCGAACTCGGCTACGACGAGTCCGCCATCGACCGCCTGCTCGACCACCCTCAAGGAGCCTGATCATGCCGTTCGCCGCCCTCGACCCCGTCGACCCGCTGAACCTCGAGGCGCTCCTCACCGACGAGGAGCGGGCCGTGCGCGACACGGTCCGCCAGTACCTCGACGACAAGGTCGAGCCGCACATCGCCGAGTGGTTCGAGAGCGGGGAGCTGCCCGCCCTGCGCGAACTCGCCCGCGAATTCGGCGAGATGGGCCTGCTCGGCATGCACCTGGAGGGCTACGGGTGCGCGGGCATGTCCGCCCGCGCGTACGGCATCGCATGCCGCGAGCTGGAGGCGACGGACTCGGGCCTGCGCTCCTTCGTGTCCGTGCAGGGGTCCCTGGCCATGTTCGCGATCCACCGCTTCGGCTCCGAGGAGCAGAAGCAGGAGTGGCTGCCGCGCATGGCGGCGGGCGAGGCCATCGGCTGCTTCGGCCTGACCGAGCCCGACCACGGCTCCGACCCGTCGTCCATGACGACCCGGGCGCGGCGTGACGGCGACGACTGGATCCTCGACGGCCGCAAGATGTGGATCACGAACGGCTCGGTCGCCGCCGTCGCCGTCGTGTGGGCGCAGACCGAGGACGGGGTGCGCGGCTTCGTCGTGCCCACCGAGACGCCCGGCTTCTCGGCGCCGCTGATCAAGCACAAGATGTCGCTGCGGGCGAGCGTGACCAGCGAGCTGGTCCTCGACGGCGTACGCCTGCCCGCGTCCGCCCTGCTGCCCGAGGCGCGCGGCGTGGGCGCGCCGCTGACCTGCCTGAACGAGGCGCGCTACGGCATCGTGTGGGGCGTCACCGGCGCCGCGCGCTCGGCCTGGCGGGCGGCCGCCGACTACGCGGGCCAGCGCGAGCAGTTCGGCAAGCCGATCGCCGCGTTCCAGCTCACACAGCAGAAGCTCGTGGACATGGCGCTCGAACTCCACAAGGCGACGCTGACAGCGCTGCGCCTGGCCGACCTGAAGGACTCGCCCGCCGGCGTCCACCCGGCGCAGATCAGCTTCGGCAAGCTGAACAACGTCCGCGAGGCCATCGAGATCTGCCGCACCGCCCGCACGATCCTCGGCGCCAACGGCATCTCGCTGGAGTACCCGGTGATCCGCCACGCCAACAACCTTGAGTCCGTGCTCACGTACGAGGGCACGACCGAGATGCACACGCTGGCGCTCGGCCAGGCGCTCACGGGCCACGCGGCCTTCCGCTAGAAGCCCCTTTGGAAGCCGCTTCGGAAGGGCCTTCCCTCCGCAGCCCGCTCCTGCCAGTATCTGACGACTCGTCAGATACTGGCAGGAGGCCGTTTCCATGGGCAAGGCGTACATAGTCGGCGTCGGGATGACCAGGTTCGAGAAGCCCGAGAGCCGCGACTGGCAGTACTGGGACATGGCGAAAGAGGCCGGGACCAAGGCCCTCGACGACGCCGGAATCTCTTACGAGGACGTGGAGCAGGTCCCCGTCGGCTACTGCTTCCAGGCCTCGACCGCCGGGCAGCGCGCGGTCTACGAACTCGGCCTGACCGGCGTCCCCGTCTACAACGTCAACAACAACTGCGCGACGGGGTCGAGCGCGCTGATGCTCGCCCGCCAGTTCGTCGAGGGCGGCCTCAACGACTGCGTCCTGGCACTCGGCTTCGAGAAGATGCAGCGCGGGGCGCTCGGCGGAGGCGCGGACGGCGGCGACTTCAAGACCTCTCCCGTCGCCCGGCACTACGGCATCATGGCCGCGAAGCACGGCTTCGAGATGTCCCCGCCCACCGCCCAGATCTTCGGCGACGCGGCCCGCGAGCACATGGAGAAGTACGGCACGACCGAGGCCCAGCTCGCCGCCGTCGGGGCCAAGAACCACCGGCACTCCGTGAACAACCCGTACGCCCAGTTCCAGGACCCGTACACCGTCGACGAGATCCTCGCCGCGAAGACCATCCACGCGCCGCTCACCAAGCTCCAGTGCTCACCCACCTCGGACGGCGCGGCGGCGGCCGTCGTCGTGTCGGAGCGGTTCGTCGAACTCCACGACCTGCGCGACAGGGCCGTGGAGATCGCCGCGCAGGCCATGACGACCGACACGGGGGAGTCCTTCGCCTCCGGCTCCTGCATCGACGTGGTCGGCCGGCCCATGTCACGCGCCGCGGCCACCCGCGTCTACGAGGACTCCGGGCTCGGCATCGAGGACGTCGACGTGATCGAGCTGCACGACTGCTTCTCCGTCAACGAACTGCTCACCTACGAGGCGCTCGGGATGTGCGCGCCGGGAGCCTCCGGCAAGCTCGTCGAGGAGGGTGCGACGACGTACGGCGGACGCTGGGTCGTGAACCCGTCGGGCGGCCTCATCTCCAAGGGCCACCCGCTCGGCGCGACCGGCATCGCGCAGGCGGCCGAACTGACCTGGCAGCTGAGGGGCGAGGCCGGTGCGCGCCAGGTCACGGACGCCCGTGTGGGGCTCGCCCACAACATCGGCCTGGGCGGCGCCGCCGTCGTGACCATGCTGCGCAGGTCCTAGTCCCGTCGTAGTCCCAGGGGACCAGTACGGGGTGCGCCGAAATCCTGATGTACGGACCGACGGCGGGCTGAGACCATGACACTCATGCTTGAAGCCCCTGCCGACATCGCGATATCCCGCAAGGCCGCCCCGCCCACCTGGCTCATCGTGGCGGCCGCCTGCGCCGGACAGTTCCTCGTCGTCCTCGACGTCTCCGTCGTCAACGTCGCCCTGCCGTCCATGCGCGCGGACCTGGGGCTCAGCGCCACCGGGCTGCAATGGGTGGTCAACGCCTACTCGATCGCGTTCGCCGGGTTCATGCTGCTCGGCGGGCGGGCCGGCGACCTGTTCGGGCGCAAGCGGATGTTCCTCGTGGGGCTCGGGCTCTTCACGCTCGCCTCCCTCGCGGGCGGCCTCGCCCAGGAGGGCTGGCAGCTGCTCGCCGCCCGCGCCGTCCAGGGACTCGGCGCCGCGGTCCTCGCGCCGTCGACGCTCACCATCCTGACGTCCGCAGTCCCCGAGGGCGCCGCCCGCGCCCGGGCCATCGCGACCTGGACCGCCGTCGGGGCGGGCGGCGGCGCGGCCGGCGGCCTCGTCGGCGGTGTGCTCACCGAGAGCCTCGACTGGCGCTGGGTGCTGCTGATCAACGTCCCCCTGGGCGCCCTGGTGCTCACGGCCGCCGCCCGCTGGATCCAGGAGTCGAAGGCCGGCGGCGAGCGGCGCCTCGACCTGCCGGGCGCCGTCCTCGTCACGGCGGGCACCGCGACCCTCGCGTACGGGGTCGTGCAGACCGAGGCCGAGGGCTGGGGCGCCGCCGCGACCCTGGTGCCGCTCGGCGTGGCCCTGGCGCTGATCGTGACGTTCCTGGCCGTCGAGGCGCGCACGCGGCTGCCGCTGATGCCGCTCGGCCTGTTCCGGGTCCGTGCGGTCGCGGCGGCCAACGCGGCGATGTTCGTGTGCGGCATGGGCAGCTTCGCGATGTGGTTCTTCATGACCCTGTACGCGCAGAACGTCCTCGGCTACACGCCGGTCGAGGCCGGCCTCGCCCTCGTGCCCAGCTCGCTCGCCGTCGTCGCCGGATCCAAGATCGCCCCGCGCCTGATGCGCCGCGCCGGCGCACGGGCCGTCGCCGTGTCCGGCGTCCTCGTCACGGCCGCCGGGTTCACCTGGCAGTCGACGATGGGCCCGCACGGCAGTTACGTCACCGGGATCATGCTGCCGGGCATGGTGATGATGGCGGGCGCCGGACTCGCGATGACGCCCCTGGCCTCGCTCGCCACCTCGGGCGCCGCTCCAGGGGACGCCGGTCTGGTGTCCGGGCTCGTCAACACCTCGCGGACGCTGGGCGGTTCGCTGGGCCTCGCGATCCTGTCCACCGTGGCGGCCGGCCACTCCGCCGGGGGAACCGGGCCCGAGGACCTCACCAACGGGTACGCGGCCGCGTTCCGGTGGGGTGCGGGCATCCTCCTGGTGGCGGTGGTCCTGCTGGTGACGTGGATGCCGCGCCCGAAGCAGGCCCGGCAGCCCGCGAGCTGAGAAGGCCGAAGGCCGTCACAGCCACCCCTGCTGACGCGCCTCCCGCAACGCCTCCATGCGGTTACGGGTCCCTGTCTTGCCGATGGCCGAGGACAGGTAGTTGCGCACCGTCGACTCCGACAGATGCAGTGTGCCCGCGATGTCGGAGACCGTCGCACCGTCCACCGACGCCTTCAGGACGTCGCACTCGCGGGCCGTCAGCGGGTTCGGGCCCGCGCTCAGCGCGGCCGCCGCGAGCGCCGGGTCGATGACCGTCTCGCCGCGCAGTACCCGCCGGACGGCCTCCGCGAGATCCTCCACCGGACCGTCCTTGACCAGGAATCCGGCCGCGCCCGCCTCCATCGCCCGGCGCAGATAGCCCGGCCTGCCGAACGTCGTCAGGATCAGGACCCGGCAGTCCGGGCACTCCTCGCGCAGGTCCGCCGCCGCGTCCAGGCCGCTGCGGCCCGGCAGTTCGATGTCGAGCAGTGCTACATCGGGCCGCGTCTGAAGCGCCCTGTCGACGATCGCGTCACCCGTCGCGACCTGCGCGACGACCTCGATGTCCTCCTCCAGGCCGAGCAGCAGCGCGAGAGCGCCCCGCATCATGCCCTGGTCCTCGGCGAGGAGTACTCGTACGGACTTCGCGGGCCGGTGATCCCGGGGCATCTCGTTCACGGGCCCAGAGTAGAGCGCCCCGCACGCCGTCACCCGGCGCGTTCCGGCTCCAGCATCGCGTCCGCCTCCGGGCTGTCCGACAGGACCGGGAGCTGTGCCGTCACCGTGAAGCCGCGCGCGGCCGGACCCGCCTCCAGGGAGCCGCCCGCGGCGCCGAGCCGCTCGGCCAGGCCCCGCAGGCCCGTGCCGCCGATGCCCGGCTCCGCAGGCTCGGCGGCGGCGCCGCGCCCGTTGTCGTGGACCCTGAGCCGCACGCGCTCCGGGGTGCCTTCGACGGAGATCTCGCAGCGCGCCGCCCCGCTGTGGCGCACCGCGTTCGTGACCGCCTCCCGCACCACCCAGCCGAGCAGCGCCTCCGTCTGCGCGGCGAGCGGCGGGCCGGACTGGCGCACGACGGGCTCGATCCCGGCCGCCATGAGCGCCGAGCGGGCCCGGTCGAGTTCGGTGGTGAGACTGCCCTCGCGGTAGCCGGTGACGGCCTCGCGGATCTCGGTCAGCGCCTGCCGGCCGACGGACTCGATGTCGGACACCTGCGTGAGCGCCGCGTCGAGGTCGCGGTGCGCGAGCCGGCGGGCCGCCTCCGACTTCACCACGATCACGGAGAGCGTGTGCCCGAGCAGGTCGTGCAGATCGCGGGAGAAGCGCAGCCGCTCCTGCTCCACCGCGCGGTGCGCCAACTCCTCGCGGGCGGCGCGCAGTTCACGTACCGCCTCGGCCAGGGAGAGGATCGCGGCGGTCACCATCGTGGACAGGAACGTGCCGTACGCGATGTTGAGCGCGTCCCAGCCCTCCTTGAGACCTCCGATGGTCCCGGCGAGCGCGCTCAGGCCGAGGCCGACCTGGCCGAGTCGGCGGCCCCGCACGACCGCGCCCGTCGCCAGGCCGAGCAGCGGGAAGAACATCAGCCAGCTGCCGCCGTAGGTGATCGCGAGCCCGCACGTGAGCAGGCCCATCGCGATCAGCGCCAGGAGCGTGTAGCGGGCCTCGCGCCGCCTCTTGTCGAATGCCTGGAACACGACCGAGACGTACAGGCTGTTGAAGAGGAACAGGCCGATGCCGCCGATCCAGGGATTGGCCGTCTTGCCCTGGAGGAGGTTCGAGAAGGCGCCGAGACCCATCAGGAGCCAGGGCAGCAGCGCGAATCCGTTCGGCGGCGGACCCATGGGCCCGCCCTCCGGCGCCCCGCTGTTCTTCGCGTCCTTGTCCCGGGCCCGCCACTGTGCCTTCCAGACGTCCCGGTCCGCCTTCCACTCCCGGCGGGCGTCCCGCAGCTCGAACATCCGGCAGGTGACTCGGTGCTTGACGGACATGGTTCCCCGGCTCCCCGTTCAGACGGTCCGCGCGGACCTGCGGTACGACACCACAGCGTACGAACCGAAGGCCAGCAGCCAGGCTGCGAGCACCGCGACAGCGGCGGCGGACGGCGCGTGACCGTCGGCGACGGCCGTGCCGAGCTGCGCGAACCGGTTCGTCGGCGTGTACGACGACACGGACCGCAGCCAGTCGGGGAAGAGCGCGACCGGGAACCACAGACCGCCGAGCACGGAGAGTCCCAGGTTGCACACCATGTTCGCGACACCCGTGGTCTGCGCGGTCAGCCGGTAGCCGTTGCCGAGTCCGAGCAGGGTGAAGGGGATCGAGCCGAGCCACAGCAGCAGCGCGATGACGGCCCACTGCCACACGTCCAGCCGCACCCCGTTGACCAGGCCGCCCGCGAGGAGGACCGCCGCGATCGACGGCAGCACCGTCACCGACCCCGTCAGGGCCCGGCCCGCCACCACCTGACGTGGCGTCATCGGGGTGACCCGCAGCTGCCGCAGCCATCCGATCGTCTTGTCCTCGGCGACCCCGCCGCCGGTGTTGAGGGCCGAGCCCACCGCGCCGTAGGCGGCCATGCCGACCATGGAGACCGTCCTCCACTCGGGGTCGTTCTCACCGAGGTTGGTGAACAGCAGGTACATCAGCACCGGCATCCCGACACCGAAGATCACGAACATGGTGTCGCGCAGGGTCCTGCGCACTTCGAGTCTGATGTAGTCGATCATCGAACCGTCTCCAGATCCGTGTCGGAACCGCTGCCGGGACGGTCGTCGGAACCGCTGTCCGAACTGCTGTCGGTACCGCTGCCCGGACGGCCGTCCGAACCGCTCGTCAGTGCCATGAACGCGTCGTCGAGCGAGGCCGGGGCGACCTCAAGACCCCGGATCGCGTTCAGCCCGGCCAGCGCGATCACCGTCGCGTCCGAGTCGTCCGTACGCAGCCTGGCCCGGTCCCCCCGGACCTCCACGGCCGTCACGCCCGGCAGCAGCGACAGGTCCTCCGTGCCTCGCCCGGCCAGATCGAACGAGACGAGGCTGCCGCCCGCGGCCCGCTTCAGCTCCTCGCCGCTGCCGACCGCGACGACCTTGCCGTGGTCGATGACCACGATGCGGTCGGCGTGCGCGTCGGCCTCCTCGAGGTAGTGCGTGGAGAAGAGCACCGTGTGGCCGCGCCGCGCGTAGGCCCGCATCGACGCCCAGAACGCGTGCCGTGCCTCCACGTCGAGGGCGGCCGTCGGCTCGTCGAGCACGAGCAGGGCCGGGTTCCCGGCCAGGGCCACGGCGAACCGCACCCGCTGGGTCTGGCCGCCGGACAGCTTGTCGACGCGCCGCTGCGCGAGCTCCTCGATGCCGGCCAGCGCGAGCGCGTCGGCGACGGGCATCGGCGCCGGGTAGCGGCCCGCCACGAAGGAGACCAGCTCACGGACCGTGACCCGGGGGACCGCCCGGCCCTCCTGGAGCATCGCCCCGACCTGCCCGGCGCGCACCGCCTCCTCCGGCGTCGTGCCGAAGAGCGAGACCGTGCCCTCGTCCGGGGTGTCGAGGCCCAGAAGGAGGGCGATCGTGGAGGACTTGCCCGCGCCGTTGCGGCCGAGCAGGGCGACGGTCTCGCCGCGCCGGATCTCCAGACCGATCCCGTCGACGGCGCGCACCGCGCCGAATGTCTTGACCGCCCCCGTGAAGGACACGGCCACCGGTGTCCCGTCTGTCGTCGTCATGGCAAGGACGCTACGGGCCGGGGGCCGGGCGCGGCAGATGCCGGTTGTACGGAGCCGGGCAGGACAAATGTCACGGCCGTCCGGCCCGGCCGCCCGCCGACCGGATCTGACATGGCGTCAGGAGTCTTCCCAACTGCCGTGGTCTTGGCTATACATGGGATCGCCGGACTGGAACGCGTTCTAGAACGGGCGCGTGGCGTTCCACCAGAGTTCCTCCGGCCCAGCAACGACCTCGGTGCGACCGACGGTGCGGACGGCCGCACCGAGGTCTTCCCCGCACAAGGAGCCTTCGTCTGATGCCGATCGACGCCGCAAAGGCCGTAGCCGCCGAACCCCGGTCCGCCGAGATCACCTGGGACCACAAGGACATCCAGCTCTACCACCTCGGCCTCGGCGCGGGCACTCCCGCCACCGACCCCGACGAGCTGCGCTACACCCTCGAGTCCCGGCTGCACGTCCTGCCCAGCTTCGCCACCGTCGCGGGCGCCGGAATGGGCGTCGTCGGCGGTCTCTCGGCCCCGGGCATCGAGGTCAACCTCGCCCACGTCCTGCACGGCGGCCAGAGCGTCGAACTGCACCGCCCCATCCCCGTCAAGGGCAGCGCGACCTCCACCTCACGCGTCGCCGCCGTCTACGACAAGGGCAAGGCCGCCATCCTCGTGCTGCGCACCGAGGTCGCCGACGCGGACGGCCCCCTGTGGACCAGCGACGCGCAGATCTTCGTCCGCGGAGAGGGCGGCTTCGGCGGCGACCGCGGACCCACCACCCGTCTCGAAGCACCCACCGGCGAACCGGACCGCACCGTCGACCGCCCCGTCCGCGAGGACCAGGCACTCCTGTACCGGCTCTCCGGGGACTGGAACCCCCTGCACGCCGACCCGGAGTTCGCCAAGCTCGCCGGCTTCGACCGGCCCATCCTGCACGGCCTGTGCTCGTACGGAATGACGCTCAAGGCCGTCGTCGACACGCTCCTCGACGGCGACGTGTCCCGCGTGCGGTCCTACGCGACGCGGTTCACCGGGGTCGTCTTCCCGGGCGAGACGCTGCGGATCCGGATGTGGCGCTCCGAGGGCCGGATCCAGGTCACGGTCACCGCCGTCGAGCGGGACGAGGCGCCCGTACTCGCCGACACCATCGTCGAACACGCCTGACTCCGTCAGGACCCTTCGGGAGAGGAGCCGCACCCCATGCGCGCAGCCGTACTGCACGAGATAGGCCAGGACAAACTCGAGGTACTCGACGACGTCGAGGCGGTGGGCTTCGGCCCCGGCAAGGTGAGGATCCGCGTCAGGGCCACCGGCCTGTGCCACTCCGACGTGTCCGCGATGAACGGCGTGCTGCCGCAGCCCGCCCCCTTCATCCCCGGCCACGAGGGCGCGGGCGAGATCCTCGACGTCGGCGACGGCGTCACGAACGTCAAGCCCGGCGACCGCGTCCTGGTGTGCTGGCTCCCGGCCTGCGGCGCCTGTCCGGCGTGCAAACGAGGCCAGACCCAGCTCTGCCTCGCCGGGTTCATGAACGCCGGCACCCCCAACTTCAAGCGCCCCGGCGGTGACGTCTTCGGCTTCGCGGGCACCGGCACCTTCACCGAGGAGGTCGTCGTCGACGCGGGCTGCGCCGTGCCCATCCCCGACGACGTGCCCTTCGACATCGCGGCCCTCATCGGCTGCGGCGTCACCACCGGGCTCGGCGCGGCCATCAACACCGCGGACGTGGCGGCCGGTTCGTCCGTCGCGGTCATCGGCTGCGGCGGCGTCGGCATCTCCGCGATCCAGGGCGCCCGGCTCAAGGGCGCCGCGCAGATCGTCGCCGTGGACCCCGTCGCGTCGCGCCGCGAGGCCGCCCTCAGGTTCGGCGCCACCGAGGCCGTCGCACCCGACGCCCTCGGCGACGCCAAGCAGCGCATCACCGCGGGCGAGGGCTTCGACTACGTCTTCGAGGTCGTCGGCAAGTCCGCCACGGCCCGCACCGCCTACGAGACGACGCGGCGCGGCGGCACCCTGTGCGTCGTCGGCGCGGGCGCCCTCGACGACTTCCTCCAGCTCAACATGTTCGAGCTGTTCTTCGACGAGAAGAAGATCCTGCCGTCCATGTACGGCGGCGGCGACGTCCTGACCTCCTACGAGCGGGCGATCGCCCTGTGGCGGGCCGGCCGCATCGACCTGGAGAGCCTCATCACGCACCGCGTGCAGCTCACCGAGATCAACGAAGCCCTCGACCAGATGCGGACGGGCACCGCGCTGCGCACCTGCATCGAAATCTGAGAGAGGACCCCGATCCCCGATGGCATCAGAGTCACTGCCGCTTCAGGGCCTGTCCGCGATCGTCACCGGCGCGGGCCGCGGCCTCGGCCGGGCGGAGGCGCTCGAACTCGCCGGGCTCGGCGCGAGCGTCGTCGTGAACGACTTCGGACAGCCGGGACGCGACGGCTCCGGCGGCGCCGACGCCACCCCGGCCGAGGAGGTCGCCGCCGAGATCCGGGCCGCGGGCGGGCAGGCCGTCGCCCACCTCGGCGACGTCGCCGACCACGAACAGGCCCGCGCACTCGTCCAGTTGGCCGTCGACACGTACGGAAAGCTCGACATCCTCGTCAACAACGCGGGCATCCTGCGCGACCGCATGATCTTCTCGATGAGCGAGGACGAGTGGGACTCGGTCATCCGCGTCCACCTCAAGGGCCACTTCAACACGAGCCACTTCGCGTCCGTCCACTGGCGCGCACGCTCCAAGGCGGCGGGCGCGCCGGTCTACGGCCGCATCGTCAACACCTCGTCCGAGGCGTTCCTCGCCGGCTCGGCCGGACAGCCCAACTACGCGGCGGCCAAGGGCGGCATCGTCGGCCTGACGACCTCCTCGGCCCTGGCCCTCGGCAAGTACGGCGTCACCGCCAACGTCATCTGCCCCCGCGCCCGCACCCGCATGACCGAGGACGTCTTCGCGGGCTTCGGGGAGCCCGAAGCCGGCGAACTCGACCCGCTGGCCCCCGAACACGTGGCCCCGCTCGTCGGCTACCTCGCGTCCCCGGCCGCCGGGAACGTCAACGGCCAGCTGCTCGTCGTGCACGGCGGCATGGTCGCCGTCGTCGAACGCCCCAAGGTCTCCGCCAAGTTCGACACCGAGAAGGACGCGTTCAGTTACGAGGAGCTGGACGCGCTGCTCACCCCGCACTACGCGGACCGGCCGCCGAACGAGACCTTCGCCGCGGCCGAGGTGCTCGGTCTCAAACACGCCTGACCCCATGGCGAAGGGGCCCGGAACCATGCGGTTCCGGGCCCCTCCGTCATGCCGTTCAGCCCTGTTCGGACTGCACCTTGCGGTGCCGGCCGTGCGGCGCCGCGTTCTCGTCCCGCGAGGACACGCCACCACGGTGCCGGCCGGGACCGGCGGACCGGTCCGCCGCCTCCCTGGACTCCGCCGTGGTCATCTCCGCGTTCATCATTTCGGCCATCGAACAACTCACCCCGTAACAAGATCCTTCAAACAGCCGGGCGAGTCTAACCGGCGGGTGCCGCCCGTGTCCCGGAGGCCGGCGCGCGTCGCATGAGACCGGCTAGAGGAGCCTGCTGCAGCGGGACCGGACGGGCCGCCGCGGGCGGCTCGGGCGCCGTCTGCGGAACCTGTTCCCCCACTTCCTCCACGGGTTCCGGCACCGATGTGCGCGCGATCCCGCACGGCACCGACTCGGTGGCATACGGGAGTTGCAGCTCACCGTCACGTGTCCAAGAGCCCGAGCCCGCCAACCAGCCCTGCGGAGCCGCGAGTTGATGCATCTGGCGCTCGGCGGGCCGCCACAGACCCAGCCAGGTGCCCGCGGCGCCGTCGATCCGCAGCGCCACGGCACAGCTCTCCGGCATCAGTGTCTGACCCGGCTGGATCGCGAAGGGCGTCACCGCGCAGTCGGCCAGACGCAGGCACTCCGGGAAGCGAACCGGCAGCGTCGAGCCCAGCACGCCCCAGCCCAGGCGTTCCCGGCCCGGCGACGGCGCGTCCGAACGGATCAGGAGCAGCCCGCTGTCTGCATCGGCGAGCACCAGGCGGTCCGCGCTGGACTCCGCGATCTGGAGCAGCGGCGTGACCTCGCCGCCCCGCCCCAGGTCCACCGCGACCGTCTTGACGGGCCCCCCGTCGAGGGACCGGTCAAGGGCCAGCATCCGGCCCGAGCGGTCCAGCCACACCCCGCCCGAACAGCGCCCCGGGACCTCGGCCACGAACTCGGGCCCGAACGCCCCGCCCGCGACCATCCACACACCCGTCGACCGCTCGCCGACGGCGATGGCGTACGCGCATCCGCCGCCCGGCGCCGGCGGAAGCAGCGTCAACTCCCCACCGCTCACGGCCCCGAGAGGCACCTCGCCCGTTCGCGGACCCGTCGGATACAGCAGGGAGAAGGAGTGCCGGCCGTCCACCACGCGCCGGATGAGCACGCGTCCGTCGCCCATCGGCGCGACCTCGGTCCCGGGCTCCTCCGGCTGATTCCCCGGCAACGGCACCGCGTACGGCTCGGGCCCGTCCAGCGTCCACCGCTCGGGAAACCAGGACGTACCGTCACACGCGAGCCGCGCGGCGTAGGCCCCGTCGGCGGTGATGACACAGGCGGGACGGGGGGTGGGGGGAGCGAGGCCGGGGGCGCTCGCGGGTCGCGGGGTGCTGTCCGGGGCTTGGGCGTCCGCCGGTCCTGGGCGGGGGGCCGGGGGTTGCGGGGTCGCCGGTCCGGGTCCGGAGTCCGGGACCTGTCCGTACTCCGGTCCTGGGGCGCCGTCCTGCCGGGCGCCGGTGTTCCGGGATTGCCCGTACTCCGGGCCCTGCCGGCTCTCCGGGGGATCCGCGTACTCCGGGGCGTGCCCGTTCTGCGGGGGATCCGCGTACTCCGGAGATGGCCCGCTCTTTGACGCACTCGTGTACTCCGAGGCGCGCTCGCGCTCCGGTGCCCGCCCGGGCTCCCGGTCCGGGGCTGCGCCCGAGTCCGGGTCCGGGTCCTGTCCGTTCTCCGGATCGTGTCCGCTGTCCGGGGCCGGTCCGCGCGCCGGGCCCGATCCGCTCTCCGGCTCCGTCGTGGGCTCGATCGCCAAGGCCGTCATGGGGATCACTCACCTCCGGTTCGTCCGAGCCGAAGCTAGTTTTCGCACGCGCTGCCGTGGCACTCGCGGCTCAGGCTTCACACCAAAGGGTGGCCATGTCCGTATCTGCCTGAAAGGGGTGGGTCGGATGTGCTGGCACACCCGGAAGCGCCTGATGTTAGGTTTGCCTAACCATATTTAGGCGGCCTGACGCCACGAAAGTTCGGAGCTGGAGCACCCATGGCCCTGCGATCAAGCCCTCGCACCCGCGGCACCGCCGCCGTAGCCCTCGCCGTGGCCGCCGCCCTGTCTCTCGCGGCCTGCGGGTCGGGCAACTCGGACTCCGGATCCTCCGCCGGCTCCGGCAAGTCCGACAACGGCAGCGGCTCCAAGGCCGTCGCTCAGGGAGGCGAGGACTTCGCCGAGGCGGCCTCGCGGACCGCGAAGATGGGCACGACCGCCAGGGCCGGCCAGTTCCCGCGCACCATCGAGCACGCCATGGGCAGGACCGAGCTCAAGGCGCAGCCCAAGCGGGTCGTCGTCCTCGACGTCGGCGAGCTCGACAACGTCGCGTCCCTCGGCATCAAGCCCGTCGGCTACGCCCCCACCGAGGGCGACGACGGCGTCCCCTCCTACCTGAAGAAGGCGGCGGGCACCCCCAAGGACGTCGGCACGATCAACTCCCTCAACCTGGAGGCGATCGCCAGTCTGCACCCCGACCTGATCCTCGGCAGCGAACTGCGCGCCGCCAAGCTCTACCCGCAGCTCTCCAAGATCGCCCCGACGGTCTTCTCCATCCGCCCCGGCTTCACGTGGAAGGAGAACTACCTCCTCAACGCGTCGGCCCTCGACAGGACCGCCGAGGCCAAGGCGAACCTCGCCGCGTACGAGAAGAAGGCGGAGAAGCTCGGCGAGGACATCGGCGGGAAGAAGCCCACCGTCACGATGCTGCGCTACATGCCCGGCATGATCCGCCTCTACGCGAAGGCGTCCTTCATCGGCACGATCCTCGACGACGCCGGCATCCCGCGCCCCAGGAACCAGCAGGTCGTGGACCTCGCCACCGAGGTCAGCCCGGAGAAGATCGACCAGGCCGACGCCGACTGGATCTTCACCGGTGTCTACGGCGACGCGAAGAAGACCGACCGCGCCACCGCCGAGGGCAACCCGCTGTGGAAGAAGCTCGGCGCCGTGCAGAGCGGGCAGGCCAAGGACGTCCCGGACGAGACCTGGTACCTGGGGCTCGGCGTCACGGCCGCGAACCAGGTCCTCGGCGACCTGCGCGGTTACCTCGTCAAGTAGTCGTCAGGCAGTCCGCCGTTCACCACGCCAAGTAGCCGACGGTCCCTGGCCGGTAGCGGTGCGTGAGACCGTACCGCCCCCGGCCGCAGCCGAATGTGCGCCAGGGCCGACGGGGCATGGAGGGAAGGTAGCCTTTCACCGTGCCCCGTCTGTCTGAAGTCATCGCCGCGCTCGAGAAGCTGTGGCCCCCCGAGCGGGCCGAGTCGTGGGACGCGGTCGGCACCGTCGCCGGCGACCCCGACGCGGAGGTCTCCCGGGTTCTGTTCGCCGTGGACCCCGTCCAGGAGACCGTCGACGAGGCGGTGAAGCTGGGCGCGGACCTGCTGGTCACGCACCACCCGCTCTACCTGCGCGGCACGACGACCGTCGCCGCCACCACCTTCAAGGGCCGCGTCGTCCACACGCTGATCAAGAACGATGTCGCTCTGCACGTCGCGCACACCAACGCCGACCGTGCCGACCCGGGCGTCTCCGACGCGCTCGCGGGCGCCCTCGACCTCCACGTCACCGGCCCCCTCGTACCGGACCCGACCGACCCCGCGGGCCGCCGCGGACTCGGCCGGATCTGCGAGGTCGAACCCCCCGTCACCCTGCGCGAACTGGTGGGCCTGGCCGCCGACCGGCTGCCCGCCACCGCGCAGGGCATCCGTGTCTCGGGGGACCTCGACGCGACGATCCGCACGATCGCCGTCAGCGGCGGCTCCGGCGACAGCCTCTTCGCCGACGTGCGCGCCGCGGGCGTCGACGCGTTCCTCACCGCGGACCTGCGCCACCACCCCGCGTCCGAGGCACGTGAGCAGAGCCCCCTCGCGCTCCTCGACGCCGCCCACTGGGCCACCGAGCAGCCCTGGTGCGAGCTGGCGGCCGCCCAGCTCGACGAGATCTCCGACCGCAACGGATGGGGACTTCGCGTCCACGTCTCGAAGACGGTCACCGACCCCTGGACCGCCCACGCGGCGTCCAACGCCACACCGATCCCAACTGGAGCCCCCAACTGAACGCCGCGCCCGCCGACCAGATCCGACTTCTCGACGTCCAGGCCCTGGACGTACGACTGTCGCAGCTCGCGCACAAGCGCAAGTCGCTGCCCGAGCACGCCGAGATCGAGTCGCTGAACAAGGACCTCACGCAGCTGCGCGACCTGCACGTCGCCGCGCAGACGGAGGAGAGTGACTGCGCCCGCGAGCAGACCAAGGCCGAGCAGGACGTCGACCAGGTCCGCCAGCGCGCCGCCCGTGACCAGCAGCGCCTGGACTCCGGCGCCGTCACGTCCCCCAAGGACCTGGAGAACCTCCAGCGCGAGATCGCCTCGCTCGCCAAGCGCCAGGGCGACCTGGAGGACGTCGTCCTCGAGGTCATGGAGCGCCGCGAGTCCGCGCAGGAGCGCTTCGAGGAGCTGACCGGCCGGGTCGCCTCCGTCCAGGCAAAGATCGACGACGCGACGGCCCGCCGCGACGCCTCCTACGAGGAGCTCGACGGCGAGACGGCCACGGCCACGAAGGAGCGCGAGATCGTCGCCGCCTCCGTCCCCGACGACCTGCTGAAGCTCTACGACAAGCTGCGCGTCAAGGAGGGCGGCGTCGGTGCGGCCCGCCTCTACCAGCGCCGCTGCGAGGGCTGCCAGCTGGAGCTGAACATCACCGAGCTGAACGAGGTGCGGGCCGCGGCGCCCGACTCCGTGGTGCGCTGCGAGAACTGCCACCGGATCCTGGTGCGCACGTCCGAGTCCGGCCTGTAGGAGCCTTCGTGGTGCGGGAGTTCATCGTCGAGGCCGACGGCGGTTCCCGGGGCAACCCGGGGCCCGCGGGCTACGGCTCGGTCGTCATCGACGCGGCGACGGGAGAGACCCTGGCGGAGGCCGCCGAGTACATCGGCATCGCCACGAACAACGTCGCCGAGTACCGGGGGCTCGTCGCCGGCCTGCGTGCCGCGCACGCCCTCGACCCGCAGGCGTCGGTGCACGTCCGGATGGACTCCAAGCTCGTCGTCGAGCAGATGTCGGGCCGCTGGAAGATCAAGCACCCCGACATGCGCCCCCTCGCCGCAGAGGCGGCCACGGTGCTGCCGGCGTCGCAGGTGACGTACGAGTGGATCCCGCGCGAGCGGAACAAGCACGCGGACCGGCTCGCCAACGAGGCGATGGACGCGGGCAAGCGGGGCAGGCAGTGGGAGGCCTCGCGCTCGACCGCCGAGCTCGATACGCCGAAGGTCCCGGGTCCGCCCGGGGACGCGGCGGCCGGCGCGGCCAAGGCGCGGGCCGCGCTCGCGGGGACGCGGGGCACCGCGGACGCACGGGCCGCGGGGAACGTGGCGGGCACCGCGTCCCAGGGCTGGTCGGCGGCGCCCGATCTCGGGGCGCCCGCCACCTTCGTACTCCTGCGGCACGGCGAGACCGCGCTCACGCCCGAGAAACGGTTCTCCGGCTCCGGCGGCAGTGACCCCGAACTGTCCGCGGTGGGACGCGCGCAGGCCGAGCGGGTCGCCGCCGCGCTCGCCGCGCGCGGCACCGTCCAGGCGATCGTCTCGTCGCCGCTCAAGCGGTGCCAGGAGACGGCGCGGACCGTCGCGGCCCGCCTCGGGCTCGACGTCCACATCGAAGAGGGCCTGCGCGAGACGGACTTCGGTGCGTGGGAGGGCATGACCTTCGGGGAGGTCCGCGAGCGCTTCCCGGACGACATGAACGCCTGGCTGGCCTCGTCGAAGGCCGAACCGACCGGCGGCGGCGAGAGCTTCGCGGCGGTCGCCCGCCGGGTCGCCGCGACGCGGGACCGGCTCGTCGAGCGGTACGCGGGCCGCACGGTCCTCCTGGTCACGCACGTCACGCCGATCAAGACGTTCGTACGGCTCGCGCTCGGCGCGCCGCCGGAGTCACTGTTCCGGATGGAACTCTCGGCGGCGTCGCTGTCGGCGGTCGCGTACTACGGGGACGGCAACGCGAGCGTGCGCCTGCTCAACGAGACGGCGCACCTGCGCTGACGTCCGCGCCGCTAGAGGCCCGCGGTCCTTGAGGTCCGCGTTACTTGAGGCCGGCCGCTTCGCGGGCCAGCGTCTCGATCCGCGCCCAGTCCTTGGCCGCCACCGCGTCCGCGGGAAGCATCCAGCTGCCGCCCACACAGCCGACGTTCTCGAGCGCCAGGTACGAGGGCGCCGAGCTGAGGGAGACACCGCCGGTCGGGCAGAACCGCGCCTGCGGCAGCGGACCGGCCAGCGACTTCAGATACGGCACACCGCCCGCGGCCTGTGCGGGGAAGAACTTCATCTCGCTCACTCCGCGCTCCAGGAGCGCCACGACCTCCGAGGTCGTGGAGACGCCCGGCAGGAACGGCACGCCGGACTTCTTCATCGCGTCGAGCAGCGTGTCCGTCCAGCCGGGGCTGACCAGGAAGCGCGCACCGGCCGCGACGGAGTCGGCGACGTTCTGCGGCGAGATGACCGTGCCCGCGCCGACGACGGCGTCCGGCACCTCGTCCGCGATCGCGCGGATCGCGTCGAGCGCGGCCGGTGTCCGCAGCGTCACCTCGATCGCCCGCAGGCCGCCCGCGACGAGCGCCCGCGCGAGCGGCACGGCGTCGGCGGCATCCTCCACGACGACGACGGGTACGACGGGGGCGAGATCGAGCACGGAGGAATCAGTCATGGGGCCATCCTGCCTCGCTCTGTGCAGCATGAGCAAAAGGTGTTGCGCATGCTGCAACGCCCTTGCTGCGATGTGCTGTGGGCTGGTGCTCAGTGGATCTGGGTCACCACGACGTCGAGCGCCCACGCCGTCCCCGCCTTCGCGGGCGCCTGCGCCTCCACCACATGGCCGAGATCCCGCAGCGCCTCGACCAGTTCGGCCGGTCCTGCGGGCGTGGTGCCGGTCTCCAGGAGCGTGCGCACGATCCGGCCCTTCGTCGCCTTGTTGAAGTGCGACACGACCGAACGCTTCTCCACGCCGGTCACCGGATCCGTCTGCGCGTGCAGCACCCGCACCGTCGCGGTACGCCCCGCGACCTCCCCCTTCGGCTTCCACGCACTCGTGTACGCGGACGACCTCAGGTCGAGCACGAGCCCGCCCCCGGCCGCCTCCGGAAGGGCCTCGGCCATCGGCCCGCGCCAGTGTGCGCCGAGCGCCCCGAGCCCCGGCAGCTTCACGCCCATCGAGCAGCGGTACGAAGGAATCCGGTCATTCACCCGCACCGCGCCCCACAGACCGGAGAAGACCAGCAGCGAACGCGTCGCCCGGCGCTTCGCCGCCGCGTCCAGGGTGGCGAGACCGAGCGCGTCGTAGAGGACACCCGTGTAGATCTCACCGGCGGGCCGCGCGCCCGCGGTACGCAGCTCCGCGTTCTTCGCGATCTCGCCGCGCAGCCCCTCGCTGAGGCCGAGCACCTCGCGCGCCTTGTCCTCGTCGGCCGCACACAGCTCGACCAGCTCGTCGAACACGGCCTGCCGCGCCCCGGCGAGCCCCGGCAGGGACAGCGACTCAGGCTTCAGCGGGGCGCCGCGCCCCGACGGGGCCTTGCCTTCGGACGGCGGCAGCAGCACGAGCACGATCTGACTCCTCGGGACAGTGATGCGGATCAGGGGGTGCGGCCCCATCGAAAGCGTACGGAAGGGAAGGGGTGACCGGGACCACGGGGCGCCGCCACCCTCCACGTCACCGGGCGTCGCCGCTGCCCGCGTCACCGGGTGCCGACCGCTCCGCCCAGGCCTACGCTCGGTTCATGCCCCGCCGTCATCTCCGTGTGACCGGCGCAGCCGAGGCCCCGCTGCGCACCGCACTGCGTGAACTGCGTACGTCCCTGGACGTTCCCGGGGCCTTCCCGGCCGACGTCCTCGCCGAGGCGGAGCGGGCCGCGACCGCCCGGCGCCCCACACAGCCGGTCCGGGGCGATGCCACCGGCGTCCCGTTCTTCACGATCGACCCGCCCACCTCCATGGACCTCGACCAGGCGATGCACCTCTCACGCCGCGAGGGCGGCGGCTACCGCGTCCGCTACGCCATCGCCGACGTCGCCGCGTACGTCGCGCCCGGCGAGTCCCTCGACACCGAGGCCCACCGCCGCGTCACCACCCTCTACTTCCCCGACGAGAAGGTCCCCCTGCACCCCACCGTGCTCAGCGAGGGCGCGGCCAGCCTCCTCCCCGACCAGACCCGCCCCGCCGTCCTGTGGACCATCGACCTCGACGCCGAAGGACGCACCGAGACCACCGACGTGACCCGCGCCACCGTCCGCAGCCGCGCCAAACTCGACTACGACGGCGTGCAGCGGGCGATCGACGACGGCACCGCCGAGGAACCCGTGGCGCTCCTGCGCGACATCGGGCGCCTGCGCGAACAGCTCGAGACCGAGCGCGGCGGCATCTCCCTCAACGTCCCGGAACAGGAGATCACCGAACGCGACGGCCGCTACGAGCTCGGCTACCGCGCCCCCCTGCCCGCCGACGGCTGGAACGCCCAGATCTCCCTGCTCACCGGCATGGCCGCCGCCGACCTCATGCTCGCCGCCGGCACCGGCATCCTGCGCACCCTGCCCGCCGCCCCCGACGGAGCGGTCGGCCGCCTGCGCCGCACGGCCGTCGCCCTGCACATCGACTGGCCCCACCACATGCCGTACGCACAGCTCGTCCGCTCCCTCGACCCCCGGCAGCCGCACCACGCGGCCTTCCTCCAGGAGTGCACGACGCTCCTGCGCGGCGCCGGCTACACCGTGTTCAGCGGCGGCCCGCTCCCCGATCTCACCGTCCACTCCGCCGTCGCCGCTCCCTACGCCCACTGCACGGCCCCGCTGCGCCGCCTCGCCGACCGCTACGCCTCCGAACTGTGCCTGGCCGCGGCGGCGGGCATCCGGCCGCCGGACTGGGTGCTCGCCGCGCTGCCCGGTCTGCCGAAGGAGATGGCGGAGGGCACGCGCCGGGCCAACGCCGTCGAGCGCGAGTGCGTCGACATCGTCGAGGCGGCACTCCTCAAGGACCGGATCGGCGACATCTTCGAGGCGTGCGTCGTCGACGTGAAGGACCAGGAACCGGCCGTCGGCACCGTCCAGTTGACCGACCCCGCGGTCGTCGCCCGCATCGAGGGCGGCACGGCTCCGCTGCCGCTGGGGGAGCGGCTACGGGTGCGGCTGACGCAGGCGGACCCGGGGGCGGCGAAGGTTCAGTTCGCTCCCGCCTGAGCGCCCGATACGCGGGCTGATGTGCCACGATCGAGGGAACGAAACCCGATCTCAGGGACGGCTGATCAAGCGATGTCCGAGTCTGGCGACCAGCAGAGGAAGGGGCGTGACATGACTGCCATGGCACACGAGCCGGTCACGCAGGAAGAGGTCCTGCTGGAGGGCTTCCTGTCCCTGGACACCCCGGAGGGCTTCCGGGCGGAACTGATCGAGGGGGAGATCGCCGTGACGCCGCCGCCGGACGGGGACCACGAGGACTACATCAACCTGATCGTGAAGCAGGTGATCCGGCGGTCCCGGACCGATATGGACTTCTCCGGAAACAAGGGGCTCAAACTGCCCAGCGGCGGAGCCTGCCCGCGTAACCACCTCATCCCCGACGGCACCTTCGCCCCCACCGAACGTCGCCTGTTCCGGGGAGCCGAGTCCTGGATGCCCTGCGAGGGGGTCGCCCTGGTGGCCGAGGTCACCTCCACCAAGCCGCACCAGGACCGGGAGGCCAAGCGGCGCTGCTACGCACACGGTGGTATCCCGCTCTATCTCCTCATCGACCGCGAGAAGTCCTCGGTGACGCTGCACAGCGATCCCGAGAACGGCGACTACCGCCAGTCCTGCACCATGCCCTTCGGTAAGGCGATCGCTCTGCCGGAGCCGTTCGCGTTCGACCTGGAGACGTCCGACTTCGTGTGAGACCGGCCCAGTCCGAGGCGGTCCAGTACGAGGCGGCCAGTCCGAGGCGGTCCGGGCGCGCGGGTAGGATGGCGGCACGGCAGACGAGCCGGGCGGACGGCCGCGTGAGGGTTCCTTTCAGGAGGGATTCTCCCGAGGAACGTCCGGGCTCCACAGGGCAAGGTGGTGGCTAACGGCCACCCGGGGTGACCCGCGGGACAGTGCCACAGAAAACAGACCGCCGGGGACCGCAAGGCCCTCGGTAAGGGTGAAACGGTGGTGTAAGAGACCACCAGCGCCTGAGGTGACTCAGGCGGCTAGGTAAACCCCACCTGGAGCAAGGTCAAAAGGAGCAGCTGTAAAAGGCGGCTCTGCGCGGACGATCGAGGGCTGCCCGCCCGAGTCCGCGGGTAGACCGCACGAGGCCGGCGGCAACGCCGGCCCTAGATGGATGGCCGTCTCCCCGGCCGCCGCGAGGCGACCGGGCGACAGAACCCGGCGTACAGCCCGACTCGTCTGCCTTCTGGGCTCTGAACAGGTCTTATGGCCTGGTCGGGGCCTTTTCCCGTGTGGGTGGACTTCCTTCCTCTGCCTGAGCTCCCGGGAATTCCCGTGGATCAGGGCGGTGGAGGAAGGTGGATCTCCAGGTGGGAGGAGGTCTCCGTAGACGTGAGGAGCCCTTCGCTGAACCTGTCGATCACGACGCCGCCTTCCATGATCAGCTTGCCGCCTCCGGTGCTGGAACGGCCCCGGTCGAGAGCTGAGTGTCGGAGACGGAAGCAGTGAGCACAGGGCGGGGAAGAGCGATCTCCGCCGACACGACCTTCCCGGACGGCGGCCATGACTCACTGCCCCACCGGGCAGTCAGGGCGTTGACGAGGAGCAGCCCGCGCCCCGTCTCGTCGGTGGGACTCGCGGTACGACGGGCCAGGGGCCGGCGGTCGCCTCGTGGGTCGGCCACTTCGATACGGAGTGTGCCGGAGGCCACGACAGCGAGCGTGACGCGGAACCCACGCCCCTTCACGCACCCATGCGCGACCGCGTTCGCCGCCAACTCGGCGACGACCAGCGCCGCGGACTCGCTCAGTTCGCAGCTGGGTGGCCAGCCCCACTCGTCGAGTTGCTGCACAGTCAGCAGTCGCGCCAGGCGGGCGCCGCGAGGCGTGACGCTGAGGAGTTGACTGAAGTGCCGGGTGGAGATTTCTGACTTCATGTCACTGAGCGTGGCCGCCTCGCTCTACCCTGACCAGGGAATCCTTCGGTACGCAGGGTGTGTGTACCGGTACGGACGGTGTCCTGTACGGGGTGTCGGCCGTGACCTGGTGGGGCGTGGGACGGCAGGGCGGGTGTTGCGATGACGGTGACGGAGCCGCAGGAGACGTACGACGAGGGTGAGCAGTCCAGCGACCTGAACCGTGCGATCGGCAAGCAGGTCAAGGTACTTCGGGAGCGTGCCGGGCTCACGCAGAAGGAGCTGGGGGACCGCCTTGGCTACAGCGAGGATCTGGTCTCCTCGCTTGAGCGGGGGAGACGGACGCCGCAGCGGGAGTTCCTGGAGACGGCGGATGAACTGCTGGATGCCGGTGGGCTGTTGAAGGCCACGATCGAAGACGTGGAGAAGGCCAAGGCGAAGGCGAGGGTCAGGCATCCGGCTTGGTTCAGAGATTACGCGCGGTTGGAGCGGGACACTGTTGAGATCAACTTCTATAACAACCATGATGTTCCCGGCCTGTTGCAGACCCAGCGGCGGACCCGCGCCCTCTATGAGATGCGTAAGCCGCTTCTGAGTGAGGACATCATCGAGCAGCGGGTGGCCTCACGGATGGACCGGCAAGAGATTCTGACGCGCTGGCCTCTTCCCATGGTGACGGCCGTCATCGAGGAAGTGGTACTGCGACGGCCCATCGGTGGTCCGGATGCCCACAAGGAGCAGTTGGAGCGGCTGATCGAGCTCGGTCGACTGCGCAATGTGGAGCTTCAGGTGATGCCGACGGATCGGGCGGAGCATGCCGGAATGGGTGGCGCGTTCGTCCTGCTTACCCCGAAGGGGAAGACACAGGTGGGATACACGGAGGCGCAGAACAGCAGCCGACTGATCACGGAAGCCGAGGAAGTACGTATCCTGGCCGCACGGTACGGCAGCATCAGGGCCCAGGCGCTCACGCCAAGGGAGTCCTTGGACCTGATGGAGGACTTGCTGGGGGAACGATGAACACCGCGGAATCCGCGCGCCTCGCCTGGTTCAAGAGCAGCTACAGCGGCAACGAGGGCGGCGAATGCCTGGAGGTCGCCGCAACGTCCGGCACCATCCACGTCCGCGACTCCAAGGATCCCGCCCGCGACCACCTCGCCTTCCGGAGCTCGGAGTGGGCCGCCTTCGTGGGCTTCGCGGCAGGGCTCTGACGCACAACGAGGGGCTACGAAGCAGCAGTTCGTAGCCCCTCCGTATGCCGGCGGGTCAGTCGAGTGCCAACAGTTGAGGCGCACCATGACTGTCCGCCGGGCGGCACTGGACGCGGTCACGCCCTCCGGAGCCGCGTGCGGCGAGAACGACGCAGCGCCCGACCTGCTTCTTCGCACACGCGGCACTACCGGCGGCCTTACACCAGCGCGGGCGCCTCGACCCCGGATGCCGGGTGAATGAGCGCGCGCAGCTTCTCGCGAGTCTCCGGGTCCGTCGAGTAGACGATTGTGCCGACCATGCCCCGGGTCAGCAGCACCTTGTAGGTGTTGCGGATGAGGCGCTCGATGTCCGCGTCCGGCGTCGCCTTTGTGAACGACGGGTCTTTTGATGCCGACCGGTTCACGACCCAGCGGTCCGTACGCCACACGAGGTCGGGGCCGATGATCACGCCGGACCAGTCGTACTCGAAGCCCTGCGCGGTGTAGACGCAGCCGACCTGGCCGAAACCGGCCGGATCGGTGGCCCACAGGGGTGCGGGTGGGGCCCCGAGCAGGGACCGGTCGCCGTACACGTTCCAGGGGCGGGCCCACTGGCCGATGACGACGTCGGTGGGCAGCGCTGCCATGTCCGGGGTGACCTTGGTGGTCCACTTCCAGCAGTAACCGGCCGACATCCGGGCGCCGTAGTCCTCCTCGCGGCGCGCGACGAGGAAGTCCTCCAGTTCCTGGGGGCTTTCGGCGGTCAGCAGCTCGAACTTGCCGTCCGGCTCCCACTGGTCGGGCGTGCCGCCCTCCAGGCCCAGCAGGTCGACGACCCACTTCTCGTACGCGTCGCTGCCTCCGCACCGGAACTGGCTGTCCAGCTCCAACACCGCGCAGTCGAGGCCCTGTTCGGCGGCGGCCCGCTGGATCTGTTCCTTGGTCCCCATCTCGCCGGGCCGTACAACCTGGTGCTGGTCGAGCAGGAACACCGGAACCCGGGCCGCGTCGATCAGCTCGGCCACCTGGGGCCGGCCCGTGCGCAGCTCCGCCTTGGTGTAGCGATTGGCGGAGGTCTTCCGGAGGCGGTGGGCCTCGTCGCAGATCAGTACGTCGAGGTCGTTCGGCTCTGCGTCCATGAAGCTGTTGAAGTACTTGAACAGCTGCTGGACTTCGCGTTTCTTGGCCCCTGCGACCCTGCGCATCGTCTTGGTGAACGACTGCGACCCGGTCGCGTGCAGAGTGGGCACCCCCCGCCGGTACAGCTCGCCCAGCAGCGACATCGCGATCACGCTCTTGCCGGAGCCGGGACCGCCGGTCACCACGATCACCTGCTTGTGGTTCGACCGCTTGGCCTTGCGTACGGCGGACATCACTTTCTCGTAGGCGACCCGTTGCTCGGCGATGAGTACGAATTGCTCGCGGTCGCGGATCTCGGCGGCCGCGACAGCCATCAGCTGCTTGGACGGTCGGATCTTGGCGGCGCGCAGTACGTCCGCAGCCTCCGCTCCGGGCTTCGCGGCGAGCCGCGAGCGAAGGAAGTTCAGGAAGGCGCCACGCTGTTCACCGGTGTACATGCGGCCGTGCTGGTCCTCGGTGACGGTGCGCAGCCCAGCGACCCCGAACTCGGTCGCGTTGTGCAGAAACGCCACCCCCGCCAGCGACCTGGGTATCCGTTCTAAGGCCCCGTTGAACGACAGCAGGTACTCGCAGTAGCCCCGCACCTGTTCGATGGGGTTGAGGACCGGCTGCGCGTACGCGTCGATCCGGCACAGCAGCGGCTCGTCTTCCTCGGGGTAGGCCGCGCTCCACTGTTTCAACTCCACGACGACGTACGACGGCTCACCCGTCGTCGGGTGCACGCCAGCGAGTACGGCGTCCGCGCGCTTGCTGGTGAGGGGCAGGCTGTACTCGACCAGGACTTCCACGTCGTCGAGACCAGCCTCGATGAGGGCGTTGACGAGCGCGGGGAGGCTGCGCTCCCAGGAACGTATCTCCGCCTGCGCGGGCCTCCGGCCGTGCTGGTGACGGAAGTTCTCGGTCAGATGCAGCGCCAGCGACCCTTCGAGGATGCGGGCGGCCACGGACGCCGCGGACTCACGGAACAGCAAGAAAATGCCCCCAGGCAGCACGAAGAAGACTCGTGCGGGTGGGGGCATGTCCTCCGATGTCCGCGTGCAGGCGGATCAGGAAGCCCGTCGGGCCGCTGAGATGGTTCTCGCCATCCTAGGTGAGTGTGTGGATCACGAGGAGGGGATGGCGCGGACTTGGCCAGGGGCCCACCTCGTCTGGCCTTGAGCCCCCGAAAGAAGCCGAAGTCAGAGCGCGTCGACCCCGCTCACCTTCCAGCCCCCGCCCGTACGCGTCAGCGTCATCCGTACGCGGTTCTGGTCCACGCGGGAGCCCTGGACCTGGGTGCTTTTGGTGACCTGGTTGACGAACAACAGGATCACCGCCCGGTCCGGCGTCGCCGAGACCACGGAGGCCGCCGGGGTGCCGCCGGCCGGCTGGGCCACCGTCGCCTTGACCACCCCGTGGTAGTTCCTGGCCGTCGGGCCGACCACCGTCGTCGTGGTCTTGCCGTATTCGTCGCGGAAGTGGCCGGTGAGGCGGGTGCGCGCCGCTGCGAAGTCGCGGTCCAAGTGCCGGTAGTCGTACGACAGGACGACCGGGGCCGCCTGGCGCGCGGCCGTGAGGGCCTGTCCGCGCGCCTGGTCGGCCCGGGACGTCTCGTGGTACCGCCACCCGAGCACGCCCGCCGCGACCAGGGCCGCCACGAGCAGGGCGCAGAGGACGGTGGTGAGCAGGCGGCGGCCGCGTCGCGTCCGCGTACCGGAGCCGGGCCCGTCCCCCTTCCGCTCGGCGAAGGACTCGGGCGAGGGCTCGGGCGGGTCGTCCCAGCCGCTCTCCTTCGGGGGCTCGATGAGCAGGGTGCGTCCGGCGTCCCGTGCCGCGCCAGGCCCCGTGGCCTCCTCGTCGGTGGCCGCGGGGACCGGCTCGCCGTGGCCGCGCTCCGCGCGCTTGGCCGCCGCGCGGGCGGCCGCGGTCAAGGTGCGCCGGGGCCCGGAACCGGAACCGGTGCCGCGGCTTCGGGTGGTCGTCTTCGCCACGGTGTTGCTCCTCAGGGTGGTACGGGTGGAGAGGTGGTACGGGTGGAGAGAGGGTTCGGTCAGCCGACGAACTCGACGTCGGACGTCAGCCAGCGGCCCCCGCGCCGCACCAGGTCGAGCTGCAGTCGATACGTGCGCGCCTCGCCCTTGGGTGCGGCGGTGTTGGTCACCTTGCTGTCGGCGACCACCAGGACGCGGGCCGAGCGCTCGTCGGACCGGGCGATGCCCGCTTCGAGGACCTGTCCCTCGGACACGGACCTGTTCTCGGCGACGAGCTTGGTCAACTGCTCGGTCTGTGCGGCGAACTGCTTCCTGAAGTCGCCGGTGGCGCCCGCGAGGACGTTCGAGCTGTCCCGGTCGTAGTGCCGGTAGTCGAGCGACGTGAAGTTCAGCGCCGACTGGCGGGCCGCGGCCAGCACGTCCTGGCGCCGCTGCTCCGTCTCGTGCCGGTCGTTGAGCGCGAGGCCCAGCCAGACCGTCAGCGCCGTCATGAGGACGGTCGCCACGGCGAGCGCCACCGGCCACGCCCTGCCCGACAGGGCCTTTCTCACGGCCCCGCTCATGCCATCGGTCCTACGAGCAGCCATTGCCACGACTCCTTTCCGAACACGCTCTGCTGGCCGCCCGTCGAGCCGATCTCGACGGTCCGGCCGTCCGGCCCGGTCGCGGTGCCGGTCTCCGGGTCGTACGGCGTGACGTACGCCGACCGGTCCGCGCCGCCCGGAGCGGCCCGCGCGCCGGGGGCGTTCTGCGCGCCCCGCACCGACGTCTTGCTTCCACGCGGGGCGGTGCAGCGCGCGCCGGTGTTCGCCTCGCGCTTGCCGGTGTCCGAGGGGTCGCGCCGCGCCGTCCCGTACCCCTGGGTGCAGGGCGGCGGGTCGTCGGCGTTCACCACCAGGCCGAAGTGGGTGGTGCCGTCGCCCGGGACGACCGTGTAGCTGCCCGCGACCAGGGCGGGGAAGGTGACCAGGGACTGTTCCACGCCGGGCAGGCGGGCCAGCGTGACCTGGCCGCCGCTGATCAGATTGGCAAGCAGCACCGAAAGGCGCGGCCCGACGGCCTTCAGCAGCGAGTTGACCTCCTGCGCGGCCGGTGTCGCGTTGCCGATCAGCTTGCGCAGATCTCCGTCGCTCGACTTCAACTGCGCACTGAGCGCCGCCAGATCGTGCGCGAACGACTTGATGGAGGAGCCCTGGTCGGCCTGCGTCTTGAGGACCTTCCGCGAGTCCTCGATCAGCGAGACCGTCTGGGGGAGTGACTCGGAGGCCGAGTCCACGAGCGCGTTGCCCGAGTCCACCAGGCGGCTCAGGTTCGGCCCGGTGCCGGAGAACGCCTTGTCCAGCTCGTCGACGGTGACCCGCAGGTCGCCCTTGCCGACCGAGTTCACCAGCCGGTCCAGGCTGAGGACGAGGTCCGTGGTGGGCAGCGGCACACGCGTGCTGCCGCGCGGGATGGAGCTGCCGGCGAGGAGATACGGCCCGTGCGACGTACGCGGCTGCAGATCCACGTACTGCTCGCCCACCGCCGACCGGTTCGCCACCACGGCGAGGGTGTCCGCGGGGATGCGCGGCGCGCCGTCCTTGATGTCGAGGGCCACCGAGACCCCGTCGGAGCCGGTCAGCCGCAGTGAGCCGACGCGGCCCACCGGCACCCCGCGGTAGGTGACCTCCGCGCCCGGGAAGATGCCCCCGGAGTCGGCGAAGTCCGCCCGCACGGTGTAGCCGCGGCTCAGGACGGCGTCCGTCAGGCCGGTGTACTCGGCGCCGACGTACGACACCCCGACGGCGGTGACGGTGGCGAAGGCGAGCAACTGGGCCTTGACCGTGCGGGTGATCACGGCTGAACCCCCTTCAGCATCAGCTCGGCGAGCGCGAGATCGATCCCCTCGGGCAGCTCGCCCCGGGTGGTGGTGTAGCTGCTGGTGCACACCGGCGGGCACAGCGGACCGCCGCCGCCCGGCGGGGCCGACGGCAGGCTCGGTGAGCTCGGCAGCGGCGTGGGGGTGGGGGCGGGGACGTGCGGCAGGTCGGGGACATGGGGGAGGTCCGGAAGATCGGGCAGGCCGGGGGACTTCGGGTCCCCGGGACCGCCGTGCCCCTTGCCCGGCTTGCCGGAGCCGTCCGTCAGGTTGCCGTAGAGGTCTCTCAGGTCGAGATCGGCGGTGAGGTGGAGGTTGACGTAGTCACCCTTGACGGCGTCCACCGCGTTGCGGGGAAACGGGTAGGTGGTCAGCAGCTCGAGGGAGTTGGGCAGGTCGTCGCCCGCCTTGTTCAACTGCCGCAGGATCGGCCGCAGCTGTCCGAGGTTCGCGACGGTGTCGTCGCGCGAGGCGTTGACCACCTTGGTGCCCGTCTTCCCCAGCTTCGACAGGGCGGTGAGCATCGTCGTCAGATCGTGCCGCTGGTCGGCGAGGACCTTCAGGGCGGGCGGCATCGCGACGACGGCGCGGGCGATCGTCTTCTTCTCCTTCCCGAGCCGTCCCGCGAGCCGGTCGACGGCCTTGAGGGCGCGGACGATGTCCGCACGCTGGTCATCCAGGCCGCCGATGAACGTGTTCAGCTCCTTGAGCAGTGATCTGACCCGGTTCTCCCGGCCGTCCAGGGCCTTGTTCAGCTCCACGGTGATCGTCTTGAGCTGGGCCACCCCGCCGCCGTTGAGCAGCGCGGACAGCGCGGACAGCACCTCCTCGATCTCCGGGTTGCGGCCGCTGCGGGACAGCGGGATGCGGTCGCCGTCGCCGAGCCGGCCCACCCGTTCCCTGCCGGGCGGGGCGGACAGCGCGACGTACTTCTCGCCGAGGATGCTTGTCTGCCGCAGCTCGGCGAGCGCGTTGGCCGGCAGTTTCACCGAGTCGGCGACCCGCAGCCGTACGCGCGCGTGCCAGCCGTCCAGCTCCACCTTCTCGACCGCGCCCACGGTGACGTTGTCGACCTTCACCGCCGACTGCGGCACCAGATCGAGGACGTCACGGAACTCGACGGTGACGTGGTACGCGTGGCCGTCGGCGGCGGCTCCGCCGGGCACCTGGACGTCGTACCAGCCGTTGAACTCGCAGCCGGTCAGCAGCAGCGAGCCGACCGCGGCCCATGCGACCGCGCGGGCTCCGCGTCGCAGCGCGCTCATGCGCTCGCCCCCAGGAGTCCGCCGAGGGTCCGGTCGACCGTTCCCGTCACGGCAGGGCCCTTGGGCACCTTCGGCAGGGAGTCGAAGAGCTTCTTCAGCTCCTTGCAGTCCGGGTTCTTGCCGCCTTCGTCGCCGGTCGTCCTCAGTACGGAGCACAGCAGCGAGGCCGGGTCCTGGGCCTGCTGCGCGTTGTTGCGGGTGTCGAGAGTGCCCGAGGACGGGTTGTAGGCGTTGTTCAGGTTCGACAGACCCGTGGGAGCCACCTCCAACAGCTCTTCCAGTGCGGCCCGTTGGGTGACGAGGACTTTCGTCACCTTGCTCAGGCCCTTCACGTCCGAGGTCAGCGACTTCTTGTTCTTCTTCACGAAATCCGACACGTCGCCGAGCGCGGTGCCCAGGTTCCTGAGCGCCGCCGCGAGGTCCTCGCGCTCGCCCGCGAGCTGCCCGGCCACCTCGGAGAGGCTCGTGTTGAACGACCTCACGCTCTTGTCGTCGGCGGCCAGTGCCGCCGTGAACACCTGAAGGTTCCGTACCGTGCCGAAGAGGTCCGAGCGGCCGTCGGACAGCGTGGTGACGGCCTGCGAGAGGTCGTCGACCGTCCGGTGGAGGTTCTCGCCCTGGCCGTCGAGGTTGTCCGCGCTCACCCCGAGCAGCCGCGACAGCGAGCCGTCCTTGTTGGCGCCCTTGGGACCGAGCGCGTCGGCCGTCGTGTGCAGACTGTCGAAGACGCGGTCCAGTTCGACCGGCACCGCCGTCCGCGTCTCGGGGATGACGCCACCGTCCCGCAGCACCGCGCCCTTGCGGTACACGGGCAGCAGCTGCACATAACGGTCGCTGACCACCGACGAGTTGATGATCGCCGCCTGCGCGTCCGCCGGAATCTTCCGGCCCTGCTCGTACGTGAGCTCCACCCGTACCCGCCCGCCCTCCGGAGTGATCTTCTCGACCCTGCCGATGCGGACGCCGAGGACACGGACATCCGAGCCGGGGTAGATACCGACGGTGCGCGGGAAGTACGCGGTGACGTGCACGGACCCGGGGCGCGGCCACACCACGTACGTGAGCGCGGCGACGAGGGCGAGTGCGGTGACCACGGCCACGCGCTTCCTGAGGTTCTTCACCGTGTGCCTCCCGTGCGGGGCACCACGGGAGCCGCGACCAGGTTCTGGACGTAGCTGTCGAACCAGCGGCCGTTGCCGAGAGTGTTGCCGAATACCCGTACATAGGGCGCGAGCAGTTTGACGCTCCGGTCGAGGCTCGCCTGGTTCCGTTCGAGCATCCGCACCACCCGGTTCAGGCCCCTGAGCGCGGGCCCGATCTCCTTGGCGTTGTCGTCGACCAGTCCGGAGAGCTCGATACCGAGCGCGACGGAGGTCTTCAGCAGTTTGTGGATCGCCTTGCGCCGCTTGCTGATCTCCTTGAACAGCTTGTCGCCGTCCTTGACCAGCGCGGAGAAGTCCTTCGAGTGCTGGGCCAGGACGCCCGTGACACCGTTCGCGTGGTCGAGGAGTTCGCCGAGTGCCTTGTCGCGCGAGGCGACCGTCCGGGAGATCCTCGACAGGCCCTTGATGGACGCGCGCACCTCGGCGGGCGAGTCCTCGAAGGTGCTGGAGAGGGTGTCGAGGGCCGTCGAGAGGCGGTCGGTGTCGACCTTCTCCGTCGTGGTCGTGAGATCGCTGAACGCCTGCACGACGTCGTACGCCGGGACGGTCCGCTTCAGCGGGATCTCGCTTCCGGGCTTCAGCTGGCCCGGCCCCTTCGGGTACAGCGCGAGGTACTTCGCGCCGAGGATCGTCTTGACCCGGATCGCGGCGCCGGTCTCACTGCCGAAACCGGGTTCGCCCTTGATCTTGAAGGTGACCTTGACGTGATCACCGTCGAGGTCGACGTCCTCGACCTTGCCGACCTTGACGCCTGCGATCCGTACCTCGTCGCCGGGCTTGAGGCCGCCCGCCTCCGAGAAGGCCGCGCCGTACGTCCTGCCGTCGCCGATCAGAGGCAGGCTGTCCGCGTTGAACGCGGCCACGGCCAGCAGCGCGATGACGGTGAGACCGACGGCCCCAATGACGACGGGGTTCCGCTCGCGGAACGGGATCAGGCGCGGGCGCCGTATTCGTATGCGGGGCAGCTTGGGCGGGTCGATGCGGACCTTGACCAGCGGCTCCGGTCGGGGCGGGCGGGGTGCCCGGTGCGGCAGCAGCCGTATCTTCGGGAGCTTGGGCGGGTCGATGCGGACCTTGACCAGCGGCTCCGGTCGGGGCGGGCGGGGTGCCCGGTGCGGCAGCAGCCGTATCTTCGGGAGCTTCGGTGGGTCGATACGGACCTTCACCAGCGGCTCCGGGCGGTTCTTGCGGGTCACGCGCCGCACCTCGCCCTCGCCACGTGCAGCCCGGGATCGAGCACCTTGTCCGTCTTCGGCAGCACGATCCGGCCGTCGAAGTCGCAGAGATAGAAGTTGAACCACGAGCCGTAGGACGCCGTCCCCGTCAGCGCGTTGAGCTTGTTCGGCAGCCGCTTCAGGACGCCCTCCACGGTGTTCTCGTTCTTGTTCAGCGTTCCGGTGAGACCGTTCAGCTCGGCGATGTCGTCCTTCAGGGGCGGACGCGCGTCCTTGAGCAGCCCCGAGGTGGCGTCCGTCAGGTCGCCGATGCTCACCAGCGACTGCCCGATGGGCTTACGGTCGGCGGAAAGTCCCGAGACGAGGCGCCGCAGCTGCTTGAGCAGCCCGGAGAAGCGGGCGCCGCGCTTGTCCAGCGTCTCAAGCACCGTGTTGAGGTTGTCGATCACCGAGCCGATCAGCTTGTCGCGGCCGGCCAAGGTCGTGGTGAGCGAAGCCGTGTGCACGAGCAGGCTGTTGACGGTCCCACCCTCGCCCTGGAGGGTCCGGATGATCTCGGTGGCGAGCTGGTTGACGTCATCGGGACTGAGCGCGGCGAACAGCGGCTTGAAGCCGTTCAGCAGCGTGTTGAGGTCGAGCGCGGGCTGCGTGCGCGACAGCGGGATCGTCGCGCCGGGCCTCAGCCGGGCGGCGCCTCCCGCGCCCTCGGTCAGGGCGACGTAACGCTGTCCGACGAGGTTCCGGTAGCGGACGACCGCGCCCGTGCCGCGCAGCAGCGGGCGGTCCGCGCCGACGGTGAAGGTGACCTCCGCCAGCGTCCTGTCCTTGATCCGGATGTCCTCGACCTGGCCGACCCGTACGCCGGCCACCCGGATGTCGTCCCCCTTCTCCAGGCCCGTGACGTCGCTGAACACGGCGTGGTACGTGTGATCGGGGGTGAAGGAGATGTTGACGATGGTGGCGGCGAGCAGGGCCGTCGCCACGATCGTCACCAGCGCGAAGAGGCTGAACTTGATCAGCGGCGCGGCGGCCTGCCTGGCTCCCGACGTCCTCATGCGACGCTCACCGCCGTCCCGCGCGCCATCGGCCCGAACAGCAGGGTCGCGACCGGCGGCACCTCGTCGGCGGGCACGCCCAGGACGGGCGCCACGAGCGAGCCCACGGCACGCTGCTCGGCCCGGGTCGCGGACACGCCCGCAGGACCGGCCGGAACCCCCCTCTTCGAACCGTCGTTCAGATGGACCCCGGGCGCGGGCACCGCAGGATGGGGCAGACCACGGCAGTCGGGCCCCGACCGGTCGGCGTAGCGGGGATACTCGCCGGGCTCGTACGCGCCCTGCTGGCGGACGACTTCGAGCGTGATGTGCATCTTTCCGCCCTTGAAGGCCTGTTCGGAGGCCTGCTCCTCGTGCACGAGGCCGGCGAGGAGGCAGGGGTACTCGGGGGAGTAGCGGGCGAAGAGCCCGAGCGTGGGGCGGGAGACCCGGCCCAGGGTGATCAGCCGGTCGCCGTTCGCGCCGAGGAACCGGTCCGCGGTGCCCGCGGCCGTGGCCGTCGTCTTCAGCGCCGCCGCCAGCCGGTCCTTCTCCTCCACGATCGTGCGGCTGGTGGTGACGGTGTTGCGCAGGATGTCCATCAGGTCGGGTGCCGCGTCGCCGTACACCTCGGCGACGTCGGCCAGCCGGGCGAAGTCCTCAGTGAGGGACGGCAGATGGGGATTGAGCCGGTGCAGATAGTCCTCCACGCGCGTGAGGTTGTCGCCGATCCGGTCGCCGCGCCCTTCGAGAGCGGTGGCGAACGCGGAGAGCGTGGCGTTGAGCTTGCCGGGCCGCACGGTCCGCAGCAGCGGCAGCAGATCGTTCATCAGCTGCTGGAGCTCGATGCCGACGCGCGTGCGGTCCTGGGTGATGACGTCCCCGGCACGGATGGGCCGGGCCGAGGGCCGCGCGGGCGCGACCAGGTCGACGTACTTCTCGCCGAACAGTGTTTTGGGCAGCAGTCGCGCGTGCACGTCGGACGGGATGGACGCGACGTACTCCGGCTTCAGCGCGAGGTCGAGCGTCGCCTTCGTCCCGTCCGCGCGCACCGCGCGCACCTCACCGACCAGCAGCCCGCGCAGCTTGACGTCGGCGCGCGGGTCGAGCTGGTTGCCGAGGCTGTCGGCCTCCAGCGTGATGCGTACGACCGGGGTGAACACCTGCTGGTACGCGGCGACGGACAGGGACAGCAGCAGCGCGAGCACGGCGAGGAACACGACGCCGTACAGCCGCAGTCTCAGCACTCTCATACGGTTCACCCGGCAATCCGCACAGTGGTGTTGGCGCCCCAGATCGCGAGCGACAGGAAGAAGTCGAGGACATTGATCGCGACGATCGAGGTACGCACGGCACGGCCCACGGCGACACCGACGCCCGCCGGGCCGCCGCTCGCGTAGTAGCCGTAGAAGCAGTGCACCAGGATGATCAGGACGGCGAAGACCAGCACCTTGCCGAAGGACCACAGCACGTCGACCGGCGGCAGGTACTGCTGGAAGTAGTGGTCGTACGTGCCCGCCGACTGCCCGTAGTAGCCGGTCGTGATCGTGCGGGCCGCGAAGTACGAGGACAGCAGCCCGACCACGTACAGCGGGATCACCGCAACGAAGCCGGCGATCATCCGGGTGGTCACCAGGAACGGCAGCGAGGGCACGCCCATGACTTCGAGGGCGTCCGTCTCCTCGCTGATCCGCATCGCGCCGAGCTGGGCGGTGAACCCGGCGCCGACCGTCGCCGACAGCGCGAGCCCGGCCACCAGCGGGGCGATCTCCCGGGTGTTGAAGTACGCCGACAGGAACGCCACGAAGTTGGACGTGCCGAGCTGATTCAGCGCGGCGTACCCCTGCAGGCCCACCTCCGTGCCCGTGAAGAACGACAGAAAGGCGATCACGCCGACCGTGCCGCCCACGACGGCGAGCGCCCCGCGCCCGAAGCTCACCTCCGCGAGCAGCCGCAGGATCTCCTTCTTGTAGCGGCGCAGCGTACGGCCCGTCCAGGCGAGCGAGCGTCCGTAGAAGGAGAGTTGACGGCCCAGCTCCTCCAGGCTCCTCAGCAGCAGTGCCATGACTCAGCCCCTCTGCGGAACGATCTGGAAGTACACGGCGGTCATCACGAAGTTCGTCACGAACAGCAACATGAAGGTGATCACCACCGACTGGTTCACCGCGTCCCCCACACCCTTCGGGCCGCCCTTCGCGCTCAGCCCCTTGTACGAGGCGACGATCGCGGCGATGGCGCCGAACACCAGCGCCTTGATCTCCGCCGCCCACAGGTCGGAGAGCTGGGCGAGCGTGGTGAAGGAGGCGAGATAGGCGCCCGGGGTGCCGTTCTGCAGCACGACGTTGAAGAAGTAGCCGCCGGCCACCCCGACGACCGACACCAGGCCGTTCAGCAGCACCGCCACCAGCATCGAGGCCAGCACCCGCGGGACGACGAGGCGGTGGATCGGGTCGATGCCGAGGACCTGCATCGCGTCGATCTCCTCACGGATCTTCCGTGCCCCGAGATCCGCGCAGATCGCCGTGCCGCCGGCGCCCGCGATCAGCAGTGCCGTGACGATCGGCGAGGCCTCCCGCAGGACGGCGAGGACCGAGGCGGCCCCCGAGAACGACTGCGCGCCGAGCTGCCGGGTCAGGCTGCCGATCTGCAGCGCGATGACCGCGCCGAACGGGATGGACACCAGCGCCGTCGGCAGGATCGTGACACTCGCGATGAACCACGCCTGTTGAATGAACTCCCTTGCCTGGAAGGGGCGTCGGGGAACAGTCCGGACGACGTCGAGCGCCATCGCGAACAGATTCCCCGAGTGCCGGAGCGCGCCCACTGGTGACATTGTCATGCGTCGGCCGCCTCCTTGCGGTGCAGCTCGGCCTCGCGCCGCGCGATCGCCTCCCAGCGGGGCGGGCGGGTGATGCCGGGGCCCGGCAGCAGGCGAGGCGTCATGTCGTTGCCGACGTGGCGGGCCTTGCGGTCCACGGCGCCGAGCCGGGCCAGCTCCTGCTCCACCTGGGCGGCGTCCTTCTCCTCGGCCATCCCGATGGGGCCCTCCATGCGGCCGTTCAGGAACTGCCGTACGACGGGCTCGTCGCTGGTGAGCAGCTTCTCGCGGGGCCCGAACATGACCAGTTCGCGCCGGAACAACAGGCCGATGTTGTCGGGCACCTGGCGGGCCGAGGCGATGTCGTGCGTGACGATCAGGAAGGTGGCGTTGATCTGCGCGTTGAGGTCGACGATGAGCTGGTTGAGGTATGCCACGCGCACCGGGTCGAGGCCCGAGTCCGGCTCGTCGAACAGGATGATCTCCGGATCGAGGACCAACGCCCGTGCGAGACCGGCCCGTTTGCGCATCCCGCCGGAGATCTCGCCGGGCAGCTTCTCCTCCGAGCCGATCAGGCCGACCATGTCCATCTTCTCCAGCACGATCCGCCGGATCTGGCTCTCGGACTTGCGGGTGTGCTCACGCAGTGGGAAGGCGATGTTGTCGTACAGACTCATCGACCCGAACAGCGCGCCGTCCTGGAACAGGACGCCGAACAACTTCCGCACCTCGTAGAGATCGTGCTCGCGCAGCTTCGTGACATCCCGGCCCGCGATCTTCACAGAGCCACGCTCAGGCTTCAGCAGCCCGACGAGCGTCTTGAGGAACACCGACTTGCCCGTGCCCGAGGGGCCGAGCATGACCGAGACCTCCCCGGCGGGCAGCGTCAGCGAGACGTCCTGCCAGATGACCTGGTGACCGAAGGACTTGGTCAGCCCTTCCACACAGATCTCGACACCCATCCGGTCCACCCTTCGGCCCGCGGAGCTCCCCCGACATCTGCTCTACGGGGAAGGGCGGGGCGTCCGTCGCGGGTGGGGCGGATTTTTTTCTGGGGTCCTGCGCCGACGGTTCTACGGGAGTGCGGTCGTCGGGGTCGGGACCGCGGACGTGGCGGCGGGTGCATGGGGGAGCGCGGGGACGCGCGGCAGGTCTGACACGTCGGGGACAGCGGGGACGGCGGGGACAGTGGGGACTTGTGGGACACGGGGGACGGACGGCACCGGTGCCAGCGAGGCATCGGGCAGGGACGGCACCGACAGCGGCAGCAGCGACCGGTCGTGCTCGCGGGGTGAGACCGTAGGCGTCGCCGTCGGAGACGGCGAGGCGGCCGGCGGATCACGGCTGTCGTCCGGGGTGACGGGCCGGCCGACGCCGTCCGGCCGGACGGTCTCCGTGGCCCCCCGGTCCGTCTGGGACACGGAGGGCCGGGAAGCCGCGCCGCCCTGCCCGCCGCCGTCGTGTACGTACGGCAGCACGAACCCCGCCACCGCCAGCGTCGCGGCCGTCGACGTCACCGCGACGGCCTGCGCGTGGCCGCCCGCACGCAGCTTGCCGCGCCCCCACAGGAACAGAGCCAGGCCCAGCGTTCCGGCCAGGGAGTTGCGCAGGGTGCGCCGAGCCCGGGCGAGCAGCGACTCGACGGTGCGATAGCTCAGCCCCATGCGTACGGCGACCTGGCCGACATCGAGGTCCTCGGACTTCAGCCGGAGTGCCTCGGCCTGGCGCGCGGGCAGCTCCCCGCTGCGTACGGCCAGCCACCGGGCCTCGTCCCGGTCGCACACCGCTTCCTCGACGGGCACGGGGCCCGGCACGGCGAGCGTGGGGCTGCGGTGCACCTCGGCCTCGCGGTTCACCTGGCGGCACCGGTCGACGCACAGCCGCATGGTCACGGTCGTCAGCCAGGCGCCGAGGCGCTCGTCGTCCAGATCAGGGCGCTCCGCGGCGCGCAGCATCGCCTCGTGCACCGCGTCCTCGGCGTCCTCCAGGCTCATCGACCTGCGCCGGGCCACCTTGAGCAGTTGCTCGCGGTGGCTCCACATGTGCTGCCAACGGTCGTCGGCCGCTCGCGTCTGCGCGGGCATGTCCGTCGCCATGAGAGCCCCTTCGCACTCGCCCGCCGGTTCTCGTGCCGTCCGGCGGGTGGCGACATTACCGCCCAGTATCCGCAGTTGTGGAGGGGGAGGAGCCCATCGAGTCCACACCGTTGCAGGTCAGTGGTTCGGCCTGAGCCTCTCCGTCGCTGTGTGGAACCGCGCGGTGACGGAGGGCGCGCTTGCGCGACCCCTGGGCCTCCGGAACCCCCGCTCCCCGGATCCCTCACCGCAACGCGTGCGACGTGCGCCCCGACGCCTCGTCGATCTCGCCGTGGGCCTTGGTCAGCATCTTCATCGCCAGCTCGTTGAGCGCCCTCGCTCCCGCGACCTCCTCGCCGACCCGCGGCTGGTTCGCGTCGGAGGGGTGGCGGCTCGCGTAGCCATGGGCCCGTACCTCGCTCCCGTCGGGGAGCCGGACGAGCGCGGCGGCACGCGTGCGATGTGTGTCTTCTTCGAATTCCAGCTCTACATGCCATCCGACAGCGGTCTGTGCCGACATCGAGATCACCTCCGGGACTGCTATTACCAGGGTGCGCCTGTCGGACCCGCGACGCACCACGTCCCGCCAGGGGCCGCCCGAGCCGCTCAGTCCTCCGGTTCCGCCGTCCACCCCGTCTCGGCCGCCCAGGGTTCCGCGACCGCCACCACCAGGTCGACCACCGGGTCCTTGACGTCGGCGTAGGTGCCGGTGTCGGAGACCCGGGAGGCGAGGGCGTACTTGAAGTGGGTGTAGGCCGGGACCGCCTCCGGGTGGGTGCGGAACCAGTCGCGGAAGAGCAGGGCCAGGCGTTCGTTGGGGGAGCCCGCGAGGCGTACGTGCAGGTTGACCGGCTCGGCGGCCGTGCCGCGGCGGGACCAGAAGCGCTTGGCCCAGCGGGACGGTACGTCGTCCAGGCCCGCCGGTACGTGGTCCCGGCGGTAGGAGGAGAGCCGGAAGCCGAGGTCCGCGAGGGGGCCCGCGAACGCGGCCTCCGCCTCGTCCAGGTCGGCGACGCTCACCTGGAGGTCGTAGACCGGCTTCGCCGCCATCCCCGGGATCGACGTACTGCCGATGTGTTCCGCCCGCAGGGCCACCGGGCCGAGCGCGGCGCCGAGCTCGGCGCACAGCGCGCGGCCCCGCTCCGGCCAGGCCGCGTCGTACGGGACGACGAGAGGGGTCTTCGACTCGGGCATCATCAGACGGCTTCCAGCGCGACGTGCGGTCCGGCCGGCAAGGTCACGCGGATCGCGTCGCCGGGGCGCACCACGCCGCCGGTCCGCACCACGCTCATGATCCCGCCCTTGCGGACGATCGCCCCGTCCTCGTCGCGCCCGACGACCCGCTTGAGCAGCCCGTCCTGGAAGTGGTCGATCTGCAGGCACGGGTTGCGCAGGCCCGTGACCTCGACGACTGCGCCGCCCTCGCCGAGGTGCAGGAGCGCGCCGGCGGGCAGCGCGAGCAGGTCGATGCCGGTCGTCGTGACGTTCTCCCCGAGGTCGCCCGGAGCGACGTCGTGGCCCTGCTCGGCGACCTCGGCGAACAGTTCCTCGTGCATGAGGTGGACCTGCCGCAGGTTCGGCTGCGTCGGGTCCTTCGCGACGCGGGAGCGGTGCTTGACCGTGACGCCCGCGTGCACGTCGCCGTCCACGCCGAGCCCGGCGAGCAGCGTGATGCTCTCCCGGTTCGGCTTCGTGAAGGAGTACGTCTCGTTGCTGCTGACCGCGATGACCCTGCCGCCGTCGAACCTGCCCATGCCAGGACCCCGTTTCCGCGCCGGTGAGCGGTGCCCCCGGCCGCCTGCTCCGCGATCCCGGCCGTCCGGACCGAGATCCCTACCGAGCCTAACCCCGCCCCTGCGGCACAATCGCGGCATGGCGCAGCAAGAGACCGAACAGTCCCTGATCACCGTCGTGGCCGCCGCGGTCGTCGAGAACGGGCGGCTGCTCGTGGTCAGCAAGAAGGCCGCTCCCGATGTGTTCTACCTGCCGGGCGGGAAACCGGAGCCGGGGGAAAGCCCCGAGCGGACGCTGCTGAGGGAGCTGGACGAGGAGCTCGGCGTCGTCCCGTACGGCCTCGAACTGCTCGCCGAGGTCGAGGACGTCGCCGCGCTCGAAGGGGCGCCGATGCGGATGACGGTGTACGCCGCCACGCTCGACCGCCGCCCCGAGCCCGCCGCCGAACTCGCCGGGATGCGCTGGACGGACGGCGAGGACACCCCGGGCGTCCTCCTCGCCCCGGCGGTACGCCGTCAAGTGGTGCCGCTGCTCAGGGAGTCGGGGCTACTCGGCCGTTGAGCGCAGGGGCTTCAGCCCTGACCTCTCCGCCACCCGGCGCAGATGCGCCGCGAGCACCTCCGGGGCGTCCGGGGTCAGTGTGCGCAGGGCGACCAGGGCCGTCACCACCACGTCGCAGAGCTCCGACTCGACGTCCTGCCAGGAGTGGCTCTCGCCCTTGCGCGGGTTCTGCCCCGTCGCGCCGATCACCGCCTGGGCGACCTCGCCGACCTCCTCCGACAGCTTCAGTACCCGCAGGAGCAGGGCCTCGTCCGCGGTGCGGCGGTTGTGCGAGTCGAGCCAGGCGCGCAGCCCGTCGACGGTCTCCCACACGCTGTCGTACGTGGGCGGGGCGGGGTCGTGCCGGGCGCTGGGCCGCGTGGTGTCGGGCATACCCGCAGCCTGCCACGGACGGGCTACTCGTCCGTGGTGTCCGGGGAATACTCCCCCGGACCCGGCTGCGGACCCGGCCCGCGCACCCGCTTGGTGCGCGACGCCACGACCGCGAGCGCCGCGGCGGCACTGCCCACCAGGGCGGCCGGGACCATCCAGTGCCGGTCCAGGACGTGGCCGAGGGCATGGTCGAGGGAGTAACGGCCCGCGCCGGTCACCGCGAGCCCGGCCGCGACGAAGCCGAGGAAGGCCGGGTACTCGTAGCCGCCGCCCTGGGCGAAGAAGCCGTTGGGCGCGTGCACCGAGACCGCGCCGGCCATCGTGCCGGCGGCGGCGGCCCCGCCGACGGGCGTGGCGAGGCCGAGGGCGAGCAGGACGCCGCCGCCCGCCTCGCCGACACCGGCGGCCAGGGCGCTCGCCTTCGGCGGGGCGAAGCCCATGGCCTCCATCCCGGCCGTAGTGGCGGGCAGGCCACCGCCGCCGAACCAGCCGAGCAGTTTCTGCGCTCCGTGCGCGGCGAGCACACCGCCCGTGCCCACGCGCAGCACGAGCAGGCCCAGGTCTTTGCGGTCCACACAAGGCTTGTGACAGGTCATGGTCCAACGGTCCGCCACGCCGGGCCCCGGCACCCGGTGTGCGGGCCCGTTCGGGTGGCGTGTCCCCGGCCGCGGTGTGAGTCTGGGCCGGGGGCCCGGGCCCTGTGCGGCCGGGGTCCCGAACCGGCGACGAACGACCGGAAGGTCCGGCACCGTAGCGCCGGAAGGAGAGGCAGGAGACGGCGTCATGGCCATCCAGACAACGAAGCTCAGCGACCCGGCCGTCCGGGCCTTCGTCACCGCGGTGAACTCCCACGACCGGGAGGCCTTCCGCGCCGCCCTCGCGCCCGGCGCGACGATGTCCGACGACGGGTCCGACCGGGACGTCGACGAGTGGACCGGCCGCGAGATCTTCGAGTCCAACGCGCACATGGAGATCGAGAAGGAGTCCGCGGGCGGCCTCGCCCTCACGGCCCTCTACCGCAACGACGCCTGGGGCGAGATGCGGACGAAGTGGCAGTTCGTCGTGGCGGGCGGCAAGGTGACCCGCTTCGAGACCGGCCAGGCCTGACTCCCCGGTCAGCCGGCAATCCGTACCGCCGCGCCGCTCACCCGGACTCGCGGGTCGCCCTCGCGCAGTGTCACCGTCAGCTCGCCCGGGCGGCCCATGTCCTCGCCCTGGTGAAGGGTGAGGACCGCCTCGGAGGGGACGAGTCCGAGTGCGCGCGCGTACGCGCCGAACGCCGCCGCGGCGGCGCCCGTCGCCGGGTCCTCCACGACACCGCCGACCGGGAACGGGTCGCGGGCGTGGAAGACGAACTCCGAGGCACGCCAGACCAGTTGGACCGTGGTGAGGTCGAGGCGGTGCATCAGGGCCTCGAGGCGCGCGAAGTCGTAGGAGAGGTCCGCGAGCCGCGCGCGGGTGGCGGCCGCGAGGACGAGGTGGCGGGCGCCCGCGTAGGCGATGCGCGGCGGGAACGCCGGGTCGAGGCCGGCGGCGGGCCAGCCGAGCGCGGCGAGCGCCTCGGCCAGGTCGTCCTGCGCCACCTCGGTGATGTGCGGCTCGACGCTGGTGAGCGTCGCGCGCGGGGTGCCGTCGGCGCCCTGGGCGACCGTCACCGGCACCTCGCCGGCCTGCGTCGCGAAGACGTAGTCGCCGGGCCCGTGGAGCTCGCCGAGCGCCACGGCCGTGGCCACCGTGGCGTGCCCGCAGAACGGGACCTCGGCCTTGGGGCTGAAGTAGCGCACGGTGTACGAGCGCCGCGCGCCGTCGGGCGCCGGGGTGCTTTCGGGCCCCGGTGTCAGGAACGCCGTCTCGCTGTATCCGAGCCGCGCCGCGATGGCGAGCATCTCCTCGTCGTCGAGCGCACGTGCGTCGAGCACGACACCGGCGGGGTTGCCGCCCGCGGGGTCCGTGGTGAAGGCGGTGTAGCGCAGCACGTCGGAGTTGGTGTTCATGACGGGGGAGCGTAGCGCGGGCAGCCGCAGCGCGGCCCGGGTCATCCTGCGGTCCCGTCGGCAGGTCCCCCCTGCCCCGGACCGCGGAACGGCTGCCCGCGTTCCCCCTCGGAAGTGGCTCAGTGGCAGCTGATCCCGCCGGGCCCGTCACCCCATGAGCAGGAGTCGAGCTGGGTGCCGCTCGGCTTGATGAGGCGGGCCTTGTCGCCGGTGTTGTTCCAGACGTACGAGCCGCGGCCCCAGTAGCGCACGCCGGAGGCGTTGGTGCCCTTGCCGGTGCGGACCTTGACCGTCTTGCCGGCGCCGATGTTGTAGCTGCCGAACGTGTACGTGTAGCCGGTGTTGTCCTTGAGCTTGTAGCCCTTGAGCTGGATCGCGGAGCGGGTGTTGTTGTGGATGTTCACCCACTCCGCGTTCAGCGACGAGTTCGACCGGTTGTCGCTGCCGGGGCTGTCGTACTGGATGTAGCCCAGGTGCAGACCGCCCTGGTGGGCGGCCGCGGAGGCCGGGGCCGCGGCGAGCAGGGAGACCGACAGGACGCCGGCCGCCAGGGCGGCGGAGGCCGTGGAACGTATGCGCAAGATGTGCTCCGAATGTGAAGTTCTCGTGGAGAGGTGTCGAGCATACGGGCTGCGCTGCCCTGAATTGGCGCGGTAGGTCCTATTCCGCTTGTGGAGATTGACCTCTCAACCGCGCCCGACGTACGGCATGTTGGTCGCCAGGACCGTCGCGAACTGCACGTTCGCCTCCAGGGGCAGCTCGGCCATGTGCCGCACCGTGCGCGCCACGTCCGCGACATCCATCACCGGCTCCGGCGCCAGCGTTCCGTTCGCCTGGAGGATCCCGGTCCGCATGCGCTCCGTCATGTCGGTCGCCGCGTTGCCGATGTCGATCTGGCCGCACGCGATCCGGTACGGACGCCCGTCCAGGGACAGTGACTTCGTCAGCCCGGTCAGCGCGTGCTTCGTCGTCGTGTACGCGGTCGAGCGAGGCCGCGGCGTGTGCGCCGAGATGGAGCCGTTGTTGATGATCCGGCCGCCCTGCGGGTCCTGCTCCTTCATCTGCCGGAACGCCGCCTGGGCGCACAGGAACGCGCCGTTGAGGTTCGTGTCGACGACATGGCGCCAGGCGTCGTACTCCAGGTCCTCGACCGGGACCGCGGGCCCGAACGTGCCCGCGTTGTTGAAGAGCAGGCCGAGGCGGCCGAACCGGTCGCGTACGGCGGCGAAGAGCGCGGCCACGTCGTCAGGGCTGGAGACGTCGGTCCGTACGGAGAGTGACCTGGCCGCGGCCTCGGGGGCGAGGGCCGCCGTCGCGTCGAGGGTCTCGGTGCGGCGGCCCGCGAGCGCCACCTGCCAGCCCGCGCGCAGCAGTTCGACGGCGACGGCCCGGCCGATGCCGGAGCCCGCGCCGGTCACCAGGGCGGTGGGTACGGCGGCCGGTTCGTGCGGTTCCGGGGCGTTGTTCTGAGCGTTCATGGCCCCGGAGCGTACGGCAGGAGGGGTCATACGGAGATCACTCATCCGCCATGTGGCGGCTGTGCGCATGACAGGTCGCGGTCGTCCCCCGGCACTCCAATTTCCTCTGACAACAACCGTCAGGGGAGGGTCACATGACAGCCGTAGGACGCCATCCGAGCCAGCACTCGCCCGAAATGCGTGCCGTGGCGGGCCACTTGGGCCGCCGCCGCTTCCTCACCGTCACGGGCGCCGCCGCCGCGCTCGCCTTCGCCACGAACCTGCCGGCCGCGGGCACCGCCGCCGCCGCCGAGTTCGACGCGCGGAAGATCACCGCCGACCCGTTCACGCTCGGCGTGGCCTCCGGCGACCCGCTGCCCGGCTCCGTCCTGCTGTGGACGCGCCTGGCCCCGTCCCCGTACGAGGCGGACAGCGGTCTGCCCGCCCAGCGCATAGCCGTCGAATGGGAGCTCGCGCACGACGAGCGCTTCCGGCGCGTCGTGCGGCGCGGCACGGCCACCGCGCACCCGGAGTTCAACCACTCCGTCCACGTCGAGGTCGACCACCTCGCGCCGGGCAGCGTCTACTACTACCGCTTCCGCACCGGCACGTGGGTCAGCGGCACCGGCCGGACACGCACCGCGCCCTCCGCCCACGCCCGCACCTCGGCCCTCACCCTCGCCGCGGTCTCCTGCCAGGCCTACCACGACGGCTACTTCACGGCCTACAAGCACCTCGCCGCCGACGCCTCCGTGGACGTCGTCTTCCACCTCGGCGACTACCTCTACGAGTACGCCGTGAACTCCGCCGGCGGCGTCCGCGCCTACACGGGCGCCGACGCACTGCCCGCCCACTTCAACCGCGAGACCGTGACGCTGGAGGACTACCGGCTGCGGTACGCGCTCTACAAGTCCGACCCGGACCTGCGGGCCGCGCACGCCGCGCACCCCTTCGTCGTCACCTGGGACGACCACGAGACAGAGAACAACTACGCGGACGACATCGACGAACAGGACGGCCCGCCCGCCGAGTTCCTGCTCCGCCGCGCCTCCGCGTACCGCGCCTACTGGGAGAACCAGCCCCTGCGCCGCCCGCAACTCCCGCAGGGCCCCGACGCCCAGATGTACCGGCGCCTGATCTGGGGCAAGCTGGCCCAGTTCGACATCCTCGACACCCGTCAGTACCGCTCCAACCAGGCATACGGCGACGGCTCGCACGTCCCCGGTCCCGAGTCGGACGACCCGGCGCGCACCATCACCGGCGCCACGCAGGAGCGGTGGCTCATCGACGGCTGGCGCCGCTCGGACGCCCTGTGGAACGTCGTCCCGCAGCAGGTCACCTTCTCGCAGCGCAAGCTCGACCTGAACGCGGCCGCGAAGGTGTCCATGGACGCGTGGGACGGCTACCGCGCCTCGCGCGGGCGGGTCCTCGCCGGGGCCAGGGCGGCCCGCGTCGACAACCTGATGGTGCTCACCGGCGACGTGCACGTGGGCTACGCCTTCGACATCAAGGACAACTTCGACGACCCGTCGTCGAAGACCCTCGGCACGGAGATCGTCGCCACGTCCGTCAGCAGCGGCAAGGACGGCGCGGACAAGCCGGCGAACTGGGGCACGTACACCCAGGCCAACCCGCACCTGAAGTTCTACAACGGACGCCGCGGCTACGTGACGGTCGCCCTCGGCGAACACGAGGCCCGAGCCGACTTCAAGACGGTCCCGGCGGTGACGACGCCGGGGGCCCCGATCACCACGGCGGCGTCCTTCGTCACGACGGTGGGCAACCAGGGCCTGCGCCCGGCATAACGGGGGCCGGCCACCCCGCGCCCCTGATTCTTTCGGGGGCGCGGGGGAGTCCCTTCTGCGAGACCGCGCGCGGGGACTGCCTTTCGCCCCCACCGGGAGTCGCCTTCTCAGGGGCGCGGGCACCTGTCTTCAGGGGCGCGGGCACCTGTCTTCAGGGGCGCGGGGAACTGCGCGACAAGCCCCCCACCGGGCGTCACCCGGCGACGAAACCGCAACGCACCGGCCCGGACGCCGCTACCGCTCCGACGGATACCGCACCCCGATCCGCTCCCGGACGGAGTCCAACGTGCGCATCACCGCCAGAGAACCGGCAAGCGGCACAAGCGGCGACTCCGTGTCCCCGGCCCGCAGCCGGTGCATCACCTCACCCGCCTCATGCCGGAGGCTGTCGCGAGGCCCGTGGGCCGCCTCCGCCGTGAACTCCTGCGGCTCCCGCCCGTCGCGGTGCAGCACGAACCGTTCCGGGTAGAAGAAGCCGTGCGGAATGTCGATACGGCCCTGGGAGCCGGTGATGGACGCGGTGACCGGAGTGCCCGCGTCGATCGAGCAGTCGAGCAGCGCGTGAGCACCGCTCTCCCACGAGAGCAGCATCCCCGTACGGAGATCAACGCCCTCGTCCGAGAGCGCCGCTCTCGCAGTGACCTCCGACGGCTCACCGAGGATCAGGTGAGCGAAAGACACCGGGTACACGCCGAGATCGAGCAGCGCGCCCCCTCCCTGCGCCGGATCGCGCAGCCGGTGCGCCGGAGGGAAGGGGCCCGCGAGCCCGAAGTCGGCCTGCACCGTCCGGACGTCACCGACCGCACCGTCGTCGACCAGCGCCTTCAGCTTCCTGATCAGCGGATGGCAGTACATCCACATGGCCTCCATCAGGAAGAGGCCGCGGCTGCGGGCGAGCGTCACCAGCTCCTCCGCCTCGCGCGAGTTCAGCGTGAACGCCTTCTCGCACAGGACCGCCCGTCCCGCCTCCAGGCACAGCCCGGCGGCCGCGCGGTGCGCCGAGTGCGGGGTCGCGACGTACACGACATCCACGTCCTCGTCCCCGGCGAGCGAGGACCAGTCCCCGTAGGCCCGCGGTATCCCGAACCGATCGGCGAACGCCTTCGCCGAGGCCTCGGAGCGGGACGCCACGGCGACGACCTCCGCGTCCGGCATGTCGAGAAGGTTCGCCGTGAAGGACGCGGCGATGCCCCCGGTCGCCAGGACGCCCCACCGCACACGCTCACGTTCCACCACTGAAGGCCCCCTGCCAGGTTCCGGCCGCTGCCCTGGCCGGCACGTCACGAAATGTGGTCTCAACCAATGCACCTGAGCTGAGAGCATAGGTAATCGAATGAACGACCGGGAGGGGAACCGCATGCCGGACCACGGCCGCCAGCACGCGTCCGCGCGCGAAGCGCAGCGCATACCGGAGGCACCACCCGTCGCGGGGCCCACGCTCACCGCCCGCCGCCGCACCGGCTTCCTGGTCACCCTCGTACTCGGCGGACTCACCGCCGTACCGCCGCTGTCCATGGACATGTACCTCCCGGCACTCCCGGAGGTCACCGGCGCGCTGCACACCTCGGCCGCCACCGCCCAGCTCACCCTCACCGCCTGCCTCACCGGCATGGCGCTCGGGCAGCTCGCGGTCGGCCCGATGAGCGACAAGTGGGGCCGCAGGCGCCCCCTCCTCATCGGACTCCTTCTCTACATCGCCGCCACCGCGGTCTGCGCCCTCGCCCCCACGGCCCCGCTCCTCATCGGCTTCCGCCTGGTGCAGGGCCTCGCCGGGGCCGCCGGCATCGTGATCGCCCGGGCGGTCGTGCGCGACCTGTACGACGGCGTCGAGATGGCGCGCTTCTTCTCCACCCTCATGCTGATCTCCGGCGTCGCCCCGATCGTGGCGCCCCTCATCGGCGGCCAGGTCCTGCGGATCACGGACTGGCGCGGCATCTTCGTCGTCCTCACCGCCGTCGGCATCGCGCTGACCGCCCTCGTCTGGAAGGGCCTGCCCGAGACGCTCGCCCCCGAACGGCGGCACAGCGGCGGCACGGCCGAGGCGCTGCGCACCATGCGCGGCCTCCTTGCCGACCGCGTCTTCACCGGCTACATGATCGCGGGCGGCTTCGTCTTCGCCGCCCTCTTCGCCTACATCAGCGCATCGCCGTTCGTGGTCCAGGAGATCTACGGCGCCTCGCCCCAGACCTTCAGCCTCCTGTTCGGCATCAACTCCGTCGGACTGATCGCCGTGGGCCAGATCAACGGCAAGCTCCTCGTCGGCCGCGTCAGCCTCGACAAGGCGCTCGGCGTCGGCCTGTGCGTCATCGCGCTCGCCTCCGCCGCGCTCCTGCTCATGGCGACCGGCGTCTTCGGCGACGTGGGACTCGTACCGATCGCGGCGGGACTGTTCGTCCTCATGTCCGCGATGGGCCTCGCCATGCCCAACACCAACGCCCTCGCCCTGATGCGCACCCCGCACGCCGCGGGCTCCGCCTCCGCGCTCCTCGGCACCTCCTCCTTCCTGGTCGGCGCCATCGCCTCACCGCTCGTGGGCATCGCGGGCGAGGGCACCGCCGTCCCGATGGCCGTCGTCCAGCTGGCCTGCGCCCTGGCGGCCGTCGCATGCTTCTTGGGACTGTGCCGCCCCTGGCAGCGCGGGACCGGGCCGACGCGGGAGGCGGAGCACTGAGTACCCCACGACTGCGCCCCGGCACCCCCGAACGCGCCGGGCTCGACCCCGACGGGCTGCGCCGCCTCGTCCAGGACGTGCGCGAACTGCCCCGCGGGGCGCGCCCCTGGTGCGCGGGCGCCGTCGTCCTCGCGGGCCGCGGCCCGGTCGTCGCCGCGCACGAGGCGGCGGGCTGGGCGACGCGGTACCTCGCCTACGACGAGACGGCCGACCGGGGCGTCGAGCTCCCGCCCGCGTCGCGCGTCCCCATGCGCCCCGGCACGGCCTTCGACCTCGCCTCCCTCACCAAGCTCTTCACCACCGTCGCCGCCGTGCAGCAGCTGGAGCGCGGCACCCTCGGCATCGACGCGCGGGTGGGCGCGTACGTCCCCGAGTTCACCGCCGCCGCCGAGCACGACGTCACGATCCGCCAGCTCCTCACCCACACCTCGGGCCTGCGCCCCGAACTCCCGCTCTACGACTGCCCGGACGACGCGGCGCGCCTGGCGGCCCTGCGCACCGAGGCCCCGTCGTCCCCGGCCGGCGCCTACCTCTACTCCGACCTCAACATGCTGCTGCTCCAGCAGGTCCTGGAGCGCATCGCGCAGCGCCCCCTCGACGTCCTCGTGCGCGACGGCATCACCCGGCCCCTCGGCATGACGGCGACGGGCTTCGGCCCGCACCCCGGCGCCGCCGCCACCGAGGACCAGCGCCGCCCCTGGGCCAAGGCCGACCGGGGCCTCCTGCGCGGCATCGTCCACGACGAGAACGCCTGGGCGCTGGGCGGTGTCGCCGGTCACGCGGGCCTCTTCTCCACGGCGTACGACCTCGCCGTCCTGTGCCGCACCCTGCTCAACGGCGGCTCGTACGGCACCGCCCGCATCCTCGGCCCCGACTACGTCGAGCTGATGCTGACGGCGCCCGGCCTCGGCTTCCAGCTCGACCAGCCCTGGTTCATGGGCGAGCTCGCGGGCCGTGGCGCGGCCGGACACTGCGGCTTCACCGGCACGTCGCTCGTCCTCGACCGCGCCACGGACACGTTCCTGATCCTTCTCGCGAACACGGTCCACCCGCGCCGCAGGCCCCCGCAGAACGGGCCGCGCGCCTCGGCGGCGACGCGTCTCGCGCGGGCCGTGGGCGCGTAGGCGGTCCCCGCCGCGACCGTAGAATCAGGGGGTGAACGCCCCCCTGACCCCTTACTCGCCCGCCTCCCCGGCCGACACCCTGCGCGCGGCCCTCGCGGGGCTGCTCGACGGGCTGCCGCCCACGCAGGCGGCCCGCGCCGTCGAACGGCTGATCGCGAGCTACCGGGGGAGCACCCCGACGGACGCGCCGATCCTGCGGGACCGCGCCGACGTCGCCGCCTACGCCGCGTACCGGATGCCGGCCACCTTCGAGGCGGTCCGCTCGGCGCTCGGCGCGCTCGCCGACGCGGCGCCCGAGGGCTGGGCGCCCGGGAGCCAGGTCGACGTGGGCGGCGGGACGGGCGCCGCGGTCTGGGCCGTCGCTGACACCTGGGCCGGCGAGCGCCCGGTCACCGTCCTCGACTGGGCCGAGCCCGCGCTCGCCCTCGGACGTGAACTGGCCGGTTCCTGCGACCGGTTGACGTCCGCGCGGTGGCAGCGCTCCCGTATCGGAGCGGCGCTCACCATCGAGAGCACCGATCTCGTGACGGTCTCGTACGTCCTCAAGGAACTGACCGCGGACGACCGCCGCTCCGTGGTCGACGCCGCGGCCGCCGCCGCGAGCCCCGACGGGGCCGTGGTCGTCGTCGAGCCCGGCACCCCCGACGGCTACGAGCGGATCATCGAGGCACGCCGGCGCCTGATCGACGCCGGATTCCACGTCGCCGCGCCCTGCCCCCACAGCGCTGCCTGCCCCATCGAGCCCGGCACCGACTGGTGCCACTTCTCGGCCCGGGTCAGCCGGTCGTCGCTGCACCGCCAGGTCAAGGGCGGATCGCTCGCGTACGAGGACGAGAAGTTCAGCTACGTGGCCGCGACCCGTTTCGCCCCCGAGCGCCCCGCGGCCCGGATCACCCGCCGCCCCCAGATCCGCAAGGGCCAGGTACTCCTTGACCTGTGCGAGGCGGAGGGCGCGCTGGGCCGCGAAACGGTGACGAAGCGGCACGGGCCGCTGTACCGGGCGGCCCGCGACGCCGACTGGGGCGACGCCTGGCCTCCGGCCCCGTAGGGCCGCCGCTCGGCGTTCGGGCCGGCCGCGAGCAGCCGTGGGCTGCGCGCCCAGTTCCCCGCCCCCTTGGCGCGCGCACGCCCTCGTGGGGCGGGGAGCTGCGCGATCAACCACAGACACCCCGCACCCGGCAGACAAGGTCAGGCCCCGAGCTCCTAGCCGCGAAGCTCCGGCGTGCAGCACTCGACGCCGGAAATGGAGACGGTACGTCTCGCCTCGCCCGCTGATACATTCGAGCCATGGCCCAGAAGACCGCTCCCGACTCCAACCGCCGCAGCGAGCGCTCACGCCGCGCGATCTACGACGCCGCCCTCACTCTCGTCGCCGAGATCGGCTATCCCAAGACGACCATCGAGGGCATCGCCGCCCGCGCGGGCGTCGGCAAGCAGACGATCTACCGCTGGTGGTCCTCCAAGGCGGAGGTCCTCATGGAGGCCTTCATCGACCTCGGCGTCCAGGCGGCGGAGGCCGCCGGAGCGGGCGACTGGGCGGAGGCGGACGGCATCCCGGACACCGGCGACATCGAGGCCGACCTCAAGGCGGTCCTGCGCGCCACCGTCGACGAGCTGCTCGACCCCCGCTACGACGCCCCCGCCCGTGCCCTCGCCGCCGAGGGAGTCGCCAATCCGGCCTTCGGCGAGGAGTTCGTCGGCCGCCTCCTCATGCCCGCCCTCGAGCTGTACGTACGCCGGCTGCGTGCCGCGCAGGACGCCGGCCAGATCCGCGCCGACGTCGACCCGTACATCGCCCGCGACCTGTTCTCCGCGCCGCTCGCCCAGCGCTGGCTCCAGGGCACGGGCCCTCTGGACCACGCCTACGCCGACGCTCTCGTCGAGTACGCCCTCTACGGGCTCAGCCCCCGCTGACCCGCGCCCGCACGGCCGACGGGGTGCGGGCCAGCAGGCCCGGCGCGTCCGTGATCACGCCGTTGCAGCCGAGCCGCAGCACGCGGTCCCGCTGGCGCGGTGAATCCACCGTGTGCGCCCACACCCGCGGGATCCCGGACCGCACGGCCCGTACGAGATCGGCGTCGCGCGCCTTGTAGTCCACGTCGAGCAGGTCGACGAACCGGGCCCAGCGCGCCGGGCGGTCCGTGCGCATCTGGACCTCCGAGCGCCACAGCTGCGACGTGAGGCCCATGTCGTGGGCGCGCAGGGCGACGGCCGGGTCGTTGGAGTTCACGAACACCGACCGGGCAAGGCCCCGGCGCTGGATCATCGCGGCGATCCCGTCCAGGCTCCGCGGGTCCTTCGCCTCCATCATCAGCACGGTGCGGCCGCCGAGACGGTCGAGGACCTCGGCGGCCGTCGGCAGCGGCTCCGCGCGCCAGTGGCCCGGCAGCGAGGCCTTCGGACGCATCCGCACGCGCGCCCACTGCCGGGCGTCGATCCTCTTCACCCGGCCCGACGCGTACGTCGTGCGGTCCAGGGTCGGGTCGTGCAGGACCACGATCGTGCCGTCGCGAAGCATCCGGGTGTCGAAGTCGAGTACCTGCGCGGTGCCGCGCTCAAAGGCGGCCGTCAGGCCCGACATGCTGTTCTCCGGGACTTCCAGGGCGCCGCCGCGGTGTGCCGTGTAGACGATGCGGGGGAGGCTGCCGACGGTCAGGGGACCGGCGCCCCACTCGACGGGGGAGAGGGCCAGCGGGGCGAGAACCAGGAGCCCGCCGAGGCCCGTCAGCGCAGTCCGTGTGACCATGCCGACCACGGTAGGCGGGCAAATCACCGTATAGCCGGTAATGACACCCGATTATCTTCCGCGCCTCGTATCGCTCGGCATCGCCCCGGGTACCCCGGATGTGGACGGTGGCCACCCGCGGCGCAGGATGGTGCGACCATGGGACATGCTTCTCGGTACTACGGCGAGGTGAGGGGATTGATGGGCGCGGAGTACGGCCGCCGGTCCGGCGGACAGGGCAGGATCTCCCAGTGGCTGCGCGCCAGGCGCCCCAAGGAGGCCGAGGGCGACGACGGCCGTGAGGCCCTTCTGCTGGCCGCCGCGGACGCGGGACTGCCGCTCGCACCCGCCGCGTACCCGACCGACTACCGGTGTTCGTGCAGCCGCATCGGCTGTCCCACGCCCGGCAGGCACCCCGTCTCGTTCGCCTGGCAGACGCAGTCCACGACGGACCGCGGCCAGATCGAGCGCTGGGCCCGGCACCAGCCGCAGGCCAACTTCATCACCGCGACCGGCATGGTCCACGACGTCCTCGACGTCCCGCTGGAGGCCGGCAAAGAGGCCCTCGAACGCCTTCTCGCGGCCGGCATCGACGTGGGCCCCGTCGCCGAGTCCGGCGGCGACCGCATGCTTTTCTTCACCGCCACCCGAGGCACCCCCGACGACGAGGACGAGTGGTGGCCCTGCGAGCTGGACTGCCACCCCGAGACGATGGACGAGCACCCCGGCCTGCGCTGGCACTGCCGCGGCTCGTACGTGCCCGTGCCGCCCGCCCGGCTCCCCGGCGACCTGACCGTCGACTGGCTGCGCGGCCTCGAACACCCGCTGCCGGACCCGCTCACCCTGCTCGAAGCCCTCACCGACGCCTGCGCACGCTACGTGGGCGAGGAAAAGGACTTCACGTCAGCCTGGCCCTCACGCGGCTGAAGGGCGAGGGCCGGCAGCTCACGGAGAGCGTCAGCTGCCCTTGGCGCCCGTAAGTCCCTCGAGCCGCGTCAGTATCTCGACGTCGCCGCCCTTGGCCGGGTCGACGGCGACCTGGTTCGAGACGCGCTCCAGCGTCAGCGACTGCTTGACGTCGCCCGTCATGAGCGCCTTCACGTTCTCGTTGTCGACCGTGATGCTCAGGCCCTTGGACGCCGTCTGCTTCTCGTAGTGGTGCGTGGCGAAGAACACCATCGCCCCGCCGTCCGCGGTCCGCAGACCCAGCGGCGCGTAGTCGCCCGACGTCATCGGCTCGTCGACGTACTGCCGGGCGAGACCCGGGCGGCTCGCGTTCTTCTCGCGCGTGGTCCGCCACAGCGACGTGTGCCGGCCCGGCGCGAAACCGTCCCCGCCGTCCTGCAGATACGTCGCGTACTTCCGGCTCATGTCCTGCGGCGCCACCGCGAGCCCCGCGGCGTCCGCCGTCACGGGCTGCGCCCAGCCGTCCTTGTCCTTCTTGAACTCGGGGACGTCACCGGGCGACATGAGCGTCAGATACGACACCTGCCACGGCCGGTTCACATCGTCGCGGGTGAAGACCAGCATCCACCGGAAGTCGCCGCCCCGGTTGGCCTGTGTGTTCGCGACGAACCAGCGGGGCCAGCCCGCCTTCTTGGGGATGGTGAACTCGGCGTCGGACAGCTCGAGCGCCGAGTGGTTCGGGTTGCCGTCGGGGTGATTGACGTGCCCGGCCTTCAGCTTGGCCGCGTCGATCGCGCCGAGCGCGCCCGTCACATGGTCCTCGTCGAGGGACCCGTCGTACGCCTTGTCGGCCTTGTTGTACGCGGCGGTGAAATCCTTCAGGGCGCGGGCGGCCTCGGCCTTGGTGGCCGCCGGGAGGACCTCCCGCTCCCCGTGCACCGTCACACACCCGCTCGCCGTCAGCGCCACGACGGTCGCGAGGGCCGCCGCCGTCACCGGTTTCCTGAGACCACGAGGCCTGCGGAGGAGCTTGCTCATCGGTTCTCTTCACCTTCCCCTTCCCGGGCCCGAACCCTATCGGGGAGGGGAGCGGCGGATACGCCCGGATCAGGCTTTGGCGGACTCGCGGGGAGACTGCGCCTCGGACTTCGGCTTCCGGGACAGGAAACCGGCGGGCGCGAGGAACACCGCGAGCGTCGTGATCAAGTACAGCAGCCAGACGACGACTTGGAGGACCGTCGGATCGGGCTGGAAGTTGAACACGCCCTTGAGGAGCGTGCCGTACCAGCTGTCCGGCGGGATCGTCCCGCTGATGTCGAACGCCTTACTGGACAGACCCCCCAGGAACTGCGCCTCCTGAAGGTCGTGCACGCCGTACGCGAGGACGCCCGCGGCCACGATCACCAGCATGCCGCCGGTCCACGTGAAGAACTTCGCCAGGTTGATCCGCAGGGCGCCCCGGTAGAACAGCCAGCCGAGGACGACCGCCGTCAGCAGACCCAGCAGGACACCGATCAGCGGACCGTGCGTGCCGTCGTTCGACGCGCGCACCGACGCCCATACGAACAGGGCAGTCTCAAGACCCTCGCGGCCCACCGCCAGGAACGCGGTCGCGACCAGCGCGGCCGTACCCATCTGGAGCGCCGCGTCCAGCTTGCCGTGCAGCTCCGACTTCAGATGCCGCGCGGTGCGCCGCATCCAGAAGACCATCCACGTCACCAGGCCCACGGCGATGACCGACAGCGAACCGCCGAGCGCCTCCTGCGCCTCGAACGTCAGCTCCTGCGAGCCGAAGGTCAGCGCGAAACCGAAGCCGAGCGCCACGGCGACGGCGATGGCGATGCCGATCCAGATGGGACGCAGCGCGTCCCTCCGCTCGGTCTTCACCAGATACGCGATGAGGATGCAGACGACGAGGCTGGCCTCGAGTCCCTCGCGCAGACCGATCAGATAGTTGCCGAACATCGTGTCCTCATGCCTCCTTGGAGAACAGCGCCCGGCCCCACCAGTCGCCGGAGTCCCGGACGCCCGGCGGGACGGCGAAGACGGCCGAACCCACGTGCTGGATGTACTCGTTGAGCGCGTCACCGCGCGACAGGTTGCGCTGTACGCGGATGAACCCCTTGCGCACGTCCTTCTGGTAGGCCAGGAAGAACAGACCGGCCTCCAGACGGCCGAGACCGTCCGTGCCGTCGGTGAAGGAGTAGCCGCGGCGCAGGATGGTCGCCCCCGCGTTGGAGTCGGGGTGCGCGAGCCGCACGTGCGCGTCCGGCTTCATCGCCTTCAGGAACGGCTCGTCGCGCTCCTTCGCCTTGCCGACCGGGGCGCCCTCGCCCTTGTCGCGGCCGAAGACGTCCTCCTGCTCCTGGAGCGACGTACGGTCCCACGTCTCGATGTTCATCCGGATGCGCCGGGCGACCAGGTACGAACCCCCGGTCATCCAGGCCGAGTCGGCGTCCGTGTCCTTGGCGCCGACCCACACGTGATCGTCCAGGCGGGCGGTCTCGGTGCCGGCGATGTTGCGGGTGCCGTCCTTGAAGCCCATCAGGTTGCGCGGGGTCTGCGCGTCCGGGGTCGTCGACGAGGTCTTGCCGAAGCCGAGCTGGGACCAGCGGATGGCGACCTTGCCGAAGCCGATCCTGGCCAGATTGCGGATGGCGTGCACGGCGATCTGCGGATCGTCGGCGCAGGCCTGGATGCACAGGTCGCCGTCACTGCGGGCCTTGTCGAGATTGTCGCCGGGGAACTTCGGCAGGTCGACGAGAGCCTCCGGCCGCCGGTCCGCAAGCCCGAACTTCTCGAACAGGGACGGGCCGAAGCCGATGGTGAGCGTGAGCCGGGACGGCTTGAGGCCGAGCGCCTCGCCGGTGTCGTCCGGCGGCGCCTCGGGCAGCCCGCCGTAGGCGCCCTCGCCGACCGCGTGCCCCTCCGTCATGCGGGACGCGGCCTTCGTCCAGTCCTTCAGGAGCTGCACGAACTCGTCGCGGTCGTCGGTCTTCACGTCGAACGACGCGAAGTGCAGACGATCCTGCACGGCGGTGGCGATGCCGGCCTGGTGCGCGCCGTGGAACGGCACGGCGCCGCCCGAGTCGGCGACCGGCTGAGGATCGTCACCGGTCCGCGTCACGGCGACGGCGCCCCCCGCGGCGGCGGCACCGAGCGCGAGCCCGGCTCCGCCCACCGCGAGCAGCGAACGACGCGACGGCGTACGGGAGTTGTCCGATCCGACCGAGACATCGGTGGTGGTGTCCGTCATTCCTGACCCCTTACCTGAGTACCCGGAGGACTACTTGACGACGGCGGCGGCGAGCTTGGACAGCGGCTCCGCGAGCGCGTTCACCGCGTCCGAGAGCTCCTTGCGGTCCGCCTTGCCGACCTTGTCGTAGGAGATGAACTCGTAGGAGGTCTTGTCCTTGCGGTACTTGTCGAGCAGCGTGTCCAGGGCGGCGAACTGCTTGTCGAGCTCCGTCGTCAGCGCGGCGTCGTTCTCCGCGGCGACGGGCTTGAGCAGGTCGTACGCCTTCTCGGCACCTTCGACGTTGCCCTTGAAGTCGACGAGGTCGGTGTGCGAGTAGCGCTCCTCCTCGCCGGTGACCTTGCCGGTGGCGACCTCGTCGAGGAGCTCCTTGGCGCCGTTGGCCATGGAGGTCGGCGTGATGTCCGCCTTGCCGACGCGGGTCTGCCAGTCCTTGAGGTCCTTGTCGAGCTGCGTCGCCAGGTCCTTCTCGCGCGAGCCGATCTTCTTGTCCTGCCACAGCGCCTTCTCCAGGCGGTGCCAGCCGGTCCAGTCCGTCTTCGGGTCCTGCCCCTCCTCCAGGCCGTCCGCGCGGACGTCGACCTTCGGGTCGATGTCACCGAAGGACTCGGCGACGGGCTCCGTGCGCTCCCAGCCGATACGGGACGGGGCGTACGCGGCCTGCGCGGCCTTCAGGTCACCCTTGCGCACGGCGTCCGTGAACGTCGTGACCTTGGGCAGCGTCTCGTCGGCCTGCTCCTGCGCGTACGTCCGGTAGGCGGCGACGGCCTTGTCCAGGCGGGCGTCACGCTTGACGGCCTTGCCGCCGGTGACGGTCACCTTCTGCCGGATGCCGTCGCCCTTCATGCCGGGCTTGCAGGCGATCTCGTACGAGCCGGCCTTCACCTCGGCGGTGAGCTTCTGCTTGGTGCCGGGGCCGATGTTCTCGCGCTCGCTGACGATCCGGTCGTCCGGGAACAGGACGTAGACCTCGGTGACCTTGGAGCCCTTGTTCTCTATGGAGAGCTCGACATGGCCGGCCGGGAACTCGGTCTTGGAGACGTCGCACTTGTCGTCCGTGGCGGTGACCTCGACGACGCGGTCGCCACCGGACTTGGAGTCGCTCTTCTGGGTGCAGCCCGTGACGGCGGCCAGGGTCGCCGCGGTGGCGGCGGCGGTGACAACAGTGAGTCGGACGGCTCGCATGCGGGCTCCAAGACGGTGAGGCACAGTGAGTGAGGCGGACCTAACTTAACCGAGGCTTACCTCAGTGCTACCCGGGGGTCCAGTGATTCAGCTCTCACAAAAGAGCACCGATCGCGCCCCGGCCACAAGCGACCCATGGGCGACCCGAAATCAAGCAAAGGAAAGGCAAAGAAGCATCGCCCCCCACCGAATGATTGACTGTCCCGGTGACGGACTACGACGTGCTCCGAGTCTTCTGCGGCCCTCATGGCGACCACGGCAATGAGCTGGGAGTCGTACGAGAGGGAAGCGACGTCCCCGACGGGGGCGAGCGACAGGCCCTGGCGGCGAAGCTGGGCTTCAGCGAGACGGTGTTCGTGGACGACCCCGAGCGCGGTGTCATCGACATCTACACGCCGACCACGCGCCTCCCCTTCGCCGGACACCCCTGCGTGGGCGCCGCCTGGCTCCTGGACGTACCCGAACTGGTCACGCCCGCAGGCGTGGTGGGCACGCGGCTGGACGGCGAGTTCACCTGGATCGAGGCGCGACCGCAGTGGGCACCGCCCCGGACGCTGCGCGAGTACGCCTCGGCGTCGGAGGTGGAGGAACTCCAAGTCCCCCCGCCGGGCGAGTGGATCTACGCCTGGGCGTGGGAGGACGTGGCGGCGGGGAGGGTGAGGGCCCGGGGGTTCCCGGGCAGGAACGACGGAATCGAAGAGGACGAGGCGACGGGAGCGGCGGCACTCCTGCTCACGGCACACCTGCACAGAGCCCTGAACATCACGCAGGGCAAAGGCTCTCAAATCCTCACGGCTCCCCAGCCGGAAGGGCTGATCGAGGTGGGCGGCAGGGTTCGCCTCACCTGATCAGGCAGCGCTGCTGAATTCCTCGCCAAGAGCCTTGAAGACGGCGGTGTTCAGGGCGAACGCCCGCTTGCACTCGGCCACGATGCGCTGCTTCTCCAGCTCATCGACACGAACACCGTCCAGCAGGGCGCGATAACTGCGCTTGAAGGCGGCGGGGTTCGGAACCTGCTCGAACACATAGAACCGCACGCCATCACCCTTGCGGGCGAAGCCCCAGTTCTTCTCGGCCTTGTCGCGGATGATCTGCCCACCGGACAGATCCCCCAGGTACCGGGTGTAGTGATGGGCGACGTAGCCCCCCGGCCACTCCCGGGCGCACTCGGCAACGCGTGAGGCGTAGGCCTGAGTGGCCGGAAGCGCGGAAACACCGTCGCGCCAGCCGTCTCCCCGCAGATGGGCCAGATCCCGCTCGATGGCGGACACCCGAAACAACTCGGGCTGTATGAAAGGCCCGGCGACGGCGGACCCCTCCAGTCGCCCCGAGGCCCCCTCCAACGCCCGGTAGACGAACCACAGTTGCTCGGTGTACCGGGCGTAGGCGTCGACGCCGAGGGCTCCGCCGAGAAGGTCGCTCATGAACGTGGTGCTCTCGGCCTCTGTGTGCTGCTCGTGGGAGGCGGTGCGGATCAGGGTGGAGAACGGCGTGCCCATGAGACCTCCAGATCGCTAAACTTAGGCTTACCTAACTTATCAGGTTCCCGACGTCCTGTCGGTAAAAACGCTACCCCGATCAGCCGCCGAGGCAACGCAAAAGGCCCGCCCCACCAACGGGACGGGCCTGCGGACGAATCCACGACGTCAGGGCAGAGTGAGAATCTCCGCACCGGTCTCGGTCACGACAAGGGTGTGCTCGAACTGAGCGGTCCGCTTGCGGTCCTTGGTCACGACGGTCCACCCGTCGTCCCACATGTCGTACTCATGGGTGCCGAGCGTGAGCATGGGCTCGATGGTGAAGGTCATCCCGGGCTGGATGACGGTGGTGGCGTGGGGGCTGTCGTAGTGCGGAATGATCAGGCCGGAGTGGAACGACGAGTTGATCCCGTGCCCGGTGAAGTCCCGCACGACGCCATAGCCGAAGCGCTTGGCGTACGACTCGATGACGCGGCCGATGATATTGATCTGACGCCCCGGCCGGACGGCCTTGATGGCCCGGTTGAGGGACTCACGGGTCCGCTCGACAAGAAGCCGGGACTCCTCGTCGACATCACCGACCAGATAGGTGGCGTTGTTGTCGCCGTGAACACCGCCGATGTAGGCGGTCACGTCGAGGTTGACGATGTCGCCGTCGTTCAGGACGGTGGAATCGGGGATCCCGTGGCAGATGACCTCGTTGACGGAGGTGCACAGCGACTTCGGGAAGTTGCGGTAGCCGAGGGTCGACGGGTACGCGCCGTGGTCGACCATGTACTCGTGCGCGACGCGGTCGAGTTCGTCCGTGGTCACACCGGGCGCGATGGCCTTGGCGGCCTCCTCCATCGCCTGCGCGGCGATCCGGCCGGCGAGGCGCATGGCCTCGACCGTCTCCGGGGTCTGGATCTCGGGACCCTTGTACGGCGTGGGCGCGGGCTTGCCCACGTACTCGGGACGCCGGATGTTTCCGGGTACGGAACGAGTGGGAGAGAGCTCCCCTGGTACGAGCAGCGACTGGCCAGACATGCCAGCGAGTGTATCGAGCGGCTGTGGGGGACCATGGTCATGGCGAGAGGAGCCGAAGATGGCCCTGTTCAAGAGGCGGACCGTCGGGAAGCCCGGCGAGTGGTACTACTGCCTGGAGCACCAGAAGGTCGAGGAGGGGCCCGACTGCCCCAACAAGGACCGTTTCGGCCCGTACGCGTCACGCACCGAGGCGGAACACGCGATGGAGACGGCGCGTGAACGAAACCTCGAATGGGAGACGGACCCCAAGTGGCACGACGCCACGGCCAAGGACGAGGACGACAAGACCTGACGCCCCCCCGCCGCATAGGAGACGGGGAGCAGGAGCCCCACAGGGCGCTCGGCCGCCCACGCCACAGGCCGGAAACAGCGAAGCCCGCCGGGCGGTCAGCCGCGTACGAGACGGGAACTGGCGCAGGGAGCGAAAGTCCCACCGAACGGTCGACCGCGACGAGACGGGCCTGAAAGGCAGCGAGTCCCACCGGCCGTGAGACGCCGATGAGACGGGGCTCGAAAGGCGGCGAGTCCCACCGGCGATCAGCCGCGTACGAGACGGGAGGGGACGTGGGGGCATGTGCGCGCGGAGCCACCAGCACCACGTACAGGCAATCAGCTAGCTGACGAAAACCCATAGAGCAGCGAGCACGTACGTGCCCCCGCGGCCCCGCACCCGAAAGCGCACCGGCCGAAGACAGCCGGCACCCGCCGCCGCACCAGCACCCACCACCCACCCTTCAAGCGCAAACAGCCACCCCCACCCACCCCCGCCCCCCATCACGCCTACCACCCCGCAGGCGGCGGCGAGGTCAGATGATCCGCAAGACGGGACAGCCGATCACGCAAACGCCGACGAGGCCCCCGGGCCGGCCCGCCGACGGGATTCTCGCCCGCGGCCGCGCTGACCAGATGCTGCGCCGTATCGAGGTCGAGATCGGGCCCGGGCGTGAGCGCCTCATGGGCCATGGCATGCAGATCACGGTCACCCGAGTCGATGGCCAGAACCGTGGCCCCCGCCCGCCGGGCGTCATGCACCCGCTCCAGCAACTCCTCACCCGGCGCCCCAGGCGCGACAACGAGCAGAGTCTCGCCCCGCCGGGCCGCCTCGATGCGCCCGAGCCCCACCGCGAGATGGGCCGGATCCCCGACCCCCGCCCGGTGCCGCACGAGCGTGGGCGACAGCTCGGGCATCCCGGACCAGGCGGCCTCGTCCACGAGATGCGCGGCGAGATGCCACGGCTCGTACTCGGGCGTGCCGACGAGAAGCAGCCCGCCCCCATGCGGCACGACCGAGGTCCGCAGCGCACCCGCGAAGCGGCGCGCGGCGCCCAGCCACTCGGTTCCGGCGAGTACTTCCCGCAGCAGTGCGACCCGTACGGCGTCCATGCCTGCGCATACTGCCTCAACAGTTCACTCGTCAGGCCGAGTTCACCGGGAATTCCCTCTGGGTGGGGAGGGATGGGGGGTGCTGACTGAGACGTCTGTTCCCTTCCGCGCGGGGCGCGAGGGATACGCGAGCTTCCGGATCCCCGCAGCGGTCATGACACGCTCCGGCGTGCTGCTCGCGTTCTGCGAGGGACGAGTGGGATCGAGCAAGGACCACGGGAACATCGACGTGGTCCTGAAGAGATCCACGGACGGCGGCCGCACCTGGGACCCGCTCCAGGTGGTGGCGGCGAACGGCAACGACCTGGCGGGAAACCCGGCGCCGGTGGTCCTGGACACGGGACGGGTCCTGATCGTCCACGTGAGGAACGCGGCAGGGGCAACGGAAACGGCGATCAGACGGGGCGAGGTCGAGCCCGAGGACGGACGCCGGGTCTGGGTGCAGCACAGCGACGACGAGGGCCTGACCTGGTCGTCGCCCAGGGAGATCACGGCACAGGCGAAGAACAAGGACTGGCGCTGGTACGCCACAGGCCCGGGCCACGCGATCCAGACACAGAGCGGACGAGTGGTGGTACCGGCCAACCACTCCCTCCCGCCCGCCGGAGGCGACACCGGTACGGAGGGAAAGTACGACGGAGGCCACTGCCTGCTGAGCGACGACAGGGGCAGGACCTGGCGGCTCGGTTACGTGGACGACCACCCGGACGGCTATGTGAACGTGAACGAGACGACCGCGGTCGAACTGCCGGACGGGCGGCTGTACTTCAACGCTCGCAACGACTCGCCCGCGCCGGGCACAAGGGCGGACGCGACGTCGCAGGACGGCGGCGAGAGCCTGGTCAGGGCATTCCGCCCGCAGGCGGGCCTGGTGGGCCCGGTGGTGGAGGGGAGCCTGCTGAGGCTGGGGGAGGTGCTGCTGTTCGCGGGCCCGGCGGACCCCGGGTTCAGGGCGCTGATGAGCGTGCGGACGAGCGAGGACGAGGGCGTGACATGGCGGGTGGCCCACACGGTGGACGGCCTGCCGGCGGCCTACTCCGACCTGGTGCAGGCCGATCCCGAGACCGTCGGACTGCTGTACGAGACGGGAGACTTCAGCGCGTACGAGACGATCACGTTCAGGCGGATCCCGGTCGCCGCGCTGGTGGGCCGTACGTCTGAGTAAGGTCGCTGTATGACCTCTACGGACAGTGTGCAGAAGGCCCCCGCGAAGGACCCCTGGGACCTCCCCGACGTATCGGGGCTGGTGGTAGGCGTGCTGGGCGGCACGGGCGACCAGGGCCGCGGGCTCGCCTACCGGCTGGCTAGGGCCGGCCAGAAGGTGATCATCGGATCCCGCGCGGCGGAGCGCGCGCAGGCGGCGGCGGACGAGCTGGGCCTGGGCGTCGAGGGCGCGGCGAACGCGGAGTGTGCGCACCGCAGCGACGTCGTGATCGTGGCGGTGCCGTGGGAGGGCCACGGCAAGACGCTCGAATCGCTGCGCGAGGAGCTCGCGGGCAAGCTCGTGGTCGACTGCGTCAACCCGCTGGGCTTCGACAAGAAGGGCGCGTACGCGCTGAAGCCGGAGGAGGGCAGCGCGGCGGAGCAGGCCGCGGCGCTGCTGCCGGACTCGCGGGTGACGGCGGCGTTCCACCACCTGTCGGCCGTGCTCCTCCAGGACGAGACGGTCGAAGAGATCGACACGGACGTGATGGTGCTGGGCGAGTCGCGGGCGGACACGGAGATCGTCCAGGCGCTGGCGGGCCGCATTCCGGGCATGCGGGGAGTCTTCGCGGGCCGGCTGCGAGGCGCGCACCAGGTGGAGTCGCTGGTCGCGAATCTGATCTCGGTGAACCGCCGCTACAAGGCACACGCGGGCCTGCGGATCACCGACGTCTGACCGGCGCGCGTCACCGCGGTGCGGCCGCGGAAGGGCATGGGGGACACTGGTCGGCGTACAACTCTCCGTCCGACAGGAGCCGACCCCCATGCCCCGCCTCGCTCTGTACGCCCTGGTCGTCTGCGTCCTCTCCACGGCCGCGGCCGTGGTCGCCTTCGTGCAGGGCAGCCTGCTCGGCATCGTCTGGGTCCTGCTCGCGGGCCTCACCTCGAACATGGCCTGGTACTACGTGCGCCGGGCCAGGGCCGAGGAGAAGCAGGCGGTCGCGCCTACTGCGTGACGACGGGAATCTCAGGGGTGCCCTGCCAGAAGCGGTAGAACTGCTGGCCCCAGTCCGCGTCCCAGCGGTTGACGCCGAGGGAGTGCAGGATCGAGTAGATCGCGTCGAAGAACACGTGGTTCACCTCCGGGATCCACAGGATCCCGAAGACGGCGAGCAGCCCGAACGGAGCGAACGGCTCCACCTGCCTCCGGAAGCTCTGGGACAGCCACGGCTCGATGACGCCGTAGCCGTCCAGACCGGGGATCGGCAAGAAGTTCAGGATCGCCGCGGTCACCTGGAGCAGGGCCAGGAAGCCGAGCGCGTAGCGGAACGTGTCCGGCACTCCGTTCAGCGCGTCCAGCCAGAACGGCGCCGTGCACACGACGGCGAACAGGACGTTGGTCAGCGGGCCCGCCGCCGAGATGAGGCTGTGCCGCCAGCGGCCCCGGATCCGGCCCCGCTCGATGAAGACGGCACCGCCGGGCAGACCGATCCCGCCCATGATCACGAAGATGACGGGCAGCACGATGCTGAGCAGGGCGTGTGTGTACTTCAGCGGGTTCAGGGTCAGATAGCCCTTCGCGCCGATGGAGATGTCGCCGCTGTGCAGGGCGGTGCGCGCGTGGGCGTACTCGTGCAGACAGAGCGAGACGATCCAGGCGCCCGTCACGAACAGGAAGACGGCGACGCCGGGCTGCGCGGCGAAGTCCGTCCACACCGCCCAGCCGGTGACGGCGGTGACGGCGGCGATGCCGAGGAAGACGGGGCTGATCCTGCGATCGCTGCGACGGGTGGCTGCGGTGGTCATGGGGGAGGGCTCCCGGGGTGCGTGCGGCCTGGTGCGGTGCTGGGGCGACGGGCTGACCGTACCGGTGGTGCGGTGTGTGGGGAACGTACCGGGGCAGGCCACAGGTTCCGCGACACCGGCGAAACGCGCCGGTTGCCCTTGCCCTGACGGGTGTCTGCCCGCCGCCGGAACACCTGCTGCACAACCCGGGATCGCCCTCCCGCCGAAACCCGGGCGCGGGCCGGCGGCCGGTTTGGGGACAATGGGCCGGTGCGCTACCGCATTCTCGGCTCCACGCAGGCACTCCGCGACGACGGCACGGCCGTCCCCGTAGGCGGGGCGCGCCTGCGTGCCCTGCTGACCGTGCTCGCGCTGCGCCCCGGCCGCACCGTCCCTCCGCAGGTGCTCACCGACGAGGTCTGGGGCGCCGATCCGCCCGCTGACGCGTCCGGCGCGCTCCAGGCGCTCGTGGGCCGGCTGCGCAGGGCGATCGGCGCCGACGCGGTGCACTCGCTCGACGGCGGCTACCGGCTGTCCGCCACCTCCGAGGACATCGACCTGTTCCGCTTCGAGCGGCTCGTGAGGGACGGCGTACAGGCGCTGGCCGACGGCGACCCCGGCAAGTCGGCGGCCGTCCTCGACGACGCGCTCTCCCTGTGGCGCGGCCCCGCGCTGGCCGATCTGCCGGACCGCTCGGCGCACGCCGCCCGCTGGGAGGCGCTCCACCTCGACGCCCGGCGCACGCGGCTCTCCGCTTCGCTCGCGCTGGGCAGGGCCGAGTCCGTACTGCCCGAACTGACCGCACTGTGCGACGCGCATCCGCTCGACGAGCCGCTCCAGGCGCTGCGGCTGCGCGCCCTGCGCGAGGCGGGCCGCACCGCCGAGGCGCTGGCGGCCTACGAGCGGGTACGGGTCGAGCTCGCGGAGCGGCTGGGAACGGACCCGGGCCCGGAACTGCGCGCACTGCACGCCGACCTGCTGACGCCGCGCGCCCCCGCCCCCGCTCCCGCCGCCTCCGCGGAAAGACCCGCCACCCCGGTCAAGGCACCCGCCCCCACAGGCAACCTCCGCGCCCGGCTCACCTCCTTCGTGGGGCGCGCCGGCGACATCGGGGCGATTCGTGAGGACCTCGGGCGGGTGCGGCTCGTGACGCTGCTCGGGCCCGGCGGCGCCGGAAAGACCCGCCTGTCCCAGGAGACCGCCGAGAGCATGGATCTGCCGGACGGCGTATGGCTGGCCGAGCTCGCGCCCGTCGAGGACCCGGACGCCGTCCCGGAGGCCGTCGTCACGGCGCTCGGGGCCCGCGAGACCGTGCTGCGCGGCGCCGGCGCCGAGGAGCTGCGGGTCGCGTCCGACCGGCACGGCGAGGACCCGCTCGTACGCCTCACCGAACACTGCGCGCACCGCCGCATGCTGCTGATCCTCGACAACTGCGAGCACGTGATCGAGGCCGCCGCCCGCCTCGCCGAGCAGCTGCTCAGCCAGTGCCCCGGTGTGACGGTTCTCGCCACGAGCCGCGAACCCCTGGGCGTGCCGGGCGAGTTGCTGCATCCGGTGGAGCCGCTGCCGGAGCCGTACGCCCTGCGTCTGTTCGGCGAGCGGGGCGCCGCCGTACGGCCCGGGTTCCGGGTCGAGGACGACGAGCGGGCCGCGGCCGAGATCTGCCGGCGCCTCGACGGACTGCCCCTCGCCATCGAGCTCGCCGCCGCCCGGCTGCGGATGCTCACGCCGCGCCAGATCGCCGACCGCCTCGACGACCGCTTCCGCCTGCTCACCTCGGGCGCCCGCACCGTCCTGCCCCGCCAGCAGACGCTGCGCGCCGTCGTCGACTGGTCCTGGGACCTCCTCGACGAGGAGGAGCGGACCGTCCTGCGCCGGCTGTCGGTCTTCAGCGGCGGCTGCGACCTCGCCGCCGCCGAGGCGGTGTGCGGCCCCGGCGCCCTCGACGCGATCGGCTCGCTCGTGGACAAGTCCCTTGTCGTGGCGGCCCCTTGGGACGGCGACGAGGCTGAGCACGAAGACGACGAAGACCACGAAGGCCACGGAGATTTCGGGGACTACGGGGACGGTGCCGAGGGCGGGGGCCGCGACCAGGCCGGCGCCATGCGCTACCGCCTCCTGGAGACCGTCGCCGAGTACGCGGGTGACCGGCTCGACGAGGCCGGTGACCGGGCGGACGCCGAGCGCGCGCACCTCACGTACTACCGCGAACTGGCCCGCACCACCGACCCGCAGCTGCGCGGCCACGGCCAGCGCGCCGCCATCGCCCGCCTGGAACGCGAATACGAGAACCTGCGCACCGCCCTGCGGCACGCCGTCGCCGCGCGGGACGAGCAGGAGACGCTCTTCCTGGTGCTCTCGCTGGCCTGGTTCTGGCAGATGCGCGACCTGCGCCTCGACGCCCGGAACTGGTCGCGCGAGGCCACCGCGCTCGGCCCCGACCCGTTCACCCCGTCCGCCGGCCCCGCGCCCCCGCTCTACGATCGCTGCACGGACGCCCCGCCGCCGCTGGGCCCCGAACTCCTCGTGGAGGCACGGCGCGGGGTGCATCTGCTCCGCCTCGCCTACATGGACATGGAGATGGAGACCTGGCAGACCGAGGAGGGCGGCGCGAAGCTGCGCGCGATCGCGCAGGCGTACCGCCCGGGCCTCCCGCAGACCTGCCGCCCGCCGGGCAACCTCTGGTTCTACGCGGTGATGATGAGCGGCGACATGGAGGCGCTGTGGGACCTCGCCGACGTCACCGTGCGGACCTGCCGCGAACTCGGCTACACCTGGGAGCTCGCCCTCACCCTCCAGCTGCGGGCCAACATCCTCGCCAACCGCAGCGACTGGGCGGGTGACGCGGTCCGGGACGCCGACGAGTCCCTCGAACTGTTCACCCGGCTCGGCGACCGGTGGGGCATCGCCGAGGCGCTGTCCGCGCGCGGCGAGGCCCATGAGCGCCGCGGCGCGTACGCCGCGGCGGCCGAGGACTACGCCGCCGCCGTCGAGGGCGCCGAACGCCTCGGCGCGCAGGCGCAGGTGGCCATCCTGAACGCGCGGCTCGGGCAGGCCCTCATCGAGGGCGGCGACGGCGAGCGCGGCGAGGAACTGCTGCGCGGCATCCTCGACCCCGGCAGGCGCCATACGAACGAGGCCTGGCCCGCCGCCCGCATGTTCCTGGCCGGGCGGTACGGCGCCACCGGCCGCGTCGCCGAGGCACGCGAGCAACTGCGGCTCCTCCAGGACGAGTTCAAGGCGACGAGCTTCGTCGTCTTCCGGGGCTTCGTCGTCGGGATGCACGCCTGGCTCGACTCGGAGGACGGCCTCGCGGAGGAAGCCCTCGCCGCCGCCGTCGAGGCCCTGGAGCTGGCGACCGACCCGCTGGCCCTGGTGATCGCCCCGCACATGCCCGCCATGCACCTGGTGACCGGCGCCCGCGCCCTGAACCTGAGCGGAGACCCGGCCGACGCCCGCGACGCCGCCCGTCTCCTGGGCGCCGCCGACGGACAGCTTCCGTCCCGGCACGTGCGGTCCTACCTGGAGCGCGACGCCCACACGTCCGCCGAGGCCGCGATCCGTGAGGTCATCGGCGACCGCGCGTACGAGGCCGCGTACGCCGAAGGCGGCGACCTGTCTCTCGACGAGGCCGCCGCCCTGCTGCGACGCGAACGCGGGTGAACTGCCTGTCCGGGTGAACGTCAGTTCTTGGTACGGAACTTGTGGATCGCGATCGGAGCCATCACGAGCGTGAGGACCGCGGACCAGATCACCGTCACCCACACGTCGTGCGCCACCGGGCCGCCCACCATCAGGCCGCGCGCGGAGTCCGCGAGCGAGGAGAGCGGGTTGTAGTCGGTGAAGGCCTGGAGCCAGCCCGGCATCGACTGCGTCGGCGCGAAGATCGACGAACCGAACTGCAGCGGCATCAGGACCAGGAAGCCCATGCCCTGCACGGCCTGGGCGCTCTTCATCACGACGCCGAGTACCAGGAAGATCCACATGATGGACGTGCCGAAGAGGGCGGTGAGGCCCACGGCGGCGAACAGGCCGGGCCAGTTCGTGATGTCGAAGCCCACCAGGAGGCCGACGACCATCATGATCGTCGTCGCGATGAGGAGCCGCATCAGCTCCACCACGATCTTGGCGAAGAGGACCGAGCCCTGACCGATCGGCAGGGTCCGGAAACGGTCCATGATGCCGTTCTGGAAGTCCTGGTTGAACCCCGTGCCCACCGCCATGGCGATGTTCATGCTCATCATCGCCATCATGCCCGGGACCACGTACTGCACGTACTGGTCCTGGCCGCCGCCGAGCGCCTGGCCGATGGAGCCGCCGAACACGTACACGAACAGGAGCGTGAAGACGATCGGCATCAGGACCGCGTCGAACATCGACTCCGGGTCCTGGCGGATCCACAGCAGATTGCGGCGGACGAGCGCGCCGGTGTGACGGATGTGGGAGCGCAGGGAGATGCGCGAGTCGGCCTCGAGATTCAGGGGAGGCGTCAGCGTGGTGGCGCTCATACGGCGGCCCCTTCGAGCTCGGAGGTACGGGTGTCGTCCTGCGGGACACTGGCCTTCTGTCCGGTGATGGACAGGAACACCTCGTCCAGACTGGGCAGTTCGGTGGCGATCGAGCCGATCGTGATGCCGCGCGCGGTGACCGCGCCGACCACGGCGGTGAGCTGCTCGTCGCTGAGGATCGGGACCAGGACGGTGCCGGCCTCGGTGTCCACCGTCGACGTGGCGAGGCCCGTGAGGCCCATGTCGTCGAGGGCGGCGGCCAGCGGGCGCAGCTCCAGCGGGTCGGCCGGGCGGATGCGCAGGGTGCGGCCGCCGACCTTCGCCTTGAGCTCGTCGATGGCGCCGCCCGCGATGACCTTCCCGCGGTCGATGACCGTCAGCTCGTTGGCGAGCTGTTCGGCCTCCTCCATGTACTGGGTGGTGAGGAGCACCGTGACGCCGTCGTTGACCATGCGCTTGACCTCGGCCCACACCTCGTTGCGCGTGCGGGGGTCGAGGCCGGTCGTCGGCTCGTCCAGGTAGAGGACGGCCGGGCTGCCGATCATCGACGCGGCGAGGTCGAGCCTGCGGCGCATGCCGCCGGAGTACGTCTTCGCCGGGCGCGTGGCGGCCTCGGTGAGGGAGAACCGCTCCAGGAGCGCGTCGGCGCGGGAGCGGGACTCCTTGCGGGACAGGTCGAGGAGGCGGCCGATCATGTACAGGTTCTCGCGGCCGGAGAGCTTCTCGTCGACCGCGGCGTACTGGCCGGTGAGGCCTATCACGCGGCGCAGCTGCCGGGGCTGCTTCGCCACGTCGTACCCGGCGACGAAGGCCGAGCCCGAGTCGGGGGTGACGAGGGTGGACAGGCAGCGGACGAGCGTGGTCTTGCCGGCGCCGTTCGGACCGAGTACGCCCATGACCGTGCCCTCGTGCACGTCCAGGTCCACGCCGTCCAGCGCCTTGGTCTCGCCGTAGTGCTTGACCAGCCCCCGCACGGTGACGGAGGCCGTCCGGCCGCCGTCGTCACTGTGCGGGGCGTTCTTGTCGATTCGCGTCATGACGTACAAGGTGCCAGGTGCCACCGACAATCCACCGACAGGCGGCCGACAGCCCCGTCTACGGCACCTGCAGAACGGCGACAGACGGGCAGTACCCAAGGGCGGCGGAACGGCAGCAGCCCGCCGACGGGGGAAGATCGGCGAGCCGCTGTGGTGCCACTTTGGTTCAGGTGGTGGTCCGGGTCAGTGGACCGAGTGCTCCTCCTGGGGGAACGTTCCGCCGACCACGTCCTGTGCGAACGCCTTCGCCGCCTCGCCCATGACGCCGCGCAGATCCGCGTACTGCTTCACGAAGCGCGGCATCTTGCCGCCGGTGAGGCCGAGCATGTCGGTCCACACGAGGACCTGGGCGTCGCACTCGGGGCCCGCGCCGATGCCGACGGTCGGGATGTTCAGGGACCGGGTGACCTCGGCGGCCAGCTCGGCCGGGACCAGTTCGAGGACGACGGCGAAGGCGCCGGCGTCCTGGGCGGCCTTGGCGTCACGCAGCAGTCGGTGCGCGTCCTCGTCGCCGCGGCCCTGGACGCGGTACCCCATGGTGTTCACGGACTGCGGGGTGAGGCCCAGGTGGGACATGACCGGGATGCCGGACTGCACGAGCAGCTCGGTCTGGGCCAGCGAGCGCTCGCCGCCCTCCAGCTTCACTGCGCCGACCCCGGCCTCCTTGACCAGGCGCGTCGCGGACCGCAGGGCCTGTACGGGGCCCTCCTGGTACGAGCCGAAGGGGAGGTCGCCGACGATGAGGGCGCGCTTGGTGCCCCGTACGACGGCGGCCGAGAGCATCGTCATCTCGTCGAGGGTGACGGGCACGGTGGTCTCGTACCCGAGGTGACAGTTGCCCGCGGAGTCGCCGACGAGCATGACCGGGATGCCGGCCTCGTCGAAGACGGACGCGGTCATCGCGTCGTACGCCGTGAGCATGGGCCACTTCTCGCCGCGTTCCTTGGCGAGCGTGATGTCGCGCACCGTGATGCGCCGGTTGCTCTTGCCCCCGTACAGCGCCTTGTTGCTGCTGTCGGGGTTGTTCTGGGCAGCCGGAAGCTGCGTCATCGCAACGGCTCCTTCTGTTGTCTCGAGGCGCCCTTACGGCGTCCCCGGATCTCCTCCATGGTGGCACCGCGTGCCGGGGAATGGCTAGGGGGGTGTCCGCCGGTCGGGTCACCCCGCGAGCGGGTCGCCCGTCGGGTTCGTAAAGTCTTCCTAAGGACTTCCAATACGAGACGGTCTCGTATCGAAACTGCCCTAGGGTGAGTCCCATGACGACTCCTGCCGTTCCCGAATCGCCGCGCATACCGGAGGCTGTGCACCGCCGCCGATGGGCGATCCTCGGCGTGCTGATGCTCAGCCTGCTGATCGTTGTGCTCGACAACTCCATCCTGAACGTCGCGATCAAGACGATCTCGACCCCGCCCCCCGTGGGCCTCGGAGCCACGCAGGGCGAGCTGGAGTGGGCGATCAACGCCTACACGCTGGTCTTCGCGGGACTGCTCTTCAGCGCGGGTCTGCTCGGTGACCGGCTCGGGCGCAAGAAGGTGCTCGTCGGCGGCCTCGTCGTCTTCGGCCTCGGCTCCGCGCTGGCCGCCGAGTCCGGCTCGCCGGTCCAGCTCATCATCTTCCGGGCGATCATGGGCATCGGCGCCGCCTTCGTGATGCCCGCGACGCTCGCCGTCCTCATGAACGTCTTCGAGCGCGACGAGCAGCCCAAGGCCATCGGCATCTGGGCGGGCGGCGTCGGCATCGCCATCGCCATCGGCCCCATCACCGGCGGCCTGCTCCTCGACCACTTCTGGTGGGGCTCGGTCTTCCTGGTCAACGTGCCGATCGTGATCATCGCGGTCGTCCTGATGCTGGCCCTCGTGCCGGACTCCCGCGACCCCAACCCGGGCCGTATCGACCTGGTGGGTGTCGCCCTCTCCGTCGTCGGACTCGTGCTGCTCGTCTACGGCATCATCAAGGGCGGCCAGCTCGCCGACTTCGCGGACCCCGTGGTCCTGCTGACCATCGCGGCCGGACTCGTCGTCCTCATCGGCTTCGTCCTGTACGAGAAGCGCAGCGACCACCCGTCCATCGACATCAAGTACTTCAAGAACAAGGTGTTCTCGGCGGCCATCGCCGCCATCGCGCTCGTCTTCTTCGCGCTGATGGGCGTCACCTTCTTCTCGGTCTTCTACACCCAGAGCGTGCGCGGCTACTCGCCGCTGCAGACCGGCCTCCTGATGCTGCCGCTCGCCGCCGCCCAGCTGATCTTCGCGCCGCGCGCCCGGCTCGTCGTCGACCGCTTCGGAGTGCGTGCCACGACGACCGGCGGCCTGGTGATCCTCGCCGCGATGCTCGCCGCGTTCACGATCCTCGACGCGGACACGCCCATCTGGATCCTGGAAGTCATCTTCTTCTTCATGGGTACGGGCATGGCGCACGTCATGACCCCCACCAGCGTCGTCATCATGCAGGCCCTGCCGCGCGAGAAGGCGGGCTCCGCGTCTGCGCTGAGCAACACGTTCCGGCAGGTCGGCGGCGCCCTGGGCATCGCCGTGCTCGGTTCCGTGCTGTCCACCGCGTACCGCAGCGGCATCGAGGACAAGCTGGTCCTGCTGCCCGCCGGACTGCGGCACACGGCGGGCGAGTCCATCGAGGCCACCCTCGGCGTCGCGGCGAAGCTCGGCCCGCGCGGCGACGCGCTGGTCGGCGCGGCCAACGACTCCTTCCTGCACGCCATGCACGTGACCGCCGTGTGCGGGGCCGGTATCGCGCTGGTCAGCGCCGTCGTCACCGTCCTGTTCCTGCCGGGGCGCCCGCCGCGGACCACGGCCGAGGAGAGCAAGGAGGAGACCGTCGGGGCGGGTCGCTGACCTGCACCCGTCGTGGCAGGCCGGTGACCGGCTGAGACAATCGCTGGTACGCAAGGCTGCGGGAGAGGCGGAGAGGCGGAGTGGTCGTGGACGTGGATGCGGGGCGCGCGGTGCGGGGGCGCCCGCGCAGCGAGGCCGTCGAGCGGGCCATCGTCGAGAGCGTCCTCAAGCTGATCGAGGACGGCGTCCCGCTCACCGACCTGTCCATCGAGCGGATCGCCCGCACCGCCGGCGTCGGCAAGGCGACCATCTACCGGCGCTGGTCCGGCAAGGAGGAGCTCTTCGTCGAGGTCCTGCGCATCATGGAGGAGCCCGAGCCCGAGCTGCCGGGCACCTCCCTGCGCGACGACCTGATCAGCCTCCTGGAGCACCTGCGCAGGCGCGGCGTCTCCCTGCGCTCCTCGGCCCTGCTGCACAACGTCTTCGCGCAGATGAAGAGCCTGCCGAAGCTGTGGGACGCGTACCACGACACCGTGATCGAGCCGCGCCGCCGCGTCATGTACGACGTGCTGCGGCGCGGCGTCGAGAACGGTGAGCTGCGCGCCGACGTCGACATAGACCTCATCAACGACTTCATCGTCGGGCCGATGCTGCTGCGCACGATCATCCGGCCCGACGCGCCGCTCGCCGACGACCTCTCCGAGCGGATCGTCGACTGCGCGCTCGCCGGGTTGCGGCCACAGGACTGAAGCTGCGGGGCCACCGGACTGAATATGCGCGTTTCGTCACAGAGGCCTCATGCGTGCCGCCGACGCGGAACCCCGGGTGCCGCTGTGCTCGTCCTCGTGCCCGTACGGCCGTCGTGGACGGCGAGGAGGGCGCCGATCATCCCCTAGGGTTTCAGGGCGAGGTCGGTGTGCACGGCAGGGCAGTGAGGCGACGACGGTATGGCGCAGGGGTTCAGGACGGAAACGGGTGGCGGCGGCTCGGGGCACCGGCCTTCCAGAGACCCGCTGCGCGGCCTGACCGGCGGGTGGCGCGGTGACCGGGGGATCTGGCGCCGCGGGGTGGTCCTCGCGGTACTGGCCGTTCTGGTCGCGCTCGTCATGCTCTTCCACGCGCAGATCCCCAACACCCTCGGAAACCTGGGCTCCCTCACCGAGACCTTCCTTCCCTGGCTCGGCGTGTTCGTGCCCGTCCTGCTCGTCCTGGCCGTCGTACGGAAATCCGCGACGGCCCTGATCGCGGTCCTGGTCCCGGCCGTCGTCTGGCTCAACCTCTTCGGCGGGCTCCTCACCGACAAGACCGCCGGCGGCGGCGACCTGACCGTCGCCACGCACAACGTCAACGCGGAGAACCCCGACCCGACCGGCACCGCCGACGCCATCGCCGCCTCCGGGGCGCAGGTCGTCGCCCTGGAGGAGCTGACGGCCGACGCCGTTCCCGTCTACAAGAAGGCGCTCGCGAAGACGTATCCGTACCACTCCGTCGCCGGCACCGTCGGGCTGTGGAGCAAGTACCCGCTGAGCGGGACGCGGCCCGTCGACATCCAGCTCGGCTGGACGCGCGCCATGCGCACCACCGTCGCCACGCCCCAGGGCGATGTCGCCGTGTTCGTCGCGCACCTGCCCTCGGTCCGGGTCAAGATGCACGCCGGATTCACCGCCAGCCAGCGCGACACCTCCGCCGACGCGCTCGGCGAGGCCATCTCCGACGAGACGCTCGGCAAGGTCATCCTGCTGGGCGACCTCAACGGCACGATGAACGACCGTGCGCTGAACGGCGTGACGTCCCAGATGCGGTCCACGCAGGGTGCCGCCGGCAGTGGGTTCGGGTTCAGCTGGCCGGCCTCGTTCCCCATGGCCCGCATCGACCAGATCATGGTCAAGGGTGTGGAGCCGGTCACGTCGTGGACGCTGCCCGAGACCGGCAGCGATCATCTGCCGATCGCGGCGAAGGTCGACCTCAACCGGTCCTGACGTCGGCGTTCGCTCCCCACACCCATTGTTGACTCGGTGGAAACCAGGGCCTCACCTCACGGAATACTTGGCGCGGGAGAGTTTGTTCCCGACGTAAACTTACGGATTCCCGCGTCTCCCGCCCCTCTTCCCGTGGAAGGTCCCTTTTTCATGCCCCTGGCCCTGCTCGCCCTCGCCGTGGGCGCCTTCGGCATCGGCACCACCGAGTTCGTGATGATGGGCCTCCTGCCCAACGTCGCCGACGATCTGCACATCTCCATCCCCTCCGCCGGCCACCTCGTCTCCGCGTACGCCCTCGGCGTCGTCATCGGGGCCCCGCTCCTCGCCGCCCTCACCGCGCGCATGCCCCGCCGACGCGTCCTCGTCGGGCTCATGGTGCTCTTCGTCGCCGGTAACGCCGTGTCCGCCGCCGCACCCGACTATCACCTGCTCATGGCCGCGCGCTTCGTCAGCGGGCTGCCGCACGGCGCCTTCTTCGGCGTCGGCGCCGTCGTCGCCACCTCGCTCGTCGCGCCCGAGCGCAAGGCCCGCTCGGTGTCCCTGATGTTCCTCGGCCTCACCGTCGCCAACGTCATCGGCGTCCCCATAGCCACGCTCATGGGCCAGCAGCTCGGCTGGCGCGCCACGTTCCTCGCCGTCAGCGCCATCGGGCTCGCCGCGATCACCGTACTCCTGCTCCTCGTCCCCGCCGACCACGGCCACGGCGAGAGCGGCGGGCTGCGCGGTGAGCTCAAGGCACTCGGCTCCCTGCCCGTGTGGCTCTCCCTCGGCACCACCGTCGCCGGGTTCGGCGCGCTCTTCGCCGCGTACAGCTATGTCACGCCGATGCTCACCGGCACCGCCGGGTTCGCCGAGGCGAGCGTCACGCTCCTGCTCGCCCTGTTCGGCGTCGGCGCCACCGCCGGGAATCTGCTCGGCGGGCGGCTTGCCGATCGCTCCCTGCGCGGGACGCTGTTCGGGGGGCTTGTCTCGCTTGTTGTGGTGCTTGCGCTGTTCCCTGTGCTGATGCGGGCCGAGTGGAGTGCCGGGGTCGCCGTTGTGCTGCTCGGTATGGCTGCCTTCACCACCGGGTCCCCGCTTCAGCTCATGGTCATGGAGAAGGCCTCGGCCGCGCCCTCCCTCGCCTCCTCCGCCAACCAGGCCGCCTTCAACCTCGCCAACGCCGGCGGCGCCTGGATCGGCGGGCTCGCCCTCGCCGCCGGGTTCGGGCTCACGTCCCCCGCGGTCGCCGGGGCCGCGCTCGCCGTCCTCGGGATCGGGGTGGCCGGGGTTGCCTACGGGGTCGACCTGCGTCGGTCCCGGGTCGTTGCCCCCTCCGCGACGGCGGGGCACGGGCGCCTCGTGGCCTCGCATCTGCCCGATGCCGTCGATGCCGTTCCTTCGGCTCCGGACGCGGGGGAGCCCACTCGTCGTCGGTGAGGTGACGGGTGGGCTCCGGGGGTTGGGCCTGGGCTTTGGGTTGGGCTTGGGGTTCGGGTTCGGGGCCGGGGCGGTGACCGCTACGCCGACTCCCGCCACCTGTTCGTGATCGGGAGGCGGCGGTCCTTGCCGAAGCCCTTGGCCGAGATCTTCGTGCCCGGCGGGTACTGGCGCCTCTTGTACTCCGCCGTGTCCACCATCCGCAGCGTCCTCGTCACCAGGTCCGCGTCGAACCCGGCCGCCACGATCGCGTCCGCGCCCCTGTCCCGGTCCACATACATCTCCAGGATCGCGTCCAGCACCGGGTAGTCCGGCAGCGAGTCCGTGTCCACCTGGTCCGGGCGCAGCTCCGCGCTCGGCGGCTTCGTGATCGAGTTCTCCGGGATCGGGGCGGTCCGGCCCCGCTCCGCCGCCGCCCGGTTGCGCCACTCGGCCAGCCGGAAGACCGACGTCTTGTACACGTCCTTGATCGGGCCGTACGCGCCGACCGAGTCGCCGTACAGCGTCGAATAGCCCACCGCCAGCTCGGACTTGTTGCCCGGCGCGAGCACGATGTGGCCCTCCTGGTTGGACACCGCCATCAGCATCGTGCCGCGCAGCCTCGACTGGAGGTTCTCCTCCGCGAGGCCCGTCAGGCCCAGCGACGCCATGTACGCGTCGAACATCGGCTCGATCGGCACCGTACGGAAGTTGAGGCCCGTGCGGTCCGCCAGCTCCGCCGCGTCGCCCTGCGAGTGGTCCGAGGAGTACTTCGACGGCATCGCGATGCCGTACACGTTCTGCGCGCCCAGCGCGTCGCACGCGATCGCCGCCGTCAGCGCCGAGTCGATGCCGCCCGACAGGCCGATCAGTACCGAGCGGAAGCCGTTCTTCGCGGCGTAGGCGCGCAGGCCCACGACCAGCGCCGAGTAGACCTCCTCGTCGTCGTCCAGGCGGTCCGCGTAGCCGCCCGTCAGCTCCGGCTCGTACGCCGGGACGTGGTCCTCGGAGATCGTCACGTGGTCGATGCGCAGACCGTCGTCGACCGTTCCCGTCGGGGCCTTCGGCTTCGCCGCCGGGAGGTCCAGGTCCAGGACCACGCACCCCTCCGCGAACTGGGGTGCCCTGGCCACTACTTCGCCCGCCGCGTCCACCACGATCGAGTCGCCGTCGAAGACGAGCTCGTCCTGGCCGCCGATCGTGGCCACGTACGCCAGCGTGCAGCCCGCCTCCTGGGCGCGCTTGCGCACCAGGTCCAGGCGCGTGTCGTCCTTGTTCTGCTCGTACGGCGACGCGTTGATCGAGATCAGGAGGCCGGCGCCGGCGCTTCGGGTGGCCGGGACGCGGCCGCCGTCCTGCCAGAGGTCCTCGCAGATGGCGAGCGCCACGTCGATTCCGTGTACGCGGATCACGGGCATCGTGTCGCCCGGCACGAAGTAGCGGAACTCGTCGAAGACGCCGTAGTTCGGGAGGTGGTGCTTGGCGAACGTCAGGGCTACGCGGCCGTTGTGGAGGACCGCGGCGGCGTTCCGGGGGGCTCCTGCGGGCTGGCCGTACTTCGGCTGGGCCTTCTCTGAGCGGTCCAGATAGCCGACGACCACGGGGAGGTCGCCGTGGCCCTCGTCGGCGAGACGCCTGGCCAGGGCGGTCAGTGACCGGCGGGATGCCTCGACGAAGGACTCGCGCAGGGCGAGGTCCTCCACCGGGTAGCCGGTCAGGACCATCTCGGGGAACGCGACCAGGTGCGCTCCCTGTTCGGCGGAGTGCTTGGTCCAGCGGATGATCGCCTCGGTGTTCCCGGCGAGATCTCCGACGGTCGAGTCGATCTGATTCAGGGCGAGACGTAGTTGAGGCACTCGGTCAGTTTAATCGTCTGACTGACGCGATGTCCTCTCGGACGGGGGAGTGGAGGGGATGGGTCTCGCTCGGTGTTCGGGTGCGCCGTCGTCGCGCCGGGTCTCCTTTCGGGTGCGCCGTCGTTTCGCCGGGTTTGTTGTCGGGTGCGGGGCCGCGGGGGCATGTACGTGCTCGCTGTTCTACGGGTGCATGTCGGCGAGCTGATTGCCTGTACGTGGTGCTGGTGGCTCCGCGCGCACATGCCCCCGCGTCCCCTCCCGTCTCGTCGGCGTCTCACGGCCGGTGGGGCTCGCTGCCTTTCGGGCCGCGTCTCGTACGCGGCCGACCGTTCGGTGGGGCTTCGGTGTCTTCGGCAGGTCTCGTACGGTGCTCAGTGGCGGTGGGGGCGGACGCTGTCTCTGATCACTATGTGTGTGCCCAGGAGGTGGCGTTGCTGGCCGGGGCGGGCCGTGCCTGTCAGGGCCAGTCTTACGGCCGTGCGGCCCATTTCCGCTGCCGGGATGTGCACCGTGGTGAGGCCGGGGGTGATGTCCGCTGCCACCGGGTCGTCGTTGTAGCCGACCACCGAGATGTCCTCGGGGACCCGTAGGCCAGCCTCCGCCAGTGCGCGGATCGCCGCTGCCGCCACGCGGTCGTCGCCCGCGAAGACCGCCGTGAAGTCCGGCTTGCCGTTGCACTTGTCCAGCAGGTCGCGCATGGCCTCGTAGCCGTGGTGCTGGCCGAAGCCGATGCCGTGCAGGATCGCGTCCGAGCGGGGGACGCCGTGGTCGTTCAGGGCTCTGAGGTAGCCCGTCACCCGGGCCTCGCCCGTGGTGTTGCCCGGCTGGTAGCCGATCATCGCGATCTTCCGGTGGCCGGCGCCCAGGAGGTGGCTCGTGATCGCGTGCGCGCCCGCGCCGTTGTCGTACTCCACCACGAGTGCGGGGACGTCGGGTGCCGGTGCCGGTCTGCCGCACAGGACCAGGCGCGAGCCCGCCGCCGCGAGTGCCTGCGCGTAGTGCGCCATCCGCTCGCGGTACTCGTCGTCCTCGATGACCCCGCCGACCAGGACCACGGCCTCCGCCGCCTGTTCCCGCATCATCTGGACCAGCGCCAGTTCGCGGGCCGGGTCGCCGCCCGTCGAGCAGACCAGGGTGAGTCTGTTGTGCTGGGCCGCTTCCATCTCCACGCCCTGCGCCACGGCCGCGTAGAACGAGCTGACCACGTCGAACATCAGGACCGCGATCGTCTTGCGTCCGGCGCCGGCGAGGGCCCGGGCGTGCGCGTTGACCACGTAGTCCAGGTCCTTGACCGCTCTTTGGACCTTGGCGCGCGAGGCCGCCGATGTCGGGTAGTTGCCCGCCAGGACCCGTGAAACAGTCGCGACCGAGACGCCCGCGCGCGCGGCCACATCACGGATGGTGACCCGCTCACCCACTGTTGTGTCTCCTCAACTTGCCCGTCCGGGGCGGGCGACGCCGCCCCGGACCATCATGGCCGATGCCGTACGGTCAGTGCGCCGCCTCGTACTCCTTGGCGAATTCCTCCAGTACCTGCTGTCCGCCCTGGTTCAGCCACTTCTTGTACACCGCGTCCCAGTCGGAGACCTTCCGGCGGCCCGTGACCGTGGCCGTCACGCCGTCGCTGATGATCTGGTCGAGCGTCGCGCCCTGCTTGTTGTACGTGTCCGACTGAAGGCCCCAGCGGTCGTTCGGCACCATCATCGGGATCACCTTCTGCTGCCACGCGTGGAGGCGTTCGATGATGTCTCCGTAGCCCGGCGCGTACAGGACCTGGGGCGCGTCGCTGAGGTACACGAACGGCAGGTTCACCTTCGACTCGACCAGGCCGAGCGGTGTCGCGATCGGGTTGTTGTCCTTGTCCCGCTTGAAGTGCGTTCCCTCCAGGCCGAAGTGCACCAGTTCGTACTCCTCGGTCCCGAACGGTGAGGCCAGGTAGTCGAGGATCCGGAGCATCAGCTTGACGCGGTCCTTCGGTGCCTTCTTGATCACCGTGTAGCCGAAGATGCCCTGCGACTGCTGGTAGCCCGGCGTGATGTTCTCGGGGGTGTAGGGGACCAGCGCGTCCAGTTCGAAGGCGTTCTTGATGCCTTGTGCCGAGCCGGGGTAGGAGAGGAAGCCGTCCGTCATGGAGAGGACCGTGCCGTTCCAGAACTGGGTCTTCAGGTCCACCTGCGAGACGGATGTCGCTTCCGGGTAGTACGCGCCCGCCTTGCGCAGGTCCGACATGTACTCCAGCGCGGTCTTGAACTCGTCCGTGCTCGCGAAGAATGTCGCCTTGTCGTCCTTGATGCGCCACTGGTTCGGCGCCCCGTGCCACGTGGCGTGCGTCTTGAAGCCGAAGAAGGCGGTCGATGAGGCGCCCAGGGCCCACTTCTTGCGCGTCGTCGTCTCCTTCGCCATGGCCGCGAAGTCCTCTGCCGACATGCCCGGCTTGTAGCCCGCCTTCGTGAACGCCTGGCCGTTGAAGTACATCGTGTCCTGTGGCTTCGGGCGCTCCACCGGGACTCCGAAGATCCGGCCCGAGATCCGGCCCATGCCCTGCCAGGCGTACGTCGGGATGCCCGCCAGGTTCGGGTAGTCCTTCACCGCGTCGCCCGACAGGTGCTCGGTGAGGTCCTCGCAGCGGGACTTCACGAACTGCGCCTCGCGTGGCAGGACGTATCCGCCGCCGATGTTGATGATGTCCGGCAGGTCGTCGCCCGCGAACAGCGTCGCCATCTTGGTGCGGAAGTCCGCGTCCGGGACCACGGTGAACTCGACGTCCACGCCGAGCGCTTCGTTGATCGCCGCCCACAGCTTGTTCTGCGCCGCCGGCTTCGGGGGTGTGCCGTAGGTGATGGAGAGGACCTTGATCTTCTCCTTGCCCGTACCGGGCTTCTCCGCGACGGCCTTGACCAGCTGCGCGGGGTACGTCGTGTAGCCCGCCTGGACGCCCTCCGCGGTGGCCGCCAGGTCCGGCTTCGCGCCGGTGGCGGGGGTGTACGTCGGCCACGCGGCCGCCTTCTTGCCCGCGTTGGAGACCGAGCCGCCGCCACCCGAGTCGGTGGAACAGGCGGTGAGGAAGGACGGAGCGGCCAGGGCGGCGCCGCCGACGGCTATGGAACGCAGCAGGGTGCGACGCGACATCGAGGAACCGGACACGTGAGTGGACCCCTTCGGGAAAGGTGGGCAGCTGGCTAGCTTTTGACGGCGCCGGTGAGCACGCCCTTGGTGAAGTACTTCTGCAGGAACGGGTAGACGAGGAGGATCGGGACGGTGGCGATCACCAGGACCGCCATCTGCGTCGTCTGCGGGGCAGAGACCATGCCGGCCTCACTGAGACCCGTGTCGCTGATCTGCGCGCCGCCGATCACATAGGTGCGCAGGACCTGGGAGAGCGGCCAGTGGTCGGACTCCAGGTAGATCGAGGCGTTGAACCAGGCATTCCAGTAGCTCACCGCGTAGAACAGGCCGACCACCGCGAGGGCCGCCTTGGACAGCGGGAGCACGATGCGCCAGAACACCGTCCAGTCGCCCGCACCGTCCAGGCGCGCCGCCTCGTACAGCTCCTCAGGGATTCCCTGGAAGAACCCCCGCAGGACGACCAGGTTGAAGACGTTGATCAGGACGGGGGCGATGAGGGCCGCGTACATGTTCTGCAGTCCCAGGCCCTTGACCAGGAGGAACGCCGGGATCATGCCCGGGGGGAAGAGGAAGGTGAAGAGGATGATCAGGAGGATCGGCTTGCCGCCCAGGACTCCTGGGCGGCTGAGCGCGTAGGCCAGGAAGGAGGTGCAGGCCAGGGAGGCCAGGGTGCCGATGAGGGTTACGCCGACGCTGACGCCCAGGGCCTTGGTGACGATGCCGCCGCTGAGGATGTTGCGGTACGCGCGCAGCGTCGGGTCCGTGGGCCACAGGACCCAGCCGCCGTTGGCCACCACCTCCTTGTTGGAGGCCAATGACGTGGAGATGATCACCAGGAACGGGATCAGGACCAGGGCCAGGACGACCGTTATCGCTACCGCCTTGGCCGCTTGGGTGGCCGGTTTCGGGCTTTCCTTCCACGCCGGGCGAGTGGGGTTCCTGGTGTTCATGGCTGTGGTCATCTGTAGATCCCCTGTTCGCCCAGCTTGTGCGCCACCCGGTTCGCGGTGAAGACGAGCACCGCGCCCACCACGCCCTTGAACAGGCCTGCCGCTGCCGCGTATCCGGTGTCCCCGCCGACAATTCCCTGCCAGAACACGAACGTGTCCAGGACCTCGCCCACCTCGGGTCCCACCGACTGGCGCTGGAGCAGCATCTGTTCGAAGCCGACCGACAGGATGTCGCCGAGCCGCATGATCAGGAGCAGCACGATGATCGGGCGGATGGACGGCAGCGTGACGTGCCAGAAGCGGCGCCAGGGGCCCGCCCCGTCGATCGCCGCCGCCTCGTACTGCTGCTCGTCGACCTGCATCAGCGCCGCGAGGAAGATGATCGTGCCCCAGCCGGCGTCCTTCCAGACCACCTCGGCCACCACCAGCGGACGGTACGCGTCCGGGTTGCCGATGATGTCGACCGTGTGGATCCCCGTGTCGCCCAGGAACGAGTTCAGCAAGCCCGTGTCGGACAGGACCTGCTGGAACAGCGCCACCACGATCACCCAGGACAGGAAGTGCGGCAGATAGACCACCGACTGCACGAAGCGGCGCAGGAAATCCGACGTCAGGCTGTGCAGGAGCAGGGCGATGGCCAGGGGGATCGGGAAGAAGAACGTCAGCTGGAGCACCGCGATGTAGAAGGTGTTCCACGTCGCGTGCCAGAAGTCGGCGTCGCCGAACATCCGGGTGAAGTTCTCGAAGCCCACCCAAGGGCTCGCCCAGAGCCCGTCGAACGGGACGTACTCCTTGAACGCCACGACGTTGCCGACGAAGGCGCCGTAGTGGAACAGCAGGAAGTAGGCCAGGCCCGGGGCCATGAGCAGCAGGAAGGTGCGGCTGCTCCGAAAACGTTTCCAGAAGCTGTCCTGCCTGGGTTTGTGCGTTTTTGACCCGCTGCCCGGGGTGCCGGGGGGCTTCACCGCCTCGGTCTCGGGCCTGTCCTTCGCCACCGTGGGCACGAAAACCCCTCCGTCGTTGGAACAAGGTGAGCGGGAATCTAAAACGGTTACTACGCCGGGTCAACCCCCTTGTGTCGGCGATCTATTGACCAATCTTCAGAGTTGGGCCTAACCTCCTGACATCTTGAGGTAACCGGTTACTGGAGATCTGCAGCTGGAGGGTGGTAGCGCGTGGCAGCACACCGACCGATCGCGGCACTGGCCATGGACGCCGAGGTGCTCGACCGGGTCATCCCGTCGGACCTGCGGCAACGGCTCGGGCAGTGCGCCGACCTCGCGCCCGTTGCGCTGACCGGGCCGCTCGGCACCCCCGAGGCCCGCGCGGTCCTCTCCGGAGTCGAGGTGCTGATCACCGGCTGGGGCTGCCCGCAGCTCACCTCGGACGTTCTGGCGCACGCGCCCCGGCTTCGCGCCGTCGTGCACGCCGCCGGATCGGTCAGACCCGTCGTCTCGGACGCCCTGTGGGAGCGGCCCGGCATCACCGTGTCCTCCGCCGCCGACGCCAACGCGGGCCCCGTCGTCGCCTTCACGCTCGCCGCGATCACCTTCGCCGCGAAGAAGGCGCTGCCCGTCGCCGCCCGCTACTCCGGCGGCTGGCCCGGCTTCACCGCGCGCGAGGGCGCCGACGGTCGCGTCGTCGGGATCATCGGCGCCTCCCGCATCGGCCGGCGCGTGATCGCCGGGCTGCGCGCCTCGGATGCGGGGTACCGGATCCTGCTCACCGATCCGTACGTCGGTGAAGGCGATGCCGCCGCGCTCGGCGTGGAGCTCGTCGAGCTGTCCGAGCTCTGCCGGCGCAGCTCCATCGTGAGCGTGCACGCGCCTCAACTCCCCGAGACGCGTGGGTTGTTGGGGGAGGAGATGCTGAAGCTCGTGGCTGATGGCGGTGTCGTGGTGAACACCGCTCGGGGGTCGCTCGTCGACACCGAGGCGCTCGCTCGTGAGTGCGCCTCGGGCCGGCTCGACGCATTTCTCGATGTCACCGACCCCGAACCACTGCCCGCCGGACACCCGTTGCTCACCCTTCCCAACGTCCTGGTCACCCCGCACATGGCGGGCGCGCAGGGCAGCGAGGTGCGCCGCCTTGGGTTGTACGCGGTGGAGGAGGCCGAGCGGTTCGCGCGCGGTGAGGAGCTGCTCGGGCGGCTTTCGCGGGGGGATCTTTCGCGGCTCGCCTGAGGGGCGGCGCCTGAGGGGCGGCGCCTGAGGGGCGGCGGCTGGGGGGGCCGGGAGTGGGGTGAGGCGCCGGGAGTGGGGTGGGGGTGTCCTGGGGTGTGGTGGCCGTGAATGTAACCGTTTCCCGTCCGGCCATTGACCTCAACCGCCTTGCTGAGCAAGGTACTTGCCGAATTCCTCTCCTATCCCCAGGAGCAAAAATGGCACCGGTTACATCCGGGCTCCGAAGAGCCTGCATCACGCTCGCGGCCGGTCTCGCGCTCGCCGCCTCCGCCCTCGTCTCCCCGCCTGGCGCCCAGGCCGCCGGGTCCGCGCACCCCGGCCATCCGCTCCACCCCTCGCAGTCCGCGAGCACCCCCTCCTACGTGGACTGTTCGGCCGCCGCGAACGGCGACGGCAGCCTCGCAGCGCCCTACAACAGCCTCGCCGCGGCCAACGCCGTCACCTACGGCCCCGGCGACCGGCTCTACTTCAAGCGCGGCGCCACCTGCCGCGGTCAGCTCAAGCCCGCCGGATCGGGCTCCGCGGCCGCCCCCGTCCAGGTCGCCCCCTACGGCTCCGGCGGCGGCCGGCCCGTGATCGAGGGCGGTGGCACGGTCTACGCCGCCGTCCATCTGCTCAACGTCGAGCAGTGGGAGATCCATGGTCTGGAGGTCACCAACAAGGGCGCCACGGACGCCGAGCGCAACGGCATCCTCGTCGAGCTCGCCGACCACGGCACCGGCACCCACTACATCCTCGACGACGTCTACGTCCACGACGTCAACGGCGGCGACACCAAGAGCAGCAACGGCATCCAGTTCCGCGTCTCCGGCACCGTGACGCCGACCCGCTTCGACGACGTACTCGTCCAGAACAGCGAGATCTACAAGGTCGACCGGGAGGGCCTGACCACCCAGTCCAGCTGGGCCTGCCGAGCCGTCTACGGCTGCACCGGTGGTCCCGCGTGGACGGCGAGCACGCGTGTCGTGTTCCGCGGCAACAAGATCCACGACATCGGCGGCGACGGCATGGTCGTCCGCGTGACCCGGGACGCGCTGGCCGAGCACAACGAGGCGTACGACATCTGGATGCGCTCGGCCGGCAACAACGCGGGCCTGTGGACGATCAACAGTGACGGGACCGTCTTCCAGTACAACGAGGTCCACCATGTGCGCCGCAAGGCGGGCATGAACGACGGCATGGCCTTCGACGCCGACTTCGGCACGCGCGGCGCCCTCTTCCAGTACAACTACAGCCACGACAACGAGGGCGGCTTCCTGCTGCTGTGCGGGGCCTGCGGCAGCGGCGCCGACACGGCCGGTACGGTCGCGCGTTACAACCTCTCCGTCAACGACGGCTCGCGCATCCTGTACGCCGTCGGCGACGCGGCCGCCCAGATCCTGAACAACACCTTCTACATGGGCGCCGGCTCCACCACGTCGGTCGTGGAGAGCAGCGGTGGCGCGTCCACCACGCTGTGGAGCAACAACATCTTCTACAACCTCGGCACCGGCGGTTACGGCGGCAAGCCCGCCGAGCACACCTGGCGCAACAACGTCATGTACGGCAACCACCCGGCGTCCGAGCCCGCCGACCCCGGCAAGGTGACCGCCGACCCGCTCCTCGCCGACCCGGGCTCCGCCGATCCCGCGGGGTACAAGCTGAAGGCCGGATCCCCGGCGCGCGGCGCCGGGCAGGTCACCACCGGCTCCGGCGGCAAGGACTACTTCGGCTCTCCCGCGCCCGTCGCCTGTCGCCCCGACATCGGCGCCCACCAGGCCTCCGCGTTCGACGACGCCGCCTGTTCGGGCGGGACCAACCTGGTCGTCAACCCCGGCTTCGAGACGGGCGTCTCGCCCTGGGCGCCCTCGGGGACCGTCGCGGCCGACACCGTGAATCCGCACGGGGGCGGCTCCAGTCTGCGCGTCTCGGGGACCCCGAGCACGGCCGAGCAGAAGATCGCCGTCGCGCCGAACACCACGTACACGCTCTCCGGCTGGGGGCGCGTCGACGCGTACGACACCCAACTCGCCGTGGGAGTCAAGAACTTCGGCGGGTCCGAGACCCGGATCCCCGCCTTCAGCGCGTTCGGATGGCGTACCGGCAGCATCACTTTCACCACGGGCGCCACCAATACCTCGGCGACCCTCTACTGCTACACCCGCACCGGTAAGGGCAGCGGCTGGTGCGACGACCTGAGGGTCGTCAAGCAGTAGGGAACGTGAGGGAATCGAGGGCGGCGCCCGTCCCGGGGATGTCCGGGGCGGGCGCCGCTCTTTCGTGGGTCAGCGACGGCCGAAGGACGTCACATAGCCCGGCGCCGGCGAGCCGACACCCGTCACGTCGTCGTAGCCGCGGACCGCCTTGAGCGAGCTGTCCTTGCCGAGGCTGCGCACGGAGGTCAGCAGGCCGTCGGCCGCGTCGAACCCGTTCGCGTAGTCGACGCGGACCACCGCGAGGTCACGGCCGGTCGGCTTGTCCGTCACGTCGTGGTAGATCGTCGAGCCGGAGCGGTCGTAGATCGCCGGGTTGGCGAAGCCGAGCGCGTGCCCGCCGCGGGCCTCCTGGACCAGCGCCTGCACACCCGCGATGACGGGCGCCGCCAGCGACGTGCCGCCGATGCGGTACTCGTCGTACTTGAGCGAGCCGTCGGGGAACGTCTGCGACTGGCCGACGAGGAAGCCGGTGTTCGGGTCGGCCACCGCGGAGATGTCCGGCACGGTACGCATCTTCTTCGAGCCGCCGTTGGCCCGCGCCAGCGAGTTCGGGACGACACCACGCTGGTAGAACGGCTGCTTCACCGTCTTGCTGGTGCCGCCGCCCGCACCCGAGGTGTACGCCCCGGGGAAGGCGGCCCAGCTCTTGCCGTCGGCCGACAGGCTGGCCTTGAGCGTGCCCCAGCCGGTCTCGAACTGGTACTTGTCGTCCTTGCCGACCGCCAGCGACGTACCGCCGACGGACGTCACCCACGCCGAGTTGGCGGGCACGTCGACCTGCTTCGTGCCGGTGTGCGCCACCTCGTCGCCGTTGTCGCCGGACGAGAAGTAGAAGCCGATGCCCTCGATCGCGCCGTACTGGAAGATCTGGTCGTACGCGGCGGCGAGGTCGGGGGTCTGGTTGGCCTCGATGTCGCCCCACGAGTTCGACACGATGTCGGCGAGGTGGCCGTCGACGATCTTGCCGAGCGAGTCGAGCAGCGCGTCGTCGTAGCAGGAGGCGGCGCCGACGTAGGTGATGTCGGCCGCGGGAGCCACGGCGTGCACGGCCTCGACGTCGAGGGTCTCCTCGCCGTACCAGCCGGACGCCCCGCACTCCTCGGTCTTCGTGTAGTCCGCGGGCAGGACCTGCTTCAGCTGGCCGCTGCGGTAGGCCGCGTCACCGTTGCGCTGGGCGTAGGTGGCCGCGTCCTTCGCGATGGTCGGCGAGGCGTACGCGTCGGTGATGGCGACGCGGACCCCCTTGCCGGTCTGCTTGGCGGCGCCGTAGGCGGCACGCAGCTGCTTGCCGGTGTAGCCCTTCACGGCGTACGGGGCCTTCTGGCCGTACGCGGACGGCAGGGTGCTCGCCGTCTTCGAGCCGTAGTACGACGAGAAGGGGCCGGCGTTGTGGAACACGGCGTCCGGCGGCGGCAGCGTCTCGTCGTGGTTCGCCTTGTGCGGCGCGCTGTCCAGGCCGGTCACGGTGAGGACCGCGCCGTTCAGGGACGCGGGCACCGTCGCGGCGGCCGTGGGCGCGCGGTAGGTGTGCTTGCCCTTGGCGTAGTTGTGCAGCTGGGCGCCGAACGCCTTCTCGGCGGCGGCGACTTCGCCCGTTACGGAGATGTAGTGCTTGCTGACGTCGGTCACGGTGAGGCCCGAGGACTCGAGCCACTTCGTGACCTCGGCTATCTGGGCCTTGGTCGCGCCGAAGCGGGCCTGCGCCTGCTTGGCGCTGAGGTACTTGCCGTACGACGCCGACTGCGGGTCGGACACGGCCTTCGCGTACGCCGCGAGGCCCGCCGCGTCGCGTCCCGCGAGGTAGACGCGGGCGTGCACGGTGGAGCTGTTCGACGCGGCACCCTGATCGGCCTTCGCCGTGGCCCACAGCGGCTTGGTGCCGGTCAGTGCGTCGCGGGCACCCGGGTTCGGGTCGGCCTGGGCGACGGGTGCTGCGATGGCGAGCGCGCCGGCGAGCAGTGGCAGTGTCGCTGCCAGGCTGAGCCCGGCGCGGGCCGCGGCACGGGTGGATCTCATACAACCCCCTGCGATGTGGTTCGTCGCGTGTGGCGACGGTGATGCGCGTGCGCCGGTCGAGCTGCGCACGCAACTGATCACTGTTGCGCCGAACCGTTCATGCAAGGGGAATGGAAGCGCCAAGAAGAGCCCAAGGAACGCCATCCGAGGGCGTTTTGGGGCGGTACGTGATCGGGGCGGGGGATCCCTCAGGTGTGCCTGCGGTTTCCCCTCCTACGACCTGTCCTTCAACATCCCGGCCATCAGGTCGAGTTCCGACTTCTGCGAGGCGACCATGCCCGCCGCGAGCCGCTTCTCCACCCCGACGCCGCAGCGCTCGACGCACCCCTCGGCCATGTGGACGCCGCCCTTGTGGTGCGCGGTCATCAGCTGGAGGTAGAGCACCTCGGCCCGCTTGCCGTTCGCCGTGCGGAGCTCGTCGAGCTGTGTGTTCGTGGCCATGCCCGGCATCAGCGCGCCGTCCTGCCCCGGCGGCATGTCTCCCATGCCCATCCAGGACATCGGCGGCTTCGCGGACACCTTCGGCAGCCCCCACAGATCGAGCCAGCCGAGCAGCATGCCCCGCTGGTTGGCCTGCGTCTGCGCGATGTCGTAGGCGAGGCGGCGCACCTCCTCGTCATCCGTGCGGTCGCGCACGATGTACGACATCTCGACGGCCTGCTGATGGTGGACCGCCATGTCCCGCGCGAACCCGGCGTCGGCGGACTCGGCGCCCGGCACCCGAACGGCCGACGAACCGCCGCCGTCCCCGTCGGCGACCGCGTACGTGACCGCCCCGCCCGCGACGAGCACCGCCGCCACGGCCGGCGCGATCCAGGCCGCGCGCCTCACTGGGACAGACCGTTGGTGCAGGCCGCACCCGGCTCAGGGGTCTGCTTGCCCTGGACGAACGTCGAGAAGAACGAGGCGACGTCCGGGTCGGTGGCGCTCTTCACGGTCCGCTGGTGGCCCCAGGCGCTCAGCATGATCGGGTCCTTCTGGTCCTGGTCCGGGCTCATCAGCGAGTACGGCGTCTGGCGGACCTTCGCCGCGAGCTTCTGCACGTCACCCGGGTCGGCCTTGTCCGTGTACGTCACCCAGACCGCGCCGTGCTCCAGGGCGTGCACCGCGTTCTCGTTCGGGATCGCCTTCTTGTAGACGTCGCCGTTGCAGTTCATCCAGACCTGGTTGTGGTCCCCGCCCACCGGCGGCGTCATCGGGTACGTCACCTTCTTCGCGACGTGGTTGCGGTCCAGCTTCCCGGTCCAGGTCCTCACGCCGTCCGAGCCGGTCCTGAACGAACCGGCCGACGACTTCGCGTCCGCGCCGTCCTTCGGCGAGTCGTCCCCCTTCGTGACGGCCCACGCCCCGACGCCGGCGAGAGCGAGGACGACGACGCCGCTCAGCGCGATGGTGAGGACACGGCCGCGGCGCTCGCGGGAGCGCTCGGCGCGGCGCATCTCCTCTATTCGGGCCTTGCGCGTCGCGGTGCCGGTGTTCTTGGCGGAACCCATGGTGAGTCCTTCTGGGAAAGGGACGGGACGGCTGAACGGGTCCGCTGATCGTAGTGGGGAGCGGGGGGCCGTTGCCATGCCGTGTAGCCGGTGCTGCGGACGGCAGGGACTATGGGACCAGGGCCCCCAGCAGGCACTATGGGCACGAAGTCGTATACATCTGCCGTTCGCACGATGTTCGGGCCCGGGTCGACCAGTCGATCAAGGTCGGCAACGCGCATGAAACGGTGATGTGGTGGGATGCTCAGGAGCCTGCCGACGGTGTCCCGCAGGGCGCGGACGCAGGCGGCCTGACCAGCAAGGATGGGTGGAAGCGGAAGATGGACAAGCAGCAGGAATTCGTGCTCCGGACGCTCGAGGAGCGGGATATCCGGTTCGTCCGCCTGTGGTTCACGGATGTCCTCGGCTTCCTGAAGTCGGTGGCCGTGGCCCCGGCGGAACTGGAGCAGGCCTTCGACGAGGGCATCGGCTTCGACGGCTCCGCGATCGAGGGCTTCGCCCGCGTGTACGAGTCCGACATGATCGCCAAGCCCGACCCGTCGACCTTCCAGGTGCTGCCCTGGCGCGCCGAGGCGCCCGGCACCGCGCGGATGTTCTGCGACATCCTGATGCCCGACGGCTCCCCGTCGTTCGCCGACCCGCGCTACGTGCTGAAGCGGGCCCTGGCCAAGACCTCCGACCTGGGCTTCACCTTCTACACGCACCCCGAGATCGAGTTCTTCCTCCTCAAGAACAAGCCGCTCGACGGGTCCCGCCCCACCCCGGCCGACAACTCCGGCTACTTCGACCACACCCCGCAGAACGTCGGCATGGACTTCCGCCGCCAGGCGATCACCATGCTCGAATCCATGGGCATCTCGGTCGAGTTCAGCCACCACGAGGGCGCCCCCGGCCAGCAGGAGATCGACCTGCGGTACGCCGACGCGCTGTCCACGGCCGACAACATCATGACGTTCCGCCTCGTCATGAAGCAGGTGGCGCTGGAGCAGGGCGTGCAGGCGACGTTCATGCCGAAGCCGTTCTCCGACCACCCCGGCTCCGGCATGCACACGCACCTGTCCCTCTTCGAGGGCGACCGCAACGCGTTCTACGAGTCCGGCTCCGAGTACCAGCTGTCCAAGGTCGGCCGCTCCTTCATCGCGGGCCTGCTCAAGCACGCCGCCGAGATCTCCGCCGTCACCAACCAGTGGGTCAACTCCTACAAGCGCATCTGGGGCGGCGGCGGCCGCACCGCCGGCGCCGGCGGCGAGGCGCCCTCGTACATCTGCTGGGGCCACAACAACCGCTCGGCCCTGATCCGCGTCCCGATGTACAAGCCCGGCAAGACCGGCTCCGCGCGCGTCGAGGTCCGCTCGATCGACTCGGGCGCGAACCCGTACCTGACGTACGCCGTGCTGCTCGCCGCCGGACTCAAGGGCATCGAGGAGGGCTACGAGCTCCCGCCGGGCGCCGACGACGACGTGTGGGCCCTGTCCGACGCCGAGCGCCGCGCCATGGGCATCGAGCCGCTCCCGCAGAACCTCGGCGAGGCGATCGCCCTCATGGAACGCAGCGAACTCGTCGCCGAGACACTGGGCGAGCACGTGTACGACTTCTTCCTGCGCAACAAGAAGCAGGAGTGGGAGGAGTACCGCTCCGAGGTCACCGCGTTCGAGCTGCGGAAGAACCTGCCGGTGCTGTAAGGGCAGGTCAGAGCGGTTTCGCGCCGCGTCGAGCTTCTGGGGCCGTCGGTCTATGACCGGCGGCCCCGTCGCGCGGGATGGGGGCTGGGCCGTCTGTGGGCCGTGGGGTGCCGGATCGGTCCTCCGGACCGGAACTCACCGTCACACAAGCGGCACAGGTGTAACCGGAAGCTGTTCGCTCTGCGGCCACGTGAAAGAGCGGTCGGGCTGGAGGTGCGCCTCGCCCCAGTTTTCTCGTCATGCCGTTCGGCCAACTCGGCTATGTGGGCGCTGACTTCAGCCTCCAGGGCCGCAGCCGGCATCCGTCGTGCACCCTCACGGACGATGTCGTGGAGCAGGGAGCCGGTCTCGGTCGATCCATCGGCATTCACTACGCTCAGCACGGGCGTGTCTTCCCGGCCGACTGTGCAACGCCGGCCTGCTCGATGATCAGAAGTCGATCACTCGGGAAGGTACCTTCGCCTCCAACTCGAGGCCGATCCACAAGTCATGAGCATTGCTCCTTCATGTGCACACTCCACAGCTGGCGGTAGCGTTAAGCAGTGGTTGCACTCCTTTGGCATCTCGGGAGAGAGTATGACTTTCTCAGGCGGTCAAGATCTCCAGTACCTGGAATCACTCGACTCAGTTCGGATGCCCTGGCCGGGCCCGACCGGAATCTCAGACTCCGAGCGGCAGCGACGAGATGACCACGAGCTTCAGATCTTTGTCGAAGTGCTCATGACGCTTGCACTTGGGCGCGAAGTCGTCGTTCCTCAGTCCTATGCATTCGATTCCACTGGATTTCTCAGTGTCGCACGCACAGTACTCCAGGCCCGCAATAGGGTAGCCGTCGACGAGCACCCTTTTAGGATTCATCTCTTCGGAGCGGATTCCTTCGAAGACGCCATAGCAAACATGCTCAACCGCGCCTTCGACGAAAACCGCCCATTTTTCAGCTTTTTACTACCGGAACTGCACAGACCGGAACAATACGGCCTTGATCCCAGTGACGTTCGCTGGCAGTCCGAGAGTCTGGATCGCCTACTCAATAGTGACTGGATAGGCGTCAACCGGGCACAGGCACTAGACGATATTCGTGCAGAATTCCGAGCTCTTCCCCGAGTCAGGGCGAAACCCCCAGCGTCCCCATTGGGGCTGGGAGGGCTGCTCGCCTCCATCCTTGAAGAAACATCCCCGATGGGCCGAGCGGCACAATCTCTTCCCGAATCTTTCCGCGAGGTGCATGCAGAGCTCGTGAACGCGATTCGCCGTCTTGATCCTACGCGTTCACAAGCGTTTAACGAACGCAGTCGACTCCGTATCCGAGACCCGTGGCCCAACGATCCGGATCGCCGGACACCAGAGGAAATCGTCGGAAGTAAAAGCACTCTCGATCTGGTAATCGAGTTCGTCGACACCTTGTACAATGCGATCGTGGCGGATTCTATCGGAATTGCGCCCGCGACCTTCAGTACCGATGTAGCCGTCGGGGACCGAGTCCTCATCTCACGCGCGATCGCACAAGAGTTTGCGCTCGAGCAATATCGTTCCGGAGTGCACCGAGCAACTTGGTTGCCACGCCAGGACGTATCGATAGGCGAACCAGAGGAACACCCGTTGTTCGAAGTGCGGATTAATTCACAACCCGCCGTCATGGAGAATCAGACTCGTGACGAGTTCTCGAATCTGCGGAACAACGTGATAGACGCCATCGCCGCTCTCCTTGATGCTCGGGCGCAGCGGGGAGGTTCAGGCCGAGCCCGGTCACCCTTCTGGAAAGGGCTGGACAAGTTCGCTGCGGCAGAGGACGCTCCGGCAGCCCGCAGGGCGCTTGATGCTCATCTTGCCTGCGTCGCCTCTGTTCTCGGCGGTCGGGGTGATGCTGGCATGGTAGGAAATTTTGGAGTTCAGGTTCTCCTTACCGGTAGCGGTGCCGCCGGACCTGCAATTGCGGCCGCACTCTGGCAATTTCCGGGCGCCGTCGAATTCCCTGCAATAGCCCTCGGGGCAGTTGCCCCTGCCGTCGCCCAAAAAGGAGTTGAATCCGTCCGCCGCTGGCAGGGTGCACGGCGCCGGGCGCATGCACTCGGAAGAGTCGTCGACGTGAGGGGACGTTAGCCTTGAGAAACCCGGGACGCCCCGAGGTCATCCGCCGAAAGCGCGAGGTCCTGGCCTATGTGAATCAATTCGTCGAGGTCTTCGATGACGAGGTGGAGTTTCCAGACGGCACCCCTGGCCGGTACCTGAGAATCGCAAATCGCGGTGAAGGTCCAGGTGTCGTGATCTTGCCCATCCATGGAATGAACGTCGGGCTCGTCCAGACGTACCGCTACCCGGTGGGAGCATGGCAGTGGGGTCTGCCTCGCGGCTTCTCCCACGATCGCGATCCTCTCGTCACTGCCCGAATGGAACTCTATGAAGAGATTGGCGCGAAAGACGCCGAATTCGAACTCTTGGGCGCCATGACACCAGAGTCAGGAATGTTGGCGACCCGGGTCGCTGTAGTCCTCGCACGAGTCAACGATCCCACAGAGCAAGCAGTTGATGTGCAAGAAGTTGCTGCCGTGCGCTGGCTCCACATCCGAGAGCTATGGCATTGGGTAGCTCAGGGGCGCATCGAGGACGGAATGTCTCTGGCTGCGGTGACTCTTGCCCATGCACTTGATCGCCTGCCCAGCCCTTGAGGCATGCAAGCGAGTCCACGTGCCGAGGATGATTTACCTCAGGCTTGAACGGCCCGGTTGGCAACAGCCCAGGTTGCGCAGGAATCTGCCGGTGCTGTAAGGGACTTGAGAGGGCTGTTCTTGGGCTGAGGTCAGGGGAGGGGGCGGGGGCGCGTGATGCGTACCGCCCCCTCTGCCGTACCGCCCCCTGTGTCCTTCCTGGTCGCTACCGTGGTCGGTGAGCGAGAAGGGAGCGCATCATGGCCGAGCCGCTCAAGACCCTCGTCGACGGGGTCGAGGTCGAGGTGCCCAACAGCATCCCCGCCATCCGCGACGCCCTGCCGGAGCACCGGCGCGAGGAGTTCGACCGGGAGATCAATGCGGCGGGGGTGCACGAGATCCACGCCGTGATGCGGCACTGGATGCTGGAGGCCGTGCCCGACCCGGCCGCCGACGCCATCATGGACCGGCTCGCCCGCGAGGAAGCGGAGAGGGCCGGAGCCGCGTGAGCCACCGTCATCGCCGCCGCCACCGCATCTCGTACGCGCCGCCCGCCGACGACACCCTCGCGAAGATGGCGGAATCCGTGCCGTTCAGGGCCGAACTGGAACGCACCCTCGGCGTCGACCCGTACGGGCACGGGTCCCTCCCCATCGGCCGGTGGGCGGACCGCAGGGAGGCGACCGTGCGCGGCGTCATCGTCCGGTACTACGTCTCCGGGTCGATCCTGGTCGTGACGGTGGTGCGGCTGATCCCGGAGCCGTGAGCCGGGTCAGCCCTGGTGCTGTTCGCGCAGCAGCTCGTGCAGCGGCTGCGTGGCGCGCTTGCGGTACTCCTGGATCGCCCAGCCGTTGCCATCAGGATCGGTGAAGTACATGAACGTGCCGCCGTCGTCCGGGGCGTACTGCTGAGGCTCCGAGACGTCGAGCCCGCGCGCCGTCAGCTCCGCGTGGGCCGCCTTGATGTCCGCGACCACGAGCTGCAGGCCGTGGTACGTGCCCGGCTGCGGGGTGCCCGTGGGGTTCGGGACGCCCTCGGCGAGCGTCACCGAACAGCCGGAACCGGGCGGGGTGAGCTGGACGATCCGGACGCCGGGCATCACCTCGCGGTCCACGTCCACGCTGAAACCGACCTTGTTCGTATAGAAGTCCTTCGCCCGGTCCAGGTCCGAGACGGGCAGCTGAATCACTTCCAGGGTCATGTCCATCGCCCCAGCCTCGTGGGTGGCGGGCCCGTCTGCCACCTGTATGGGTGACTCCGGATCGGGGGCCGTCACAGGTACGCCGGAGACACCGCCGCCTTGGTGAGGCGGTGCGGGGCGCCTGTGCCGTCCGCCGGGACCGTGTAGAGGTCCGCGCCGTAGTCGCCCGGCAGCGCGTACGTCAGGGTGTGCGCGTCGCTCCAGACCGCCTGGTCGTCCACGCTGCGGGTCTCCGCCAGGGGCGTCTCGTGGAGCGTGCGCAGGTCGAGTACGTACAGCCGCCAAGGGGCGTCCGCCGGAAGGCCCTTCACGCGCTTCTTGTACGCGACGCGGGTGCCGTCGGGGGAGAGGGACGGGCACTCGACGTTCTGGTGGACGGTGGTCAGCGTGCGGGTGCGCAGATCGCCCCGTACGAGGTAGGTCTTCCCGTGCGTGGCGAGCGTCGCGTAGAAGTGGCGGTCGTCCGCCGCGAACGTGATGCCCCAGAAGTTGATGTCCGCCGCGCGGTAGGTCCGGCCGTCCTTGACGACCCGGAAGTCCTCGAGCGTCGGCGTGAGGTGACCCGTGCGGGTGTCCACGATCGCCGCCCGCGTCGAGAAGTTCGTGCCCGCGTAGCTGTCGCCGCCCACGAACACCGTCCACGCCGCGTACCGCCCGCTCGGCGAGACGCGGGCGCGGGACGGGATGCCCGGCAGCGCGTAGTGGGCCTTCTCCTTGAGACGGGAGTCCAGGACGCGGGCCGTGTACGTGTCCTGCATCGCGCCCCGGTTGGCGGCGAGGCAGACGGCCGTGCCCGAAGAGGCGTAGAAGCGCAGGCACCTGACGCCCGACGCGGTGCGGGGCGCGTCCGGGCGGCCCGCCGGGACCGTGGTGAGCTCGTCGCGGTGGGGGCCCCACGCCATGTTGCGGAAGACGAGGCGGCGGGGAGCCTCGGTGGCCTCGGCCGGCAGGGTCACCCGGCCCGCGGTGACCTTCGGGCCGCCCGCGTGCGTCTCGTTCCTGCGGTCGGCGCGCGCCGCCGCGTGCAGGACCGAGGCCGTCGCGACGGCCGCGAGAGCGACGACCGCGGCGACGAGGACGAGCAGCCTGTTACGTGTCGTCATGCGGGTACTACCTCCGCGGGGGTGGGGGCTTGGGGACGGAAGGCATACGCCACCGCCGCGCCCGCCGCCAGCGCCGCCGTGGCCGCGCCCAGAGCCGTGCGGTCGCCCCACGCCGTCCACGCGGCGCCGAAGCCGATCGAGCAGACGAAGCGCGCCAGCGCCTGGCCCGTCTGGACGACGGCGAGCCCCGACGAGCGGAGCTCCTGGGGGATGGCGGTGGAGGCAGCGGCCATCAGGACGCCGTCCGTCGCCGCGTAGAAGCAGCCGTGCAGCGCCAGGACCGCGTACGGCAGGGCGGAGCCGTGCCACGGCGAGAGCAGCAGGCCGTACGCGGCGAGGAGCGCGGCGTGGCCGGCGAGGAACACGCGCCAGCTGCCGGCGCGGTCCGCGAGCCGGCCCAGGGGCGCGGCCAGGAGCAGGAAAGCGGCCGCCGTGCCCAGGGGGAGCAGCGCGAACCACTGGTCGGGGACGCCCAGGCGGCGCTGGAGGAGCAGATAGATGAAGGAGTCGCTGACCGTGGCCAGGCCGAGGAGCAGGGCGCAGACCGTGGTGCGGCGGACCTCGCGGCGGCGCAGGAGCGCGAGCGCGGACCGGAAGGTGGGGCGCGGGGGTGCCCGATGGCCGGCCCTGGCGGTGTCCTGCGCGGTGTCCTGTGGGGTCTCCTGTGCGGCTTCGTGCCGGCGGGGGACGAACAGGAGCAGGACCAGTACGCCCAGTGCCGCGACGCAGAAGCTGACGGTGAAGACCGCGTCGTAGCCGTCCGTCGTCGCGCGCAGGATCAGGAAGGCCGCGAGGGGGCCGAGAAGGGCGCCCGTCGTGTCCATCGCCCGGTGCACGCCGAAGGCTCTGCCGCGGGTGGCCGGGGTGCTGCTCAGGGAGATCAGGGCGTCCCGCGGCGCCGTGCGCAGGCCCTTGCCCGTGCGGTCGGCCGCCAGGACCATGCCGATCGTGGGGAGGGTGGCGGCCAGCAGGAGCAGGGGTTTGCAGAGCGCCGAGAGCCCGTAGCCGAACAGGGCGACCGTCTTGTGGCGGCCGCCTCCCCGGTCCGCGAAGTGGCCGCCGACGAGACGGACCAGCGCCGAGAAGCCGTTGTAGACGCCGTCCAGGAGGCCGAAGCCGAGGGGTGAGAGGCCGAGTCCCGCGACGAGGTAGAGCGGCAGGACCGCCGTGACCATCTCGGACGAGACGTCGGTGATGAGGCTGACCGAGCCGAGGGCCAGGACCGTGGGGGCGATCGCGGTACCGCGCCGCCCGGCCGGTGGCCGGGCGGCGGGTTCCGCGGACGCCGATGCCGTCGCCCGGCTGTCCGCTACGTACATGTCAGGACGTCCAGATGCCCGTGATGTCCTTGCCGGACGCCGCGTTGCCCGCGTGCGGGAGGCCGTGCATGTCCTCGATGGTGCGCAGGACGTCGTAGTGGTTGTAGGTGGTCGCCGAGGTGGCACCCGGGGTGACCTGCTGGCCGTAGAGGACCGTCGGGATCTTGTTGCCGGCCAGGCGGTTGTCCTCGTCGAAGGTGACGACGAGGAGGCTGTTGTGCGCCTTCGCCCAGGTCGCGTAGGCGGACAGGTTGTTCTTCAGCCAGGTGTCACCGGTCGACACCGAGCAGTCGTGCATGTCGCTGCACAGGTCGGGGACCACGAAGGAGACCTGGGGGAGCGTCGAGTAGTCCGAGGGGAACTGCGCGAACGTCTTCGCCGTGGAGGTGGGGACGTTGCTGAACCCGAACCACGGGTTGTGCTTGCGGGCGTAGTCGCCGGACGAGCAGGTGGTCGAACCCTGGCTCGGCAGGCCCTCGTTGTAGCTGCCCCAGGTCTTGCCGGCGGCGATCAGCTCGGAGGCCAGGTTGGGCTGCGAGGAGAAGCCCGGCGTGTAGCAGCTGTCGTCCGTGATGCCCTGCGTGGCGCCCGAGAACAGCGCGAAGTAGTTCGGCTGGCTCGGGTGCGTCAGCGCGTACGACGCCGAGAGGCTCGCGCCGTTCGTCTTCAGGCTGTTGATGTACGGGGCGCTGGAGGAGCCGATCACCTGGTTGTAGGCGTGGTTCTCGAAGACCACGACCACGGTGTGGTCCGGGGTGGGGACGCCCGCCGCGGCCTGCGCGGACGAGCCGCCCACGCCGGACCAGAGCGCGACCGCGGTGGCGGTCAGGGCGAAGGCCGACGCGAGCGCCGCGGTGCGGCCGCGTCGGAACAATGATCTGCCAAGCACGTGAGACCTCCGGTGGGGGGGAGAGACGGCGGCGGTGCGGCTAGAGCATGCACACGCCAAGATGCCTCCGTCCCACGCACATGTGAAGGGGCGGTGAACCCTCAGCGCTCCGACAGCGGGGCCGGCGCCTGCTGCACCGTCCAGCCGTTGCCGTCCGGGTCGGCGAAGAACATGAACGAGTTCCAGACGTCGCCGGGCCCGTCCTCCCAGCCCTCGGCCCCCACGTGCTGCACCGGGCTCACGTCCACGCCCCGCTCGAGCAGCTCGACCCGCGCCGCGTAGATGTCCGTCACGCACATCTGGATACCGGTCAGCGACCCCGGCTGCATCGCCCGCTGCCCCGGCGCGCCCGGCAGGCCCTGCTCCAGGGCGATCGAACAGCGTGACCCGGGCGGCGTCAGCTGGACGATGCGGACGCCCGCCGTGACGACCTGGTCGACGTCGACCTTGAAGCCGACCCGGTTCTCGTAGAAGTCCTTCGCCCGGTCGACGTCCGCGACGGGCACGACGATCACTTCGAGGGTCCAGTCCATGGGTGCTCCCTTTCCGGCTGCGGTTTTCGACTGCGTTCTCAGACGTGAGCGGGCGCCGGCCGCGCGAAGCGCCGGCTCCCGTCCGGCCGTACCGTGTCTCCCGATGCTCCCGTCAAAGGGCAGACCCCGCACGCGGGCGGAACTCACCGGCGAAGCCTTAGGCTCTGGACCAGTGGGTGATCGAACAGGAGGCCGTGCGATGTCGGTGCCGCAAGGGCGCAGGAGCAGTACGTTCACGCGGCTGCTGCGGCACGGTTTCACGGATCCCTCCGCCGCCGAGCGGCTCCTGGACGTGCCGGGCCTGTCCGCCGTGCGCTCCGACCCGATGCTTCTCGACGCCCTCGGCGCCACCGCCGACCCCGATCTGGCCCTCCTCGGTCTGGTCCGGCTCGTCGAGGCGCAGGCCGGTGACCCCGAGCGCCGGGAGCTCCTCGACACGCTCATCACGGCCAAGCCGCTGCGCGACCGGCTCCTCGGTGTCCTCGGCGCGTCCGAGGCACTCGCCGACCATCTGGCCCGGCATCCGCTGGACTGGCAGGCCCTCGTCACCTACGAGCCGTCCGACCTGCACCCCGGTGTGGAGGAGTTCCAGCGGGGCCTCGCGGACGCTGTCGACCCGAACGCCCTGCGGGTCGGCTACCGGCGCTGCCTCCTGTCGATCGCCGCCCGTGACGTGTGCGGGACGACCGACATCGCGCAGACCGCCGCCGAACTCGCCGACCTGGCGACGGCCACCCTGCGCGCGGCCCTCGCGATGGCCCAGGCGGACGCGCCCGGGGACGCCGCGCTGTGCCGGCTCGCCGTCATCGCGATGGGCAAGTGCGGCGGACACGAACTCAACTACGTGTCCGACGTGGACGTCATCTTCGTCGGCGAGGCCGTCGAGGGCGCCGACGAGGGCAAGGCGATCCAGGCCGCCACCCGGCTCGCCTCGCACATGATGCGGATCTGCTCCGACACGACCGTCGAGGGCACGATCTGGCCCGTCGACGCCAACCTGCGCCCCGAGGGACGCAACGGCCCCCTGGTGCGGACCCTCTCCTCGCATCTCGCCTACTACCAGCGGTGGGCCAAGACCTGGGAGTTCCAGGCGCTGCTCAAGGCGCGGCCCGTCGCCGGTGACCTCGAACTCGGCGACGCGTACGTCAGGACGCTCTCGCCCCTCGTCTGGCAGGCCGCCGAGCGCGAGAACTTCGTGCCCGACGTGCAGAAGATGCGCAAGCGCGTCGTCGAGAACATCCCCGCCGGCGAGGTCGACCGGGAGCTGAAGCTGGGGCCCGGCGGGCTCAGGGACGTCGAATTCGCCGTACAGCTCCTGCAGTTGGTGCACGGCAGGGCAGACCTCTCGCTGCGCAGCGGCACCACCCTGGACGCGCTGGCGGCACTCGCCGACGGCGGCTACGTGGGGCGGGTCGACGCCGTCCAGCTCGACGACGCCTACCGCTTCCTGCGCACCCTCGAACACCGCATCCAGCTCTACAGGCTGAGGCGTACGCACCTCGTCCCCGAGGGTGACCCGGACCTGCGGCGCACGGGGCGCTCCATGGGCATGCGGACCGAGCCGATCACCGAACTCCACCGCGCCTGGCGCCGCCACACCTCGGTTGTGCGCCGCCTGCACGAGAAGCTCTTCTACCGGCCGCTGCTCGACGCCGTGGCCCAACTCGCCTCCGGCGAGACCAGGCTGAGCACCGAGGCCGCGCGCGAACGGCTCGTCGCCCTCGGCTACCACGACCCGACCGCCGCGCTGCGCCATCTGGAGGCGCTGGCCTCCGGCGTGACCCGCAAGGCGGCGATCCAGCGGACGCTGCTCCCGGTGCTCCTCGGCTGGTTCGCCGACTCCGCCGACCCGGACGCCGGACTGCTCAACTTCCGCAAGGTGTCCGACGCGCTCGGCAAGACGCCCTGGTATCTGCGGCTGCTGCGGGACGAGGGCGCGGCGGCGGAGAACCTCGCCCGGGTGCTCTCGGCCGGCCGGCTCGCCCCCGATCTGCTGATGCGCGCACCGGAGGCCGTCGCCCTGCTCGGCGACCAGCGGGGCCTCGAACCGCGCGGGCACGCCCAGCTGGAGCAGGAGGTGCTCGCCGCGGTCGGCCGCGCGGGCGGCGCCGAACAGGCCGTCGCCGCGGCCCGTGGCGTACGGCGGCGCGAGCTGTTCCGTACGTCGGCCGCCGACATCATCGCCTCGTACGGCACCGAGGACACGCCCGCCGAGGCCGACCAGGGCGCGCTCGTGGACCGCGTCGGCGGGGCGGTCTCCGACATCACGGCCGCGACCCTCGCCGGGACGCTGCGGGCCGTCGTGCGCGAGGGGTGGGGCGACGAGCTGCCCACCCGGTTCGCCGTCATCGCCATGGGGCGGTTCGGCGGGCACGAGCTCGGCTACGGGTCGGACGCCGACGTGCTGTTCGTGCACGAGCCGCGCGAGGGCGTCGGCGACCAGGAGGCGGCGAAGGCCGCGAACCGCGTCGTGTCCGAGATGCGGCGGCTGCTCGCCCTGCCGAGCGCGGATCCGCCGCTCCTCATCGACGCGGACCTGCGGCCCGAGGGCAAGTCGGGGCCGCTCGTGCGCACCCTCAAGTCCTATGAGGCGTACTACCGGCGGTGGTCCCTGGTGTGGGAGTCGCAGGCACTCCTGCGGGCCGAACCGGTCGCGGGCGACCTGGACCTGGGGCGGCGCTTCATCGATCTCATCGACCCGCTGAGGTTCCCCGCGGAGGGCCTCGGAGAGGACGCCGTGCGCGAGATCCGGCGGCTCAAGGCGCGCATGGAGTCGGAGCGGCTGCCGCGCGGCGCCGATCCGACGCTGCACACGAAGCTGGGCCGCGGCGGGCTCTCCGACGTCGAGTGGACGGTCCAGCTCCTCCAGCTCCAGTACGGGTGGGCGGAGCCGGGGCTGCGCACGTCCCGTACGCGGGAGGCGCTCGCCGCGGCGTGCGCGGCGGAGCTGATCCCGGGCGAGGAGGCGGCGATCCTCGACGAGGCGTGGGTCCTCGCGTCCCGCGTGCGCGGGGCGGTCATGCTGGTGCGCGGCCGTCCGGGCGACACGTTCCCGTCCGACGGGCGTGAGCTCGCGGCGGTGGGACGGTACTTGGGCTACGACCCCGGCCACGTCGGCGACATGCTGGAGGACTACCGCCGCATGACGCGCCGGGCGCGCGCGGTGATGGAGGAGCGCTTCTACGGGGCGTAGGCCCGCAGCGTCACCCGGCCATCGCGGACACATGGGCGAGGAACCCGGTCAGGGCCAGTTCGAACGCCGCGTCGGCGCGGCCCGCGCCCATCGCGGCCAGGGCCGCCGCCAGGCGCGGCGTCGCCGTCTCGTCGGCCAGTTCCCACATCGTCTCCGGCGCCGCCATGTCCAGGGCGGAGCCCAGGACGACGTTCTCCAGGCCGATGATCACCGGCATCACGTCCGGCAGGGCGAACCCGGCGTCGAGCAGGAGCCCGGCCGCGAGCTCGTACTGGTCGAGGACCCGCTGGGCCCGCACGGGTGACGTGGTGAGCAGCGGGATCGCCTTGGGGTGGGCGGCGAAGGCGGCCCGGTAGGAGCGGGCCCAGTCCGCGAGGGCCTCGGCCCACGGCCGCCCGTCGCGGGTGAGCGTCGCGGGGTCGATCGCGGCGGCGACCCGCTCGCGCAGCAGCTCCACGATCCCGTCCCGGCCGTCCACATGGTGATACACGGATCCCGTCTGGACCCCGAGCCGTTTCGCGATCCGCGGAACGCTGAAGTCGCCTTTCTCATCGACGAGTTCGAGTGCGGTCGTGGTGATCCGCTCCCTGTCCAGCAGTGGCTTGCTCGGCCGTCCCATCGTGCGCGCTCCGAATCTGAGGTCTTCCCGAATGCCCAAAGGGAGGCTACATTGCCGAAACCGAAAGCCTTTAGGTTTCGCTTCCCGGTCACCGGGACGACGCCTCCGGGACCCCCGTCCCCCGCCGCCAGAAGGGCTTCCTTCCCCATGCCCGTAACCTCACCGCAGACGCAGGACAGCGCGACCGCCGCCGCCGCGGAACCCACCCTGCGCGCCGGCACCCTCGGCACCGCCGACATCGCCTTCTTCGTCGTCTCCGCCGCCGCCCCGCTCACCGTCATGGCGGGCGTCGCCCCGTTCGCCATCGCGCTCGGCGGCATCGGCGCCCCCGTCGGCTACCTCCTCGCCGGCCTGACGCTCGCCGTCTTCGCCGTCGGCTTCACCACGATGAGCCGCCACGTCCGCAGCGCGGGCGCCTTCTACGCGTACATCACGCGCGGCCTCGGCCGCTCCGTCGGCATCGGCGCCGCCCTGCTGGCCATGGTCGGCTACAACGGCATGGAGATCGGCGTCTACGGCCTGCTGGGCACCGCCACGCAGGACACCCTGCACGCCCTCTTCGGCATCGACATCCCCTGGCTGCCCGTGTCCCTCGCGGGGCTCGTGCTCATCTGGTACGGCGGCTTCCGGTCCATCGACTTCGGGGCCAAACTCCTCGGCGTCCTGCTCTGCGCCGAGACCGGCATCCTCGTCCTGCTCGCGGGCGGCGTGCTCCTCGAGGGCGGCGCGCACGGCCTGTCCGCCGGGTCCTTCGCGCCGGGCAACGTGCTCGTGCCCGGCACCGCCGCCGTACTGGCCTTCGCCTTCGCCGCGTTCACCGGCTTCGAGTCGACCGTCATCTACCGCCGCGAGGCCCGCGACCCCGGCCGCACGGTGCGCCGCGCCACCTACATCGCGGTCGCCTTCCTCGGCCTGTTCTACGCCTTCATCGTCTGGACCGTCATCCAGGCCTTCGGTGACGCCCACGTCGTCCAGGCGGCCGGCAGCGACCCGGCCGGCCTGTTCTTCTCCGCCATCACCACCTTCGTGGGCGGCTGGGCGGCCGACCTGATGCACATCCTCATCGTCACCAGCGTCCTCGCCTCGCTCCTCGCCTTCCACAACGCGATCAACCGCTACGGGCTCGCGCTCGCCGAGGAGGGCGTCCTGCCGAAGGCCTTCGGCACGGTCCACGCCAAGCACCGCTCCCCGTACCTCGCGGGCGTCGCGCAGACCGTGCTCGGCGCGGCCGTCGTCCTCGCCTTCTGGGCCGCGGGCGCCGACCCGTACGCGCAGCTGCTCCTGTGGGTGAACACCCCCGGCATGATCGGCCTGATGGCGCTCCAGCTGCTCGCCGCGATCGCCGTGCCGTTCTACTTCCGCCGCATCACCCACGAGGAGGGCGTGCTGCGCACGGTCGTCGCGCCGATCGCGGCGACGGTGCTCCTCAGCATCGCGATCGTGCTGGTCTGCACCCACCTCGACCTGTTCACGGGCGCGTCCTCCCTGGTCAACATGGTCCTCATGGCCGTGGCCCCCGCCGTCTTCGTCCTCGGCCTCGCCCTCGCCCGCCGCCTGCGCCGCACCAAGCCCGACGTGTACGAGCGCTTCGCGGCGGAACCGTCCGCCGACGACGCCTAGGAACACAGCCCCACCCCGAACGGAGTTCCCCATGCCCGCAGCCGACCTCCTCCTCACCGGCGCCCGCGTCCGCACCCTCGACCCCGCGCACCCCGAGGCGAGTGCCGTTGCCGTCCGCGACGGTCTGATCGCCGCCGTCGGCGCCACCGAGGACGTCGTGCGCGACTGGAGCGGACCGGGCACGGAACGCGTCGACCTCACCGGCGCGACCCTCGTGCCCGGCCTGGTCGACGCGCACAGCCACCCGGTGTGGGGCCTGGAGATGGCGACCGGAACCGACCTGTCCGGCGTACGGAACCCGGACGAGCTGCGGGCGGCCCTGCGCTCGGCGCCCCGCGCCGACGGCTGGGTCGTCGCCTGGGGGCTCGACCACAACGCGTTCGGCGGCCGTCCCGTCGACCGCGCCCTGATCGAGGACGTACTCGACGGCGCGCCCGCCTTCGTCCGCCTCTACGACGGGCACTCCGCGCTGGCCAGCGGGGCCGCGCTCGCGGCGGCCGGGATCACCGGGCCGCGCGAGTTCGTCCAGCGCGCGGAGATCGTCTGCGACGCGGACGGCCGCCCGACCGGGCACCTCGTCGAGCACGCCGCGATGGACCTGATGCTCGCCGTCATGCCGAGGCCCTCGTTCGCCGAGCGCCGCGCCGGGCTGCTCGCCCTGCTGTCCGAGATGGCCGCCACGGGCCTGACCGGCGCCCACGTCATGGACCTCGGCCACGGCGACGTACCGCGGCTGCTGGCCTCGGTCGAGGAGGAGGCCGTGCTGCCGCTGCGGCTGCGGCTCGCGCCCTGGTGCATGCCGGGCGTCGACAAGGCCGGCCTGGACGAGCTGATCGCCGTCCAGCGCGAGGCCGGGCGGCACTGGCGGGTCGGCGGGGTCAAGTTCTTCATGGACGGCACCGTCGAGGGCGGCACCGCGTGGCTGGAGCACGCGGACTGCCACGGCCAGGGCACCGACGCGTTCTGGCCGGACCCGAAGGCGTACGCGGACGCCGTGCGCCACCTGCACGCGGCGGGAGTCGGCACGGCGACCCACGCGATCGGGGACGCGGCCGTGCGGCACGTCCTGGACACCGTCGAGTCCCTGGGCGGGAGCGGCCGGGGCGTGCACCGGATCGAGCACATCGAGACGGTGCCCGACGACACGATCCCGCGGTTCGCCGCGCTCGGCGTCGCCGCGTCGATGCAGCCGCCGCACACCGCGTACACCCGCGGCGACCACGGCGACGAGTGGTCGAAGCGGCTCGGGACGGAGCGGGCCTCGCGCGCCTGGCGCATCCGGGACCTGCGGGACGCGGGCGCGGTTCTCGCACTGGGCTCGGACTGGCCGATCGCGCACTACGACGTGCGCCGGGTCCTGTCCATGGCCCGCGTCCCCGAGGGCGCCGCCGGGCCGGCGCAGGGGCTGACGGGGCTCATGGCGCTGGAGGGCTGTACGTCACACGCGGCGCTCGCCGCCGGTGAGGACGCCGGGCGTATCGCCCCCGGTCTGCGGGCCGACCTCACGGCGTTCGGCCTCGACCCGGTCGAGGCCCCGGCCGACGAGGTGGCGCAGGCGCCGGTCCGCCTGACGGCGGTCGGCGGTCACCTCACGTACCGGGGGGCGTGAGCCCGGACGCGGCGGGCACCGGCACGAGGCGCGGCAGGGTGTGGGGGAGTGCCCCGTACCAGATCCGCGCCATCGTGAAGCCGAACGCGAGGCACACCATGCCGCCCACCGCGTCCAGCCAGAAGTGGTTCGCGGTCGAGACGATGACGACCAGGGTCAGTGCCGGGTACAGGAGTCCGAGGATCCGCACCCACGGCGCCGAGGCCAGGGCGAAGATCGTCAGGCCGCACCACAGGGACCAGCCGATGTGCATGGACGGCATCGCCGCGTACTGGTTCGACATGTGTTTCAGGTCGCCCGACGCCATCGAGCCCCAGGTGTGGTGGACCGCGACCGTGTCGACGAAGTGGCCGCCGTTCATCAGGCGGGGCGGGGCGAGCGGGTACAGGTAGTAGCCGACCAGGGCGACCGCCGTCGTCGCGAAGAGCGCGAGCCGGGCCGCCGCGTAGCGGCCGGGATGGTAGCGGAAGAGCCAGACGAGCACACCGAGCGTGACGATGAAGTGCAGTGTCGCGTAGTAGTAGTTCATGCCGACGATGAGCCATGTCACCGAATTCACGGCGTGGTTGACGCTCTCCTCGACGGCGATGGAGAGGTGGTGCTCCATCCGCCAGATCCAGTCGGCGTTGCGCAGAGCCTGCGAACGCTGCTCCGGAACGGCGTTGCGGATCAGGGAGTACGTCCAGTAGCTCACCGCGATCAGCAGGATCTCGAACCAGAGCCTGGGGCGACGCGGTGCGCGTATACGGCCGTGGAGTCCCCGCCCATCGCGGCGGTCATCCGCCATGGGTGATGTGGTGGGCCCCTGCCGGCCTTCCAGTGTCGTCACGGTCGATTCACCCATAGGGACAGAGTCTGCCAGATTACGACCCATCGCTCGATCATCCCCCGGGTGGGTCATCCGCGCACGCTCTACGCCCTCGGGAGGACGGGTTCCCTAGGGGCGCGGCAGACGGTCCCCTGGGGCCGAAGCGGTTGAACCGCGGACCACCAGTTCGGGCATGAAGACGAATTCGCTGTGCGGCGCCGGCGTACCGCCGATCTCCTCCAGGAGCGTGCGGACCGCGGCCTGGCCCATCGCCGGGACCGGCTTGCGCACCGTGGTCAGGGGCGGGTCCGTGAAGGCGATCAGCGGGGAGTCGTCGAAGCCGACCACCGAGACGTCGGACGGGACGTCGAGACCTCGCTGCCGCGCCGCCCTTATGGCGCCCAGGGCCATCATGTCGCTGGCGCACACGACCGCCGTGCAGTCCCGGTCGATGAGCGCCGTGGCCGCCGCCTGCCCGCCCTCCAGTGTGTACAGCGAATGCTGCACCAGATCCCGCTCGATCTCCTCGGGGGACAGGGGCAGGAGGTCCTGCATCGTGCGTACGAAGCCCTCGATCTTCCGCTGGACCGGCACGAACCGCTTCGGGCCCAGGGCGAGCCCGATCCGCGTATGACCCAGCGAGACGAGGTGGGTGACGGCGAGCTTCATCGCGGCCCGGTCGTCCGGGGAGATGAAAGGCGCCTGCACTTGTGGCGAGAAGCCGTCCACCAGCACGAACGGCACGCCCTGCGCGCGCAGTTGCTCGTAGCGCTGCATGTCCGCCGAGGTGTCGGCGTGCAGCCCGGAGACGAAGATGATGCCGGAGACGCCCCGGTCGACGAGCATCTCCGTGAGCTCGTCCTCGGTGGAGCCGCCGGGGGTCTGTGTGGCGAGGACCGGCGTGTAGCCCTGGCGGGTCAGGGCCTGGCCGATGACCTGGGCGAGCGCCGGGAATATGGGGTTCTCCAGCTCCGGGGTGATCAGGCCGACCAGTCCGGCGGACCGCTGGCGCAGCCGCACGGGCCGCTCGTAGCCGAGGACGTCGAGCGCGGCGAGCACGGACTGGCGGGTGGCCGCGGCCACCCCCGGCTTGCCGTTGAGCACCCGGCTGACCGTCGCCTCGCTGACCCCCGCCTGCGCTGCGATGTCGGCCAGTCGCGCGGTCACGGGATGGGACTGTACCGGTCGCGTGCCGGACTGCCCACCGTCAACCGGTCGCCGCGTGCGGGCAGTTGAACGGCCCGCTGCGGACTGCTGCGTCATGGCGCTCCCTCGTGTGACTGGCATGTGGCTCGCGTGGGGGCCCATGGGGTTCCGATGATCCCCGTGCGGGCCCGGTGTAGCAAGAGCTTGCAGATTCTTGCACAAGGCATCCATGGCCTGTCAGGCCCGGCAACGTGCCCGTAGGCATCGGAGCGCAGGTCACGGACCGATAACCGACTGGATCTCCTTGCAATATTTTTCTGCAAGGTCTTTCGCCGCGCTTGCAACGCTGTTACGTTCACGTCGCCCGGCGGCGGCAACGGTGCGGTCGGCGAGTCGGCTAGGGGTACGGACGGGACCGTCTCCCACCACTTCGGGCTTTCACCCTCTAGGAGATCTCATGCGGCGTGGCATAGCGGCCACCGCTCTGGTGGCGTCCCTCGCCCTCGCGGCGACGGCCTGCGGCGGCAGCGACAGCGGCAGTGACAAGGCCTCCGGGCCCGTCACCATCACGTGGTGGGACACGTCCAACGCCACCAACGAGGCACCGACGTACAAGGCCCTGGTCAAGGAGTTCGAGAAGGCGAACTCCGGCATCAAGGTCAACTACGTCAACGTCCCCTTCGACCAGGCGCAGAACAAGTTCGACACCGCCGCGGGCTCCAAGGGCGCCCCCGACGTGCTGCGCGCCGAGGTCGGCTGGACGCCGGCCTTCGCGAAGAAGAGCTACCTCCTGCCGCTCGACGGCACCGAGGCCCTCGCCGAGAAGGACAAGTTCCAGCCGAGCCTGATCAAGCAGGCCCAGTTCGACGGCAAGACCTACGGCGCGCCCCTGGTCACCGACACCCTGGCCCTCGTCTACAACAAGGACCTCTTCAAGAAGGCCGGCATCGACCTGCCGCCCGCGAACTGGGCCGACCTGAAGGCCGACGCGGCCAAGATCAAGTCGAAGACGGGCGTCGACGGCTACTGGGGCTCCACGCAGGGCTACTACTCGATGCCGTTCCTGTACGGCGAGGGCAGCGACACCGTCGACGCCACCGCGAAGAAGATCACCATCGGTTCGCCCGAGGCCAAGAAGGGCCTCACCACCTGGCAGGGCCTCTTCGACGGCAAGGGCCTGCACAAGGCCGACGCCACCGCCGACGCGTACGCCCACATCCAGGACGCGTTCGTGAACGGCAAGGTCGCCGCGATCATCCAGGGCCCGTGGGAGATCACCAACTTCTACAAGGGCTCCGCGTTCAAGGACAAGGAGAACCTGGGCATCGCGACCGTCCCGGCCGGCTCCGCCGGCAAGGCGGGCGCCCCCACCGGCGGCCACAACCTCTCGGTCTACGCCGGCTCGGACAAGGCCCACCAGGAGGCCTCGCTCAAGTTCGTGAAGTGGATGACCTCCGCGGCCACGCAGGAGCAGATCGCCCTCAAGAACTCGACGCTGCCCACGCGCCAGGACGCGTACACCACGAAGGTCGTCACCGACCCGGGCATCGCCGGCTTCCAGAAGGTCCTCACCGCCGCCCAGCCGCGCCCCGAACTGCCCGAGTACAGCTCGCTGTGGGCCCCGCTGGACACCGAGTGGCCCAAGGTCGCCACCGGCAAGGAGTCCCTGGACAAGGGCATCGGCAACGCGCAGAACGCGTACGTGAAGCTGGTCCCCGACTTCAGCAAGTGACCCCTCTTTGACGGCTGCCGCCGGTTCCGCCCGCGAGGGGGCGGGCGGAACCGGCGGCGCCGCGCCGCACGCACTGAGCAGCCGATCCCCAGAAGGTGCCGAACCATGACAGTCGCCGTCGACAGCACGGCCGCCAACACGCGCGGCGGCCGCGCGCCGCGCCCCGGCCCGCTCAAGCGCCTGCGGCGCTCGTACCAGAAGCACTGGTACGCGTACGCGATGATCGCGCCGGTCGTCCTCGTGCTCGGGGTCCTCGTGATCTATCCCCTGGTGCGCGGCTTCTACCTGACGCTCACCGACGCCAACAGCCTCAACTCGGCGCGCACGATCGGCGTCAACCACATCGACGCCACGTACCGGTTCATCGGGCTCGACAACTACGCGGACATCCTGTGGGGCCCGACCTCCTACGACCGCTTCTGGTCGCACTTCATCTGGACGATCGTGTGGACGGCGCTCTGCGTCGCGCTGCACTACGTCATCGGGCTCGGCCTCGCGATGCTGCTCAACCAGAAGATGCGCGGGCGCACCTTCTACCGGCTGCTGCTCATCCTGCCGTGGGCCGTACCGACGTTCGTCACCGTGTTCTCGTGGCGGATCATGCTGTCCGACTCCGGGATCATCAACTCCGTGCTCGGCTCGCTGCACCTGCCGCAGCCGCAGTGGCTGGAGGACACCTTCTTCCAGCGCTCGGCCGCCATCCTGGTCAACACCTGGTGCGGCGTGCCGTTCATGATGGTGTCGCTGCTCGGCGGCCTCCAGTCGATCGACCCGGTGCTCTACGAGGCCGCGGAGATGGACGGCGCGAGCCCCTGGCAGCGCTTCTGGAACGTCACGCTGCCCGGCCTGCGGTCGGTCAGCTCCACCGTCGTCCTGCTCGGCGTCATCTGGACGTTCAACCAGTTCAACGTCATCTTCCTGCTGTTCGGCAACACCGCGCCCGACGCCCAGATCCTCGTCACCTGGGCCTACTACCTGGGCTTCGGCCAGCAGCCGCGCGACTACGCCCAGTCCGCCGCGTACGGCGTGCTGCTCCTGTCGCTCCTCGCCGTCTTCACGTCCTTCTACTACCGCTGGCTGAACCGCAATGAGCAGCTCGCCTGACGCCGCAGGAGCCGCCCCCATGAGCACCACGACCGTCGACACCCCGGCGACCGGCGCCCAGCCGGTCACCGACACCGTCCGCCCGCGCCGCGCGCGCCGGCGCGGCGAGCGCAGCCGCCTCGCGACGTTGCTGTCGCACGGCGTGCTGAGCGTCGCGAGCCTGACCGCACTGTTCCCGATCGCCTGGCTGGTCTATCTGTCGCTGGGCCCGGACAAGGACGACTACCTCCACCCCGGGCGCATCCTCGACAAGGCGACCTTCTCGAACTACTCGTTCGTCCTGGAGCACACCAACTTCTTCAAGTGGCTCCAGTCCACGCTGATCGTGTCCCTGGGCACGACGGTCGTCGGCGTCCTGTTCGCCGCCACCACCGGCTACGCCGTCTCGCGCATGCGCTTTCCCGGCCACCGCAAGCTGATGTGGGTCCTGCTGCTCACGCAGGCGTTCCCGATCGCCGTCCTGATCGTGCCGATGTACGAGATCCTCGGCAACCTCGGCCTGATCGACACGTACGGCGGCCTCATCCTCGTGTACTGCTCGACCGCGGTGCCGTACTGCGCGTGGCTCCTCAAGGGCTACTTCGACACCATCCCGTACGAGATCGACGAGGCCGGCCGCATCGACGGGCTCTCGCCGTTCGGCACCTTCGCCCGGCTGATCGTCCCGCTGGCCAAGCCGGGCCTCGCGGTCGCCGCGTTCTACAGCTTCATCACCGCGTTCGGCGAGGTCGCCTTCGCCTCCACGTTCATGCTCGACGACGAGAAGTACACCTTCGCCGTGGGCCTGCGCAGCTTCGTCAGCGAGCACGACGCGCAGTGGAACTACATGGCGGCGACTGCGGTGTTGATCGCCATTCCGGTGTCCGCGTTCTTCTACCTTGTCCAGAGGAACCTGGTCACCGGCCTCACGGCGGGCGGCACCAAGGGCTGAGCCCCGCCGCCCCGCCCGCCCGCCCGCAAACCCCTGACGCAGCAAGGACACCATGAGTCAGCACACTGCCGACACGGCGCAGGCCCCCACGGCCTCCGCCTCGACCTCCGTTCCCGCGCAGGCGTCCACCGGCTGGTGGCGCGACGCGGTGATCTACCAGGTCTATCCGCGCAGCTTCGCCGACAGCAACGCCGACGGCATGGGCGACCTCGAAGGCATCCGCGCCCGGCTCCCGCACCTCAGGGACCTCGGCGTGGACGCGGTGTGGCTCAGCCCGTTCTACGCGTCCCCGCAGGCGGACGCCGGCTACGACGTCGCCGACTACCGTGCCGTGGACCCCATGTTCGGCTCCCTCCTCGACGCGGACGCCGTGATCCGCGACGCGCACGGCCTCGGCCTGCGCGTCATCGTCGACCTGGTGCCCAACCACTCGTCCGACCAGCACGAGTGGTTCAAGCGGGCCCTCGCCGAAGGACCCGGATCGCCCCTGCGCGAGCGCTACCACTTCCGGGCGGGCAAGGGCGCGAGCGGTGAACTGCCGCCCAACGACTGGGAGTCCATCTTCGGCGGCCCCGCCTGGACCCGCGTCGCCGACGGTGAGTGGTACCTCCACCTCTTCGCGCCCGAGCAGCCCGACCTCAACTGGGAACACCCCGCCGTCGGCGACGAGTTCCGCTCCATCCTGCGGTTCTGGCTCGACATGGGCGTCGACGGCTTCCGCATCGACGTCGCGCACGGCCTCGTCAAGGCCGAGGGCCTGCCCGACCTCGGCGCGCACGAACAGCTGAAGCTGCTCGGCAATGACGTCATGCCGTTCTTCGACCAGGACGGCGTGCACGACATCTACCGCGCCTGGCGCCTGATCCTCGACGAGTACGCGGGAATTGAATTGGGGCCCGCAGGGCCTTCCGCAGAAGGGCGGGGGCGGGAGACGGGCGGGCGGATTTTTGTCGCCGAGGCGTGGACTCCCACCGTCGAGCGCACCGCGAACTACGTACGCCCCGACGAGCTGCACCAGGCCTTCAACTTCCAGTACCTGTCCTCTTATTGGGACGCGACAGAGCTGCGCGACATCATCGACCGCTCGCTCGACTCGATGCGTCCCGTCGGCGCCCCGGCCACCTGGGTCCTGTCCAACCACGACGTCACCCGGCACACCACGCGCTACGCCAACCCGCCCGGCCTCGGCACTCAGCAGCGCGTCGCCGCGGAGCCGGCGCTCGGCCTGCGCCGCGCCCGCGCCGCGACCCTGCTCATGCTGGCGCTGCCCGGCTCCGCGTACGTCTACCAGGGCGAGGAGCTCGGCCTGCCCGACGTCGTCGACCTGCCCGACGAGGTGCGCCAGGACCCCTCGTTCTTCCGCGCGGCCGGGCAGGACGGCTTCCGCGACGGATGCCGGGTGCCGATCCCGTGGACCGTCGACGGGCCCTCGTACGGTTTCGGGGCGGGCGGCTCGTGGCTGCCGCAGCCCTCGGGCTGGGGCGCGCTGAGCGTGGAGGCGCAGACCGGGGTGCCCGGCTCGACCCTGGAGATGTACCGCTCGGCGCTGGCCGTGCGGCGCGCGCACCCGGCGCTCGGCGCGGGTGACCGTGTCGAGTGGCTGAAGGCGCCCGAGGGCGTGCTCGCCTTCCGGCGGGAGCCGGCCGACGGCGGCGAGGCGTTCGTGTGCGTCGCGAACACGACGGGCGCCGCGGTGCGCATGACCGTGTCGGGCCGGGTCCTGCTCACCAGCTCGGCCGACGACGGCGTCGAGAACGGTGACGGTCACACGCTGGTCCCCGCCGACACGACCGTGTGGTGGACGGTCTGACGTTCTGAACCGCCCTCCCCGGCCCCCGCGCGGCCGGGGAGGGCACCCCCCACAGCCCCCTGCGAATTGGCAGGGACACCTCATCAGCACACCGACGTGCAGGAGGAAACATGGCTATCAGATCGCGGGCGGCCGCTCTCGCCCTCGCGGCCGGCACCCTCATAGGGGCCGCCGGCTCCGCCGGGACGGCCCAGGCGGCCCCGCCCGGCGCCAAGGACGTCACCGCCGTCCTCTTCGAGTGGCGGTTCGACTCGGTGGCGAAGGAGTGCACCGCCCGGCTCGGTCCCGCAGGCTACGGATACGTCCAGGTCTCGCCGCCCCAGGAGCACATCCAGGGCTCCCAGTGGTGGACCTCGTACCAGCCCGTCAGTTACAAGATCGCGGGCAGGCTCGGGGACCGCACGGCCTTCAAGAACATGGTCGACACCTGCCACGCGGCCGGCGTCAAGGTCGTCACGGACACCGTGATCAACCACATGGCCGCCGGATCGGGCACCGGCACCGGCGGCTCCTCGTACTCCAAGTACGACTACCCCGGCACCTACTCGGCCGCCGACATGGACAACTGCACCGCGCAGATCAGCAACTACCAGGACCGGTTCAACGTCCAGGAGTGCGAGCTCGTCGGACTCGCCGACCTCGACACCGGCGAGGAGTACGTGCGGGGCCGGATCGCCGCGTACATGAACGACCTCCTCTCGCTCGGCGTCGACGGGTTCCGGATCGACGCCGCCAAGCACATCGCCGCCGCCGACCTCGCCAACATCAAGTCGCGGCTCAGCAACCCGAACGCCTACTGGAAACAGGAGGCGATCTACGGCGCCGGCGAAGCCGTCTCACCCAGTGAGTACACCGGCACGGGCGACGTCCAGGAGTTCCGGTACGCCCGCGACCTCAAGCGCGTCTTCAACAGCGAGAACCTCGCCTACCTGAAGAACTACGGCGAGGGCTGGGGCTATATGGCCTCCGGCCAGTCCGCCGTCTTCGTCGACAACCACGACACCGAGCGCGGCGGCGACACCCTCAACTACAAGGACGGCGCCAACTACACCCTGGCGAACGTCTTCATGCTGGCCTGGCCCTACGGATCGCCGGACATCAACTCCGGCTACGAATGGACCGACAAGGACGCCGGGCCGCCCAACGGCGGCACGGTGAACGCCTGTTGGCAGGACGGCTGGAAGTGCCAGCACGCCTGGCCCGAGATCCAGTCCATGGTCGCCTTCCGCAACACCACCCGCGGCCAGTCCGTCACCGACTGGTGGGACAACGGCGCCGACGCCATCGCCTTCGGCCGCGGCAGCAAGGGCTACGTCGCGATCAACCACGAGTCCTCCGCGCTCACCCGCACCTACCAGACGTCGCTCGCCGCGGGCACGTACTGCGATGTGCAGAGCAACAAGGCGGTGAGCGTGAACGGTTCGGGCCAGTTCACGGCGACGCTCGGGTCGAACACGGCCCTCGCCCTGTACGCCGGCAAGTCCGGCTGCTGACCCGGATCCCTTCCCCTCCTCAGTAACCCCGTTCCGGCCGCCCGGCGCGTCCTCCCCGCTCGCGCCGGGCGGCCCTGTCCGCGCACCCCCGCGCACCCCCGTGTCCCTCCCGCAGCCCTCCCGTCGAGGAGTTCCCGTGATACGCCCCGCCCTGCCGCGAAGAACCGCGGCCGTCCTCGCCGTCGCCCTGTGCGCGGCCTTGGCCCCGGCCCTGCCCCTGGCGGCCGCCGCCGAGAGGGCGCCCGCGCCCCCGTCCGACGCCCGGCTCGCCGCCGCGCCCGCGCGGCACGACCTCACCCGCGAGCAGTTCTACTTCGTCATGCCGGACCGCTTCGCGAACGGCGACACCTCCAACGACCGTGGCGGGCTCACCGGTTCACGCTCGGCCACCGGCTACGACCCCACGGACAAGGGCTTCTACCAGGGCGGCGACCTCAAGGGCCTGACCGAGCGGCTCGACTACATCAAGGGCCTCGGCACCACCTCCATCTGGCTCGCCCCGATCTTCAAGAACCGGCCCGTCCAGGGCGAGGGCAAGGACGCCTCCGCCGGGTACCACGGCTACTGGATCACCGACTTCACGCAGGTCGACCCGCACTTCGGCACCAACGCCGACCTCACGAAGCTGATCGCCCGCGCGCACGCCAAGGGCATGAAGGTCTTCTTCGACGTCATCACCAACCACACCGCCGACACCGTCGACTACGCCGAGAAGGAGTACGGCTACCGCCCCAAGGGCGCCTACCCCTACCTCGACACGCAGGGCCGCCCCTTCGACGACCGGGACGGCATGCGCAAGGTCGACGCCGACTCGTTCCCGTACACCCCGAAGAACACCGGACAGAAGGTGCCCGCCTGGCTCAACGACCCGGCGATGTACCACAACCGGGGCGACTCCACCTTCGCCGGGGAGAGCGCCGAGTACGGCGACTTCGGCGGGCTCGACGACCTCTGGACCGAGCGGCCCGAGGTCGTCTCCGGCATGGAGAAGATCTACGAGCGGTGGGTGCGGGACTTCGACATCGACGGGTTCCGCATCGACACCGTCAAACACGTCGACCTGGACTTCTGGACCCAGTGGGCCACCGCGCTGGACGGATACGCGAAGAAGCACGGCAGGCCCGACTTCTTCATGTTCGGCGAGGTGTACTCCGCCGACACCGACGTCACGTCCCCGTACGTCACCCGCGGCCGCCTCGACGCGACCCTCGACTTCCCCTTCCAGGACGCGGCCCGCGCCTACGCCTCCCAGGGCGCCCCGGCCGACCGGCTCGCCAAGGTCTTCGCCGACGACTACAAGTACGCCTCCGGCAAGGCGAACGCGTACGAGCAGGTCACGTTCCTCGGCAACCACGACATGGGCCGCATCGGCTCGTTCCTCAAGGCCGACGACGCGAAGGCGTCCGACGCCGACCTCGTGCGGCGCGACAAGCTGGCCAACGCCGTGATGTTCCTGTCGCGCGGCAACCCCGTCGTCTACTACGGCGACGAGCAGGGCTTCACCGGCTCCGGCGGTGACAAGGACGCCCGGCAGACCATGTTCGCCTCCAAGGTCGACGACTACCTCGACGACGACGAACTGGGCACGAACCGCACCCACGCCGAGGACTCCTACGACACGAGCGCACCGCTCTACAAGGAGATCGCCGCTCTCGGAAAGCTCCGCAAGGACAACCCGGCCCTGGCCGACGGCGTCCAGACCGAGCGCTACGCCAAGGGCCCCGTGTACGCCTTCTCGCGCACGGACCCGAAGACCGGCACCGAGTACGTCGTCGCCCTGAACAACGCCGCCGAGGCCGAGGACGCCACCTTCGCGACCGGCTCGGCCGGCACCCGCTTCGACGGCATCTACGGCACCGACAAGCCCGTGACCAGCGGATCCGGCAAGGACGTCACCGTCACCGTCCCCGCCGGTTCCGCCGTCGTCTACAAGGCCGCGAAGACGCTGCCCGCGCCCGCCGCCAAGCCCTCGGTCACCCTCCACGCCCCCGCCGCCGGGGCCACCGGCACGGTGACCCTCCAGGCGGACACCGACGGCGGACAGCTGAACCGCGTCGTCTTCGCGGCCCAGACCGGCAACGGCGCCTGGCACACCCTCGGCTCCGTCGACCACGCGCCGTACCGGATCACCCAGCACATCCCCGCGACCGTGGCCGCCGGAACGCCCCTGCGGTACAAGGCAGTTGTGGTCGACCGCGCCGGACGTACCGCCGGCGACCTCGCCGAGTCGACGGCGGGGCAGTCACCCGCGCCCGCGAAGCCCAGCGCCGTCGACCGCGCCTACGCCGTCGTCCACTACAAGCGGACCGACGGCGACTACGACGGCTGGCAGCTCAAGTCGCCCGCCGGAACGGGGGACTTCACCGGCCGTGACGCGTACGGCGCCTTCGCCTGGGTGAAGCTCGCAGGCGATGCCGGCTCCGGCAGCCTCACGTACACCGTCGAGAAGAGTGGCACCGCCGACGGGCCGCAGCGCACCATCGATCTCGGTGCGACCGGTGAGGTCTGGGTCGAGCAGGGCAAGGACGGCCAGGCCACGGCCTCCCCCGACGGCACCTACCCGCCGCAGGACAAGGCCAAGGCGGTCCTGCACTACCAGCGCGCCGACGGCGACTACGACGGCTGGGGGCTGCACACCTGGACCGGCGCCAAGAACCCCACGGACTGGTCCAAGCCGCTCGCGCCCGTGAAGAAGGACGCGTACGGCGTCACCTTCGAGGTGCCGCTCGCCGACGGTGCGACCTCGCTCAGCTACATCCTGCACAAGGGGGACGAGAAGGACCTGCCCACCGACCAGTCCCTCGACCTCACCGCCGACGGCAACGAGGTCTGGCTGCTCGCCGGACAGCCCCGCCACCTGCTCCCGCAGACCGGGGGAGCGCCCGATCTCGACCTCGCGAAGTCCGAGGCGCAGTGGATCGACCGCGACACGGTCGCGCTGCCCGCTGACGGTGCGGCGGCCCTGTCCGCCCAGCTCGTGTACGACCGCGACGGCGGCATCACGGTCAAGGACGGCGCGCTCAGCAGCGAGGGGCAGTGGCTGCGGCTGAACAAGGCCGCCGGCGGGCTCACCGACGCCCAGCTCGCGCGCTTCCCCCAGCTGAAGAAGTACGACGCCTACACCGTCGACCCCCGCGACCGCGACCGGGTCGGCGACGCCCTCAAGAGCCAGCTGATCCTCACCCGGCGCATCGCCAACGGCGCACTCGTCACCGCAACGGGCGTACAGACAGCGGGAGTTCTCGACGACCTGTACGCGCAGAAAGCCGGCAAGGCGTCACTCGGACCCGTCTTCACCAAGAGCGGCGTCACCCTGTCCGTCTGGGCGCCCACCGCCCAGTCCGTCGCCCTCGACCTCGACGGCCGCACCGTCGCCATGCGCCGCGACGGCGCGACCGGCGTCTGGTCCGTGCAGGGCCCGCGCTCCTGGCAGGGCAAGCGGTACCGCTACGCCGTGAAGGTATGGGCTCCCAGCGTCCAGAAGACCGTCACGAACAAGGTCACCGACCCGTACTCCACCGCCCTCACCGCCGACTCGGAGCGCAGTCTCGTCGTCGACCTCGACGCGAAGAACCTCGCCCCGTCCGGCTGGTCGGCCCTGAAGAAGCCGAAGGCCGTGCCGCTGCGCGACGCGCAGATCCAGGAGCTCCACATCCGCGACTTCTCCGTCGAGGACCGCACCGCCAAGCACCCCGGCACCTACCTCGCCTTCACCGACAAGGACAGCAAGGGCAGCGAGCACCTGCGCGAACTGGCGAAGGCCGGCACCTCGTACGTGCATCTCCTGCCCGCGTTCGACATCGCCACGATCCCCGAGAAGAAGTCCGAACAGGCCACCCCGGACTGCGACTTGAACTCCTTCGGTGCCGCCTCGGACCGGCAGCAGGAGTGCGTCGGCAAGAGCGCCGCCAAGGACGCCTACAACTGGGGCTACGACCCGTACCACTACACCGTCCCCGAAGGCTCCTACGCCAGTGACCCGGACGGCACCGCACGCACCGTCGAGTTCCGCAAGATGGTCGGGTCCCTGAACGCGGACGGGCTGCGCGTCGTCATGGACGTCGTCTACAACCACACCGCCGCGAGCGGCCAGGCCAAGACGTCCGTGCTCGACCGCATCGTGCCCGGCTACTACCAGCGCCTCATGGCCGACGGCTCCGTCGCCACCTCCACGTGCTGCGCGAACACCGCCCCGGAGAACGCGATGATGGGCAAGCTCGTCGTCGACTCGATCGTCACCTGGGCCAAGGAGTACAAGGTCGACGGCTTCCGCTTCGACCTGATGGGACACCACCCCAAGGCCAACATCCTCGCCGTCAGGAAGGCCCTCGACGCGCTCACCGTCGAGAAGGACGGCGTCGACGGCAAGAAGATCATCCTCTACGGGGAGGGCTGGAACTTCGGCGAGGTCGCCGATGACGCCCGCTTCGTACAGGCCACGCAGAAGAACATGGCGGGCACCGGCATCGCCACCTTCTCCGACCGCGCCCGTGACGCCGTGCGCGGCGGCAGCCCCTTCGACGCCGACCCCGGCGTCCAGGGCTTCGCCTCCGGCCTCTACACCGACCCCAACTCCTCGAAGGCGAACGGCACCGAGGCCGAGCAGAAGGCCCGCCTCCTGCACTACCAGGACCTGATCAAGGTCGGCCTCACGGGGAACCTCGCCGCCTACACCTTCACCGGCAGCGACGGCCGCACGGTCAAGGGCTCGGACGTCGACTACAACGGCGCACCCGCCGGATACGCCGACGCCCCGGGCGACGCCCTCGCCTACGCCGACGCCCACGACAACGAGTCCCTCTACGACGCGCTCACCTACAAACTGCCCGCCTCCACCAGCGCCGCGGACCGCTCGCGCATGCAGGTCCTCGCCCTCGCGACGGCCACGCTCTCCCAGGGCCCCGCGCTCTCCCAGGCCGGCACCGACCTGCTGCGGTCCAAGTCCCTCGACCGCAACTCCTTCGACAGCGGCGACTGGTTCAACGCCATCCACTGGGACTGCCGTGACGGCAACGGCTTCGGGCGCGGGCTGCCCCCGGCCGCCGACAACAAGGACAAGTGGCCTTACGCCACCCCCCTGCTGACCTCGGTGCCCGCCGCGAAGTGCGCGGACATCGAAGGGACGTCGGCCGCGTACCGGGACCTGCTGAAGATCCGCACGACAGAGCCGGCGTTCGGCCTCGCCACGACCGGGCAGGTGCAGGAGAAGCTGTCCTTCCCGCTCTCCGGCAAGGACGAGACGCCCGGGGTGATCACCATGCGCCTCGGCGACCTCGTCGTCGTCTTCAACGCCACGCCGCACACGCAGGAGCAGCGCGTCGGCGCGGTGGCGGGCACCTCGTACCGGCTGCATCCGGTGCAGGCGGCGGGCGCCGATTCCGCGGTGAAGTCGGCCTCGTACGAAGCCGGTTCGGGAACGTTCACGGTCCCGGCGCGCACGGTGGCGGTGTTCACGCGCTGACCGGGAGGAAGGCCGGACGCCCGGCACGGCAGGGGGAACGAGTCCTGCCGTGCCGGGCGTCCGCGTCAGCCGACCCGCTTCTCCATGAGCGTCACCGCGTACTTGCTGCCGCCCGTGCCCGACTTGAACGGCTGCTCGCCCACCACCGCGTAGCCCGCCCGCTCGTAGTAGGCCCGCAGCCGGGGGTTCGTCGAGACACAGTCCAGGCGGCACAGGTCACGGCCCGCGGCGGCGACCCGCTCCTCGGCGTGCGCGAGCAGCGCGCGGCCCGTACCGGCCGGGGCGCCGCGCCGCACCATGAGGCGGTGCACATAGCCGGCCTCGGGCGGCCGGACACCCCACGCGGGCTCGTCGTCCCACCACAGCTCGTACGCGCCGACCCCTTCGGAAAGCGCGTCGCCGGCGAACCACACCTCGCCCTCCTTGATCCGGAGGCGGAAGTGGTCCTCGGTCTTCTCGCCGGGCTGCCACTGGTCGATGCCCTGCTCCACCATCCAGCGCGCCGCCCCGTCGTACAGGGCGACGAGCGCGGCGAGGTCGTCGGGTCCGTCGGTGGCCCCGCGGAACGTGAGTCGTGGCGTCATGGAGTCATGACCCCAAGGGGGCGGGAGCGGGCGCGAGTGCGACCAGGCGCCCGATGAGGTCGCCGAACGTCCCGTCGGCGGGCTCGTCCGCCAGGATGTGGCGCAGCAGCCCCGCCATCTCCTCGTCGTAGGCGGCGCTCACCGCGGCGAGCGCCGCGAAGTCGTGCACGAGCTGCGCCTCCAGCTCACGGCGCGGGATGCGCCGCCCGTCCAGCCAGATCAGCGCCGTGGACTCGGCGAGCGAGATCCACGAGCGCACCACCAGCTCCAGGCGGGGCGGCGGGTCGGTGACGCCGAGGTGCGTGAGGATCTGGACGTACGCGGCCTGCCGGACCGAGTCGATGAGCGCGTTCGTCGTCGACGAGCCGACGGCGGGGCCGCCCCGCATCAGCGCCGAGAAGCCGGGCCCGTGCTCGTCCACGAAGTCGAAGAACCGGCCCATGACCCGGATGAGCCGGGCCCCGAGCGGACCCTCCTGCGGCTCCACGAAGCGCTGCCCGAGATCGTCCGCCGCGCGCCTCAACGCCGCCTCGTACAGGCTGAGTTTGCCCGGGAAGTAGTGGTAGACCAGTGGCCGGGAAATGCCCGCGGCCGCGGCTATCTCGTCGATGGAGACGTCGTCGGGGGAGCGGTGGCTGAACAGTTCGAGTGCGACCCCGATCAACTGCTGCCGGCGCTCCTCGACTCCCATCCTGCGGCGCACCCCGGTTGTCATACGAACACCCTACCGAGCAATTCCGGCCCCGTGCGGGGCCGGTCCGCGTGAGCCGGTCACAGGTCCAGCACGAGCCGCTCCCCGCGCGCCCGGGAGACACAGATCAGCATCGAGTCGTCACGCTCCGAGTCCGTGAGCAGCTCGTCCCTGTGGTCGATCTCGCCCTCCAGGACCCGCTGTTGGCACGTCCCGCAGAACCCCTGCTCGCAGGAGTACGCCACACTCGGCACCTCGGCGCGCACCGCCGCGAGCACCGAAGTGCCCGCCGGTACGGGGACGGTGCGGCCGGTGCGCCGCAGTTCGACCTCGAACGGCCCGTTGCCGTCGGCCGACGTGTGCGGGGCGAACCGTTCGAGATGCAGCGCGCAGTGGCCGGGAAGCGCCGCCGCCACGGCCTCCATCAGCCCCTCCGGCCCGCAGCAGTAGACCGCGGTGTCCGGCGCCGCCTGTGCGAGCAGGCCCGCCAGATCGGGGCGCCCCTCCTCGTCCTCGGCGACGACGCGCACCCTGCCCCGCTCGCCGCCGAGCTTCTCCGCCTCCTCCAGGAACGGCATCGACGCGCGCGTGCGGCCCGCGTACAGCAGCCGCCAGTCCGCGCCCCGGGCTTCGAGGGCCCGCAGCATCGGCAGGACCGGCGTGATGCCGATGCCGCCCGCGACGAACACGTACGACGGGGCGCCGGCGGTGAGGGGGAAGCGGTTGCGCGGGCCGCGCACCTCGACCTCCGACCCCTCGTGCAGCTGCTCGTGCACCTCGCGCGAGCCGCCCCTGCCGTCCTCGATGAGCCGCGTCGCCACGGTGTACGACGAGGTGTCCTCGGGGTCACCGCACAGCGAGTACTGCCGGATCAGCCCCGACGGCAGGACGAGGTCGAGATGCGCGCCCGGCTCCCAGGCGGGCAGGTCCTGCCCCTCGAGGCGCAGTTGGACGACACCGTCGGCGACGGACTCGTGCCGCGCGACGAGGAGCCGCAGGGCACGCGCGCGCGGACGGCCCGAGACCGGCTCGTCGAGCGCGGGCATCGGCCACAGCGGGGACGCCTGGATGCGGCGGCGCAGGGCGCGGCGCGCGAGCAGGGCGGAGCCGGTGACGAGCAGGACGGTACGCAGCCGTGGGGTGCGGAGACGGGGCATGGTCAGACGGCTCCGTTCGAGGGCTTGGTGCTCGCCGCCGCGCTCGCCGCCGTCGCGGCGGGGGAGGTGGCCAGATAGGCGACCGCCTGCGCGGTGCTGCCCTCCTGGGAGGGGTGGTAGGAGCGGCTGAGATAGCGCGGGATGGACTTCACCATGGCGCCAGTGGAGGGCAGGACGCCCCGCTTCCCGCCCTGGTAGAACTCCTTGAACGACGCCTTGCCGTCGAGCACCGTCGGGTCGTTCTCCATGAAGAAGCGCGCCCCGCGCTGCCACAGGAACATCAGCGCCGAGAACGCGAGCGCCCAGGTCCGCACCCGGCGCCGGTAGCCGCCGTCGACGTGCTCGAACAGCTCGAAGGCGACCGAGCGGTGCTCGACCTCCTCCGCGCCGTGCCAGCGCAGCAGGTCCAGCATCGTGGGGTCCGCGCCCTTGCGGTCCAGCTCGTCCGCGTTGAGCACCCAGTCGCCGAGGAACGCCGTGTAGTGCTCGATCGCGGCGATGAGCGCGACCCGCTCCATCAGCCACCACTCGCGCGCCCGCCCCGGCGGCAGCGTCCGGTCACCGAGCAGCTTCTCGAAGAACCAGTCGACCTGCGCGGTGTACGGGGTCGGGTCGAGTCCTTGCTCCTTGAGGTGCGGCAGCACTTCGTCGTGGGCCTGCGAGTGCATGGCCTCCTGGCCGATGAACCCGATCACGTCCTCGCGGAGCCGATCGTCGCGGATGTACGGCAGGACCTGCTTGTAGACGTGCACGAACCAGCGCTCTCCGGCGGGCAGCAGGAGATGCAGCACGTTGATCGTGTGCGTGGTGAACGGGTCGTCCGGGATCCAGTGCAGCGGGGTCCTGTCCCAGGAGAAGGAGACCCTGCGTGCCTTGAGCGCGACGCGCTCGTCAGCGACGGGCCGCGGTGCCCGGCTCTGCTTATGAGACATGGCGTCAATGTACTGACGGGTAGGAGGCGGGTACACCCCTCGTGCGCCGATTTCTTTACGGAAGTGTCAGCAAGGGGTGTCCGCCGGGGCGCCGGCGGTTCAGCGCAGGGCGCCCACCTCGCGGCCTGTCGCCGTGCGGCCGGTCAGCTTCGTCCTGGCCCCCTGCCGGGTGGGCGCGGCGAGGACGTTGTCCGCGGCCCGGGCGCCGCCCGACGACGCGATCGACGTGACCTGCTTGCTCGCGGCGGCCACCACGTACCAGGTGCCGCCCCGCGACTTCCACAGCACGCCCGCGAGGACCAGCGGGTCCCGGCTGCCGCAGGCCGGGGTCCCCTCCGACTTCGCGGCGACCGCCGCCGTCGTCCCGCCGGGCGCCGTGAACAGGGCCAGCGTCCGCGCTCCGCCGCCCCGCCAGGTGTCGGCCCGCGCGCACGCCCAGTCCGCCGCGCCGCTGCCCTCCGGGAGCTGCTGGCGCGCGTACGACCAGGAGTTGACGGTGCGCACGCCGTGCGAGCGTACGGAGGTGAGGAAGCACGCCGAGTGCTGCCAGTCGGCCGCGACCGCCTCGCGCGGCGCGCCGGGACGGCCCGCCGTGAGATGGGCGGGCACGAGCTCGCCGAGGTCGGTGGAGAGGCGGGTGCCCGCGTCGTCCCGCAGGGCGAGCGCGTTCCACGACGTGCAGTCGCGGGCGAGCGCGGGGCTGGCGAACGGGGCCGTCACGCCGTCGGGGGCGCGGTCGATCGGCATCGGCGCCGCCGACGGACGCAGCAGGTTCCGCACGGCGGCGCTCCGCACCCAGGGCGCGGTCAGATAGCGCACGTTGCCGTCGGCCCGGTCCACGACCAGGGCGCCGGCCTCCGGGCCCGTGGCGCCGTCCGCCCGTGCGAAGTCGAGCGCGGCGCCGCTCGTGCCGTCCTTCGGCTCCGCGTACCGCACGATGCGAAGGCCGTCGTAGAACAGCACGATCCGCGCCTGGTCGACCTCGCCCGCGTACAGCAGCTGCGGGGGTCCGGGCGGGGCTCCGGCCTGGGTGCCCGGTGTCGCGGAGACCTGGACGGAGCCGCCCGGCCGCGCCCAGACCGCGAGGGCGCGCCGCAGCAGCGGCCGGTCGCCGGCCAGGGAGCCGCGCGCGGGCCACACCGAGAAGTCCGTACGGGCCGACGTCTGCCACGCCGTGGCCGGGACCCTCGTCAACTTGCCGGGATCCAGGGCGGCCAGGCCCGCCGGGTTCTGCGCGTACGCGGGCGCCGCGGCCCCCTCGGGGCCCCAGCCGCCGCCCGGCAGGCCGAGCAGCGCCCCGCACACCAGCGTCGCCGCGGCTGCCGCGATCACGGCCTTCACATGCTGCCTGCGCCGCATCAGATCGGGCGGCCTGGCCTGGAGCGAGCACGGGTCGAACTCCGTCGACTCCAGGAGGGCGAGCGCGTTCTTCCCCGCCGGCATGGTCACGCCGTCCGCCTCGGCGAGCGCCGCGTCCGGGTCCTCGGCACCGGCCGCGCCCAGCAGGTTCCGTACGGCGCTGTCGTCGAGCCGTTCGAGGCCGCGCAGGACGAACGCGGCGCGGCCGGGGCCGCTGAGCGCGGACAGCCCCTGGTCCAGGGCCAGTTCGTCGGCCCCGCCCGAGCGCGGGAAGAGCCGCAGACCCCACACCTGGGGAAGCAGCGGAGGCAGTTGGGAGCGCCGGGGCCAGGCCCTGCGCCGCAGCGGGCGGCCGGCGTCGAGCGCGGTGCGCAGGACCCGGAGCCGTACGAATCCGTAGCCCGGATCGCCGTTGCGCCCTTCGGCGGTGCGGGGCGCCGGGACGGCCGCGGCGTCGGCCGAGGCGCGGGCACGCGGCAGGGCGCGCTGGGTCAGGGAGTGCGCCGTGAGTACCCGGCGGTTGCGGCCGAGGCTGGGCGGGAGCACCAGATAGGCGAGCCGGACGAGCCGCGGGTAGTGCTCGACGAGAGCGGCCTCGGCCTGCTCCACGTCGACGACCGGACCGGGACGGGGGACGACATCCTGTGACTGCACCTTCGACAACACGTTCAGCTGAACGAGCGAATCGTCGGATGGTCACTTCACGGTGTCACCCCGGCTCCGGCTCCGGTTCGACCAGCAGGCGGGCGTAATTCGCCATCGACCTCTGGTATCGGGGCAGATGGGGCGCCAGCGCGCCGAGGACCAGTGACAGACCCTCGCGGTCCCGGCCCAGGCTGGACAGGCACAACGCCAGCGTGGCGCGCACGGCGTCGTCCAACTCGTCGGAGGGCGCGTCGAGTTCGGGCGTGAGAAGGGCCACACCTTCCTCGGGCCTGCCCGTGTTGCGCAGGGAGCTGGAGAGCTGGATCTTCGCGCGGCGGCCCCGGTAGCCGGACAGGCCGAGCTTCAGGGCCTCCTGGTACAGCGGCACGGCCCGGTCCGAGTGACCGGTCGAGTCGAACGCGCTGGCGCGCTCGAACGGGCCGAGCGGGCTGCCGTCCGGCAACTCGGCGACGAGGTCGTCGATGGCGGCACGGAAGTCGCCCGCGGTGGACGCTGCGGACCCGTCGGAGGCGTCGATGCTCGCCCACACCGCGCTCAAGCGCGCTTCCCAGTCTTCGCTGCTCATCGGGCCACCTTGGCACGGATGTGCCCACGCGGCACAGGGGTTTCGCCGGGATCCCGCACCCCCGAGCTCCCACGCCACCCGCGCCCCCGAACCCTCGCACCCCCGCGTCACCCGGCCGTCAGCCGCTTCCGGATCCGTTCCACCGCCTCGTCCGGCACCTCGAGCCCCTCGCGCACGTACGTCTCGAAGTCCCCGTACTGCACCGCCACCTCGTCCTGCGCGGCGTGCAGGTACGACGCCTGTACGCCGATCAGCGCGAGCGCGATCTCCGGGTCGCCGCCCTGCGCGGTGAACCCCTCGACGAGCGGCGCGAAGGCCTCCCGTACCGCCGAGTTGACCGACAGGTACTCCGACTCCAGGGCCGCCTGGTCCGCGCCGAGGAGCGTCAGAACGACCGCCGCGGCCCAGCCGGTGCGGTCCTTGCCCGCGGTGCAGTGGAAGAGCAGCGGGCCCGCGTCGGGGTCGGCCAGTTCGGTCAGGAGCGTGCGGTAGGCGGCCCGCGCGGACTTCGTGGAGACGAGGGCGCGGTAGGTGTCGGCGAAGAGTGACTCGGCGCGCCCGCCGCCGAGCTTCTCGTCGGCGAGCGCCGGGTCGGACAGGACATGCCTGAGCTGCGCGGAGACGGGTGCGGCCCCGGTCTGGGCGATCTTGTCGGCGAGCGCGTCCGCGACCAGGACATGGACGCCGTCGGGGACGTGGTCGGGGTGGGAGGCGCGCTCGCTGTTGGTGCGGAAGTCGACGATCGTGCGGATGCCGAGCGCGGCGAACGCCGGATCGGTCGCGGGGTCGAGCCGGTCGAGCTGCCCGGACCGCAGGGCGAGGCCCGGGCGTACGGTGCGTCCGCCGGGCAGCGGGATCCCGCCGAGGTCACGGAGGCTGGCGACGGTGGTGGCGGGGATCGCGGGCATGGGCGGGACTCCAGAGGTCGCAGCCGTGACCGGATTCACGGCTTTTGTCCCGCCCATTCTGGCCCAGGGCCCGCCGCTACCCGAGCTGCCAGCCCCCGAACTCCACGGTGCCGCGCGCCCCGCCGCCCCCGTTCGTCGCCGTCATGAACAGCCCCACGTCCTGCGTCGCCGCCGCCCCCGGCACCGCCACGGCCGCGACGGTCCGCCAGGTCGCCCCGTCGTCCGTCGAGCACTCACCCGTGTACGAGCCGCCGGACCGCGTCAGCCTCAGCGTCACCGGCGCCTTGATCCCGGTGATGCGCCGGTACGTGTCGAGCGTGCCGTCCCCGTTCGTGTCGTACGACAGCACGACCCCGTTGGACGGCGTCACGGAGAGGTTCAGGAAGCCCGGGGAGCCGGGCGTCGCCAGGGAGTTGCGGACGATGAGGCCGGCCCGCGCCCACGGGCCCGTGGCGGCCTGCGCGGTCACCGTGACCTCAGCCGACGAGCCGTCCGTGAAGGCGCCCTCGCGGTACGCCGAGCCGAACTCCGTGGTTCCCTTCCACAGGTCGGTGCCCGCCCCGTCGATCGCGTACCGGTCGCCCAACTGCCCGAAGACGGCGGCATTGCTGGTGACGGTCCGCCAGGCACTGTCGAGCGGCCCGGCCTCGAAGAGCGTCCCCGCGTGGACCGACGCCACCCGGCCCTCGCCCTGCGGCCCGTACCGCACGGTGAGCTCGTACGGCAGCGGGCGCAGCGGCCGGTCCAGGGGCGTGCCGGGAGCGCTCGCCTGCCAGCGGACCGTGCCCGAGCCCGCGGGCGCGACGCTCGCCAGGGACGTGGAGCCCTCGGGCGCGGCATCGATGCCGGACAGCGTGAAGTCCACGCGCCCGGTCGCCCGCAGCCCGTTGACGTTGCGGAAAGCGGCCTCCACGCGCGCGTGCCCGCCGGGAGGGAACGCGGCCGGCTGGGCGGTGACGGTCAGCGAGCCCTGGTAGGGCGCCCGCGCGAGCACGTCACGTACGCGCGCCGCCGTCTTGTAGGCGTCCCCGATGGGCCGCAGCGGATAGTCCTTGCGCTCCACGGTCCACGGCTCCTCGAACGCGAACCAGTCGACGGCCGCGGGCGCCGACCCCGTGGCCAGCGCGTCCTCCAGGGCGTCCAGCCACTTCTGCCAGCGCGGCACGTAGAAGTCGGACATCAGCCCGTGCCACTCGCGGTTGGCGTACTCGTGCAGGTTCCCCGGGTCGGACGTGGCGCGGTCGCCCCACACCGTGATGAGCACCTTCGCCGTGCGCTCGAACTCGGCGCGCTCGGCGTCGCTCGTCGCGAGCCGCCGCGCCTCGTCGATCCACGGCCCGAGCAGGAACGCCGGATGCGTCCCCGTCACGTCGTCGGACAGCCGCATCAGCTTCAGCCACAGCGTCGCCAGGCTCCGGAAGGCGTCCCGGTCCTTCCTCGCGTACGCGGCCCGCAGCTGCGGCAGGAGCTGACGCGAGCGGTGCGCGAGCGCCTGCCGCGCCACGTCCACCAGGTCGTACTTGTACGCGGCGGAGCTCCGCAGCCCGCCGGCCACGCCGAGCAGTCCGCTCAGGGCCGCGTCGAAGCGGCCCGGGTCGTAGGCCAGGGCGCGGGGCGCGTACTCGGCGGCCCGGTTCGCGGCCAGGTCGGGACGGGCACAGAACAGGGAGTCGTGCGCGTCGCTGCGCTCCACCGCCGTGTGCTGGTACGCGGTGTCGTGCAGGGCGCGCCAGGCCGCCCGAGCGTCCGCGTCCCGGCCTCCGTAACGGAAATCGGCGTACCCGGAGAACCAGGCCGCCCGGTCCACCTTGCCCTCGGTCCAGGCGAGTTCGGAGAACAGCTCGAAGGCGGCCGGGTCGCGGTCGGTGCCCTCCGGCATGAAGGCCGTGCCGGCGAGCGCGCTGCCCGGCTTGTCCCGCCACGCGAAGAACTTCTCGTTCCAGATGTGCGCGCGGGCGCCGATGGTGGTCCGCCCGCCGAAGTTCGGGATCGTGCCGAAGGCGTAGGGCGTGCCGCCCCAGTCCTTCTCGCGGTCGGTGACGGCCGTGAAGCGGTCACAGACGCCGTCGACGATCAGCATGCGCTTCTTGTCGATCGCGTCGATGAGCGCGGGCAGCGGGTTGGCCTCCCAGCCGAGAATCACCCACGTGGCTCCCGGGTGCGCCTTCTGCAGGGCCTTCTCGACGCCGCGCGCCGCGTCCGGCACGGGCACGTCACCGGCTGTGCCGCCCTCGTGCAGCAGGTCCATCTTGAAGTGCCCGGCCGCGCCGAACAGGTCCCGCTGATGTCCGTAGAACGACGCGGCCACGTCGGCGAAGGACTGCGTGCGCGGGTCGAGCCAGTCGGGCCGGTCGAAGCCGTGCCAGGTGCCCTGCGCGACGACGTGCGCGTCCCCGCCGTTGCGCTCCACGAAGCCGTGGGGAACGTGCCCGTAGTAGCCGGGGAACACGGGCGACATGCCGAGCTCGCGCAGCCTGTCCGTGATCCTGCGGCCCAGTGCGACGCGCTTCGCGATGAGTTCGGGCGAGAGCGGTCCGCCGTACCCCGACAGGTTCTGCAGGAGCCACCACGGCTGGTGCGTGGGCGCCGGCAGCCAGGCGCGCGACTCCGCGTCGCTGTACCCGAAGTCCTTCAGGACGCGCTCGTACACGGCCTCCGTGCCCGCGATGACGAGGACCTCGTTGCACCCGTGCAGCGCGAGGACGTCGATCATCCGCTCCCAGTACGGCCAGTCCGCGTACGGCGCGGTGTAGCCGTCGTTCGTGTCGTTGAGGGCGAACCGGTGGGGGAGCGCGGTGGATCTCTCCAGCGGGCGCGGGGGCGCCGGCAGGGTCTTCGGCAGGTCGAGCTGGCTGCCGTTCCACGCGATGTGCGCCCCGCAGACGTACTTGAGATACCAGTGAACTCCCGTGAGCAGCACGGCCGGTGTCGTGCCGGCCACCTCGACTCTCCCCCGCGTGCCCGTCACCCGGAACCGGTCGCCGCCGCCCGGCGCGGAGAGGAACCTGAGACGGAACTGGTCCGCGTGACCCGGGAGCAGTCTGTTGAGTGCGGAGCGTACGGGAGCCGTATCGAAGGCAGGGCCCTCGGCGGCGTGAGCCGTGACGGGGAACCCCGCGGCGGCTCCCAGGCCGATGGCGCCGGCGGTGCCGAGGACGGAACGTCGCGACGGTGCGTAGGCGGTCATAGATGGTCTGCCCCCTGTGTCGGATGGTGCGGCGCACGGTAACCCTGTGACCCCCCTTGCTCAACGCTGTGTACGGAGCTGGCGAGTTCGTGTCGCCGCACGGGACGGAAGGAAACGATGGGAATGACGCGAGGCATGCGGCGCATATGGGTGACCGGGGCGGTGGTCTCGCTGGCGGTCCTGACCGGCTGCGGATCGAGCGCCGACGGCGTGCCGAAGACCGCGACCGGCAGCCTGGAACAGCTCGCGGCCAGGGCGAAGTGCAGGCCCGACATCCAGACGGACGCCGACGAGCTGCGCCAGGCCACCTGCGGCGACGGCCGGGACCGCTACATCCTCGCTACCTTCGCCACCGACCGCGGCCAGGCCGAGTGGCTCGACCAGGCCGACGACTACGGCGGCACGTATCTGATCGGCCGCCGGTGGATCGCGGTCGGCGACGAGAAGGCGGTCACAGTGCTGCGCGGCCGGCTCGGCGGGACCGTGGAGAAGTCCTCCTCGCACCACTCGGGGAGTAGTGGCGGGGGTCACGAGGAGGACGGGCACTCCGGGCACTGACGGTCACCGCGCGAGCCGACCGCGCAGCAGTCGACGGGGGTCAGGCCGTCAGGTACAGCGCTGACCCCGGTTGATGCAGCTCGCGACGCGCTTCATCAGGCCGTCGTCGAAGACGTTGATGAAGTCGCCGTGGTCGGTCACGGGCTTGTGCAGCTGCTCGGGGAACGAGTCGACGGCGAATCCGGGGCCGGGCGGGACGTCGTACACGATGCGCTGCCGCAGCTGCGGGATCGCCTGGAAGCCCTGCGGGCAGGCCCCGCTGTTGGGGTCGGCGAAGGCGACGTGCGTACGGTGGTTGGCGCTGTCGGTGTTGCGCCCGTCCCAGCAGCTCTGGAACTTGAACGACCGCACGACCTTGCTGCCCTCAGGGCAGATCGGGTACTTGTCCTTGAGCTGGCGGTCCTCGAAGCCGGTGCAGCTCCAGGACGCGTTCGCGTTCGCGTCGCCGTTGGTGAAGGCCTTGGCGTCACCGGTGATGATGCGCAGGAACCGCGGCATGGCGACGACCTTGCCGGCTGGATTTCCCACGAACTTCAGCGTGACCGAGGCAGGTGTCTGGATCTCGCCGACATTCTGGTCCTTGCCGCCGCCGTCGGCCTGCGCGTCGTTCTCGTCCTTTCCGTTCTGGAGGCGCAGAACAGGCCAGTAATAGGTCGACTTGTCGCCCTGATTGCGGCAGCTCGTGTCGCCATTCGCAAGATCGTCGTCACTGGCGAAAGCGTCGTTCGCCTGATTTCCCACGTAGTCGTGCATATGGTGCGCGCCATTGCTCACACCGGGCGCCACGATGACGTTGTCGGGATTGAACTTGCCGTTCTCGTTCCGCCCGCATTTCGTGGTGAACGTGCCGCGGGAGGCGGCCTGCTGGTTGGGCGGCGCCTTCACGTTGGGCTGGACGGAGTTGATGTCGACGAAGTCGGAGGCGTCGGGGCCGTTGCCGTTCTGCTGAGCGCCTCCCTGCCCGTCGTCCTGTCCGCCACCCTGCTGTCCGCCGTCCCCTTGCCGGCCGCCGTCCTGCTGGCCGCTGTCCGCGGGGGCGGACGGTGCAGCGGAGCCGGCCGGGGGGCTGCCGTCGGTGCCGGCCGACCTGGCCGTGCAGGCCGCGAGGTCCTTCATGCCCTCGGGGGCCGTCCCGCCCGCCCGGCTGATCTCCAGGCTGATCCGGTCGATGAGGGTCGAACGCCGCTCCTTCAACGGCTGCAGAATGCTGTTCTGCACGAAGTCGGGGTCCCGCGCCGCCGCGTCCCGCGAGGCCGCGAGGCGCTGGTACGACTCGGTGATCTGGCTGTCCATCGTGGCCAGTTCGCCGTCGACCTCCGACCGCGCGGCGTCCGGCACGTCGGAGAGCCCGTTGCCCACGTCGGGGCAGTCGATGGTGGCGACCTGCTGCTGTTGCTGCTCCGCGCCGTCGCCGCGCTGCGCCGGGTTCTCCTCGTGGGCGGACGCGTAGACGTTCACCGCGACCAGCCCTCCTCCACCCAGGAGCAGTGCGGCCGACGCGACCGTCATGCGCGTCGCGAGTGACGAGCGCCGTTTTCGTGATGTGCGTCCCATGGAGCTACGTACGCACCACACGGGCCCCTTGTTCAAAGAGAGCACCGGTGATTTCCCGGCGGAATCTCAACGGCCCTGATCCAGATAGGCGATGACGGCGAGAACCCGCCGGTTGTCGTCGTCCGACACCGGAAGTCCCAGCTTCAGAAAGATATTGGAGGTGTGTTTCGCGATCGCCCGTTCCGTGACGACGAGTTGGCCCGCGATGGCCGCATTCGACCGGCCCTGCGCCATGAGTTCCAGAACCTCCATTTCGCGCGGTGTCAGACCGCCGAGCGGCGCGTCGGCGGCCCGCCGCGAGAGGATCTCCTTGATCACCTGCGGGTCCATCGCGGTCCCGCCCGCGGCGACCCGGCGCACCGCGTCGATGAACTGGTCCGCGTCGAACACCCGGTCCTTCAGCAGATAGCCGATCCCGCCGTTCCCGTCGGCGAGCAGCTCGCGCGCGTACAGCTGCTCCACGTGCTGCGACAGGACGAGGACCGGCAGCCCCGGCCGCGCCCGCCGTGCGGCCAGCGCGCACTGCAGCCCCTCGTCCGTGTGCGAGGGCGGCAGCCGTACGTCGACGACCGCTACGTCCGGCTGCAACTCGGCCAGCGCCTTGGTCAGTTCGGGCCCGCTCTCGACGGCCGCGGCGACCTCGAAGTCGTACGCCTCCAGCATCCGCACCAGGCCGTCGCGGAGCAGGAAGAGATCTTCGGCTAGGACAACGCGCAAGGAATCTCCATCGTCACCATGGTCGGACCGCCCGCGGGGGAGCTGACGGCGAGGACGCCGTCGAATGTACCGAGCCGGCGCTCGATCCCGCTCAGCCCCGACCCCGCCCCGATACGCGCCCCGCCCTTGCCGTTGTCGGTGACGGCGATCCGCAGCATGCCCGCCGCCCCGGTGTGGTGCACGTCGACCCAGATGCGGTCGGCCCCCGAGTGCTTGACGGCGTTCGTGAGGACCTCGCTGACGGCGAAGTACGCCGCCGACTCGACGGGTGCCTCGGCGCGGCCCGACAGGTCCACGTCGACGTCGGTGGCGACCGGCAGCCGCAGCGCGAGCGCCTTCACCGCGTCACCGAGGCCGCGCTCGGCGAGGACCGGCGGATGGATGCCGCGGACCAGGTCGCGCAGCTCGGTGAGGGCGTCGGCGGAGGACCTGCGGGCCTGCGCGAGCAGCTCCTTGGCCTTCCGCGGGTTCTTCTCGATGAGCGCCTCGATCGTGCCGAGGTCCATGCCCATGGCGACGAGGCGGGCCTGTGCGCCGTCGTGCAGGTCACGCTCGATGCGGCGCAGTTCCGCGGCCGAGGTGTCGACCGCGTCGCGCCGCGTCTGTGTCAGCACCTCGACGCGGGCGGCCAGTTCGCCCTCGTCCGGGGTGACGACCGCGCGGGTCAGCTGGAAGTGGGCGCGCAGCAGGAGCGGGGCCGTGAAGTAGCCGGCGACGAGGAGCGCGGTGGCGAGGCCGGCCGCCAGGAACGCGGAGCCCTGGCCGCTGATGGGCACGAACCCGTACCACCAGCCGACATACGTGCCGTCCGTGAAGACGCGCCACAGGCCCGCCGCGAGGGCGTATCCCTCAAGGGGATAGAAGAGGAGCGCGGCCGGCAGGAGCGCGGTCGCGAACCCGGCCGTCATGTCGACGGGCAGCCACAGCAGGTCCCGCCAGGTCGCCGGGTCACCGAGCATCAGCCGGCACCGCTCCGCCTGCCCGACGAGCCCGGTCCGCATGTCGGCGGGGAAGGGCCGGTACGCCGCCGGGATGCGGATCCCGTACCACTCGGCGGCGGCGACGCGCCGCCGGTTCGCCCAGGACCTGACCAGGGAGAGCACAGCCGGAGTGGTGAGCACACCGACACCCAGGACGGTGAACACGATCGACAGGACGGACAGCACGAAGAGGGTGAGCGACCCGGCGAACCCCGCCACCGCCAGCACGAGGCCGCGCGCCCCCGCCACCAGGGCGCGGCGTGCCCGCCCGCCGCTCTTGCCCGACGCGTCCATCCCGCTCTCCGTCCACCGCCCGACCCGTTCGCCCCCAGTCTCCCCGGCCGGGGCCGTACAGGGCATGGGGCCGGGCACCCGTCCGGGGTGTACCTGGCACCACCTCCGGGGGACCCTGGGCTTCAGCCCGCCAGGACCTTCGCCTCCGTCGCCGGGTCGAGGCCGAGCACCGGCCGGTCCGGGCGCTGCGGGGCCTTCCCGCCGATGGACTCCAGCCAGGCCCAGGTGTCGGCGACGGTCTCCTCGACGGGCCGGCAGCGCAGCCCCGCCGCGACCGCCTTCGCCACGTCGGCGCTGTGCAGCGCGGCATGCATGTCACCGCCCGGCGGCACCCACACCGGCAGCTGCATCCACGGCTCGATCCCGGCCGCGGTGATCACTTCGGGAGCGGTCCAGCGCAGGTCGGCATCGCCCCCGGTGGCCCGGACGCAGGCGTCGAGCAGTCCGCCCATGGTCGTGTGCCCGGAGGGGCTGATCACGGTGTACGGGCCGCTCAGTCCGGCCTGTGCCGCATCGAGGACCCAGGCGGCGAGGTCGCGTACGTCGATGTACTGGAGCGGCAGTTCGCGGGGGCCGGGTGCGAGCACGGGGCCGCCCCGTGCGATCCGCCCCAGCCACCAGGGGAGCCGGCCGATGTTCTCGTACGGGCCGAGGATCAGACCGCACCGCACCAGCAGGGAGCGGTCCGCGCCGAAGGCGCCGACCGCCGCGAGCTCGCCGCCCCGCTTGTCCCGTGCGTAGTCCGTCCGCTCCGCGTCGGGCGAGGCACCGTCGACGACCGGGGCGTCCTCGGTGTAGCCGGGCGGGGGCGCCCACGTGTACACGGACGAGGTCGACACGTACACGTAGCGGCCCGCGCGCCCTGCGAGCAGCCGGGCGGAGTCGCGGACCGCGCGGGGCGCCGCCCCCCAGGTGTCCACGACGACGTCCCACTCGCCCTCGCTCTGCGCGAGCGCGGCGAGCCCGCCGTCCGTGTCTGCCAGGGTGCGGTCCCCGTGCAGGGACCGCACCCCTTCGGGCGCCGCGTGCTGCCCGCGGTGGAAGACCGTCACGTCCCAGGACCGGGCGACCGCGGCCTCCACCACCGCGCGCCCCACGAATTCCGTACCGCCGAGTACCAGAAGTCTCATACCGGTGACTCTGCCCGCTCGGGACGTGTCAGGGAATCCGTTTCTGCCCGTGGGAGAACCATTCGGCCGGGGACGGCCGGCGGACGGCGCTCCGCTCGACGGTCAACGCGTGGCCGGCGGGGCGTACTTGTAGCCGACCCGCCGCACCGTCTGGATCACCTGACGGTGCTCGGCCCCGAGCTTGCGCCGCAGCCGCGCGACATGGACGTCGACCGTCCGTCCGTCGCCCACGTGCCCGTAGCCCCACACCGTGGTCACCAGCTGGTCGCGGGTGTGCACCCGGTGCGGATGCGCGACGAGGTGCGCGAGCAGCTCGAACTCCAGGTAGGTCAGGTCGAGTCGGCGCCCGTCGACCTGCGCGGTGCGCTGTGTGCTGTCGATGCGGACGAGCGCGTCGGTGGCGGTGGCGCTGTCCTGCGGAGCGGCTTCGGGCCGCCGCCCGGGCTCGTCGGGCACCGGGAGCAGCGGCTGCTGGTCCGCCGGTACGAGGACCAGGTAGCCGATCATCGGGGGCCGGCCCGGCAGCGTGGGCAAGGTGTGCGGGGGAGCGGGCAGCCAGGTCGCGCCCGGCGGCAGGAAGTCGGCGACATCCACCACCTCGTCCCGGTCGACGGCGCGCAGCCGGTGACGGCCGGAGGCGACGGGGGAGGGGGCGGAGGTCACCGGGGAAGCGGTGGTGAAGGAACGGGTGTTCGCCATGAGTGGTCAACTCTTTCGCGCGAGGAGTCATCGAGATCATCGAGAACTGCGAGGTCACAGAAGGACCTACGTCGTGCGCGCGGGCCGAACGCCGGGGTGAATCGGCTTTAGAGGGCCTGCGCGTTCTCCGCGCGGCAACACACCCGGTCGAAGTCGTGGTGCTGACGGGAAGGCCAGAAGGGCTCGAGGTCGTGGCGACCCGTCGCGGTGTCGTGGAAGCTGGCCATGGCTCCATTGAAGCAGACGGGGTCGCGGGGCAGGACCCCCCTCTCACGGGTCGGACGGCACCTTGGCGTGAACTTGACGCTGTGCGAGGTGCGCGGCGACGCGAAGGGCGCCCACCGGACCGGTGGGCGCCCTTCGGGAATCAGGTGCCGCGGATCAGACCTGGCCGGCCTTCTCCAGAGCGGTGCAGCAGGTGTCGACGATCAGGCGCGTCACGACGTACGGGTCGACGTTCGCGTTCGGACGGCGGTCCTCGATGTAGCCCTTGCCGTCCTTCTCGACCTGCCACGGGATGCGGACCGAGGCACCGCGGTCGGAGACGCCGTAGCTGTACTCGTTCCACGGGGCGGTCTCGTGCAGACCCGTCAGACGGTCGTCGATGCCCGCGCCGTAGTTCTTGACGTGGTCCATCGGCTTCGAGCCCTCGCCGAGCGACTCGCACGCGGTGATGATCGCCTCGTACCCCTCGCGCATCGCCTTCGTGGAGAAGTTGGTGTGCGCGCCGGCGCCGTTCCAGTCGCCCTTGACCGGCTTCGGGTCGAGGGTCGCGGAGATGTCGAAGTCCTCGGCGGTGCGGTACAGCAGCCAGCGGGCCACCCACAGCTGGTCGGAGACCTCGAGCGGGGCGAGCGGGCCGACCTGGAACTCCCACTGGCCGGGCATGACCTCGGCGTTGATGCCGGAGATCCCGAGGCCCGCCTTGAGGCAGTTGTCCAGGTGCGCCTCGACGACGTCACGGCCGAAGATCTCGTCCGCGCCGACACCGCAGTAGTAGCCGCCCTGCGCCGCCGGGAAGCCGCCCACGGGGAAGCCGAGCGGGCGCTCGCCCTCGAAGAACGTGTACTCCTGCTCGATGCCGAAGACCGACTCCTGCGCGGCGAACTTCTCCGCGACCTCGGCGAGCGCGGCACGGGTGTTGGACTCGTGCGGCGTCATGTCGATGTTCAGGACCTCGCACATGACGAGGATGTCGCCGCCGCCGCGGATCGGGTCCGGGTAGGAGGCGACGGGACGCAGCACGCGGTCGGAGGCGTGGCCCTTGGCCTGGCTGGTGCTCGAACCGTCGAAGCCCCAGATCGGCAGCTCTTCGAGCGCCGGCGCGGAACCCGCGATGATCTTCGTCTTCGAACGGAGCTTGGCCGTCGGCTGGGTGCCGTCGATCCAGATGTACTCAGCCTTGAACGTCACGGGGCCACATCCTTCGGGTGGGTCTGTACGGCGCAGTCATGTGCGGGTGCGGCGCCTCGGTGTGCTGCTCCGCAGACTGTCAACAGGCGATTTCCCGTCCGTTGCCCGTATGTGAACCCCGTGTTACCCGAGCCCTCCTGTGGCCGGAGTCACGTTTCGCCGGACGGCCCCGGCCCGCGCACGTCATGGGGGCACGCGCGCGGGCCGGGGCCGTGGGCCTGGTGGGCCTGTGAGGTCAGCCCACCTTCTCTATACGTGCGTTACGGATGAGGAATTTGCCCGGTTCGCGAACCTGCTCGAACGCCGAGTTGTTCAGCAGGACGCAGCTCCCGGAGACGGATGTGACCTCGACGGACGTGGACTTGCCGTTGTCCAGGTTGGTGACCTTGAGCTTCGTCCCGGCGGGGAACTGCCCGCTGGACGCGGCGGGCGCGCCGCCCTCACCGGACAGCGTCACGGTCGAACCCGCACAGACCTGCTCACCGGCGGCGTCCCCTCCTGCGTCACCGGCGCCGCCGGCCGCGTCCGTGGGGCCGGGTTCGGCGGTGACGGTGTCCGGCGGCGCGGCGGTCACCGTCTCCATGCCGCCGGCCGCGTCATCGGAACCGGCCCCGGCTCCGGCCGCGTCATCGGCCCCGGCTCCGGCCTGCGCTCCGGTCTGCGCCCCCTCCCCGGCCTCGCAGCCGGACGCCGCCTCCTTGCGCCGGATCTCCGCGATGACCGCTTCCCGGTTGGCGATGCGGGCCTCGGACTGCGCGTCCGGGGCGGCCCGCTGCCCGTCGATGAACTTCTGGTTGTTGGCGATCGCGGTCTCCAGGCCCTGGCAGACCTGGGCGTTCTGCGCGACCGGCGCCGCATTGCCCGTACTCGCGAGAGCGAACGCCGCGCCACCGGCGACGAGGGCAGCGCTCACCGCGAGCGCGGCCTTCTTCCGGGGGCCCATCCTTCTCCTGCGGGACATGTCCGCCTCCTGTCGTCGTTACGAACGTCGGTGCGCGCACCGTTACGTACGGGTAACTGGAGGGCGGAACTCAACCGACCCAAGGGAAGCTCAAGTAACGTATGTCACACGCCAGTTGGGCCCACAGGGTGAGTCCGTCGCGGCTCAGTGGCGTCCGAGCGCGTCCCGGACCGCGTCCTCGCTGCGCGCCACCACGGCCGTACCGTCCTCCGCCGTGATGATCGGCCGCTGGATGAGCTTCGGGTGCGCGGAGAGGGCCGCGATCCACCGGTCGCGCGAACCCGCGTCCCGCGCCCAGTCCTTCAGGCCGAGCTCCTTCGCGTCGGCCTCCTGCGTCCGCGTGATGTCCCACGGCTCCAGCCCGAGCCGCTCCAGGACGGCGCGGATGTCGTCCTCGGACGGCACGTCCTCCAGGTAGCGCCGCACCGTGTAGTCGGCGCCCTCCGCGTCGAGCAGGGAGAGTGCGCTGCGGCACTTCGAACAGGCGGGGTTGATCCAGATTTCCATGGGGCCAAAGGTACGGGAAAGGCCTTGTGGCCAGCGGCTATTGTCAGTGCCCGGCAGTAGAATCGAGGAAGTGTTCGAGGGAGCGACCGGGGCCGCGCAGGGCCTCGGAAGGTCTCCCTCCCGCGACAGGAGGATGTCTGTGCCCGCTGCCGCACCGATGCTGATCGACGTGCCCTGCAAGCCACTCGCGAAGAAGGCCCTGCCCGCGGGACGGCCGCGTGACTGGTACATCACGCACAACCGCCGCCTCAAGGCCATGCGCCTCGCGATCGCCCTGCTCGACTCGGGCGTCTACCTCCCGAACCAGGCCCACAACCGGACGATACGGAGCACGGCGGAGCGCGTCGGTATCCATCCGCCGTCGGACACCACCTGCCACATGGTGCGCGCGCTGATGCGCTACAGCCGCTGACGACCAGGTGCGCCGCCCGCCCGTTGTCCTGCTCGACGGGCGGGCGGCGCACGGCAGTTCACTCACTTCCCGGCCGGGGCCGGTCCCGCCAGCTCCTTCTCCAGTGGCGTACGGAAGCGGGGGGTGATCCGCGCCTCGCCCACCCACTCCTGGAGCCTCGCGGCCTGCGCCTCGACGGCGGCCGCGCCCTGACGGCCCACGTCCGCGAGCAGCCGCCACCGGACGGTGCCGTCCTTGCCCTGCGCCCACCCGCCGGCGATCCGCCCGTCCCACCACACGGTGGGCCCGATGTTGCCCGCCCCGTCGAAGAGCGGCGCGCGCAGCTCCGGCGGCAGATACCAGTCGCGCTGCTGCCAGCCCATCGCGCTCGGGTCGAGACCGGGGAGCAGGGCCGCCCACGGCTCGGTGCCGGCGCTGACCGGCTCGACGGCGTCGGGGAGCACGAACCCGGCTCCCTCGTCCAGCTCCACCTCGACCGCCCCGACGGCCGCGAGCGCCCTGCGTACGTCGGTGACCTTCCATCCCGTCCACCACTTCAGGTCGGCCTCCGTGGCCGGACCGCACGAGCCGAGCCAGTGCCGGAGCAGCTCCGACTGGGCTTGTGCCACGGGGAGTTCGGGGTGCGCGGGCATGAGCGCCCATCGGAACTGGCTGGACGTCCACGACCCGCGGGGCCGCCCGTGCACGACGCGCCCCTCCATGCCGAGGACCCGCAGCAGCCGCGTCGAGATCGACTGCCACGCCTCGTACTTCTTGCCGGGCGCGTACAGCAGCTGCGTACGCAACCGCGGCTCGTCCTCGGCGAGTTCCGCCGCGGTCGCCTCGCCGCGCGCCCCGATCGCCGCCAGCGTGCCCGCCTCGACCTCCGCGAGCCACGCGGCGTCGTGCTCGCTGCCCGCCTCCAGATGCTTGACGAAGGAGGCACGCTCCCGCGCGGCGACCGCCACACCCGTCGACGCGTGCACCACGGCCGTGAGCGCGGCGGGGAACACGAACACCGTGTGCCGCATGCCGTGCATCCGCACCAGGGAGCGGTCCGTATACAGGGCGCGCTCCACGTCGGCGACCGTCTTCGACGGGTCCCGCAGGCGCGCGCCCACCGCCAGATACACGGTGGCCGGGTCCGTGCCGTGCAGTGCCACGAGCGACCCGGCGACCTCCTCGGCGGAGCCGGCCCGCGCGGCGGGCGCGAGCCGCTGCCCGGCCGCGAGCCTGGCCCGCCGCTCCGGCGCCCCGATGTGCCGACGCCGACCACTCACAAGGACCTCCCAGGGCTGTTCGTCCGACCGTGCCCCCCATCCTGCCCCGGCCCCCGGGCCCGTTCACCTGTTTGCCGTACCCGGCATGCCGCCCGGGCCCCGGCCGCCTTCACTGAGGTGACGGCAGCGGAACGGGCAGCGGGAGGCGTGATGTCGGTACATGGCATACGGGGCGCGGTGGCCGGGCTGCTCGTGGCTGTGGTGCTCCTCGCGGCGGCCGGCTGCTCGGACAACGACACCAGCCCCTCCCACGCGGTGTCCAAGGCCGCGTCCGCCGCGTCGTCCGTGGCGTCCCGGGGCGGTGACGTGGTCGCCTCCGCCACCGCGAAGGCGCAGGAGGAACTGGACCGCGTCAAGGGCGGCGTGAACGCCAAGGGCGACATCCGCCTCGGCGACGTCGCGAAGGGCGGCGACCGGATCACGGTGCCTGTCACCGCCACCAACAGCTCGGACTCCAAGGCGTCGTACGCGGTACAGGTCAACTTCCGCGACAGCGGCGGCAACCTTCTCGACACGGTCGTGGTCTCGGTCGACGACGTGGACAAGGGCAAGTCCAAGGAGGCGACGGCCCGCAGCAACCGCACCCTCACCGGCGAGGTGAAAGCGGACGTCGGCAGAGCGCTACGGCACTAGCCGTGCCCGCCCCCGCAGACCACGCGGACGGTGCCGCATGACCACTCCCCAAGCCCGGGCCGCCCTGGGCAAGGAGGCCCGCAAGCGCGCGTCACGCTCCTCGCACGGGGCGTGGATCCCCTCCGCCGACCGCGTCGACCCCGTCGTCGTACTGGAACGGCAGGCGGCCGACCGCGTCGCCGAGCTGCTGCCCATCCGGTACGGGCGGATGGCGGCCTCCCCGTTCGCGTTCCTGCGCGGCGCCGTCGCCGTCATGACCGGCGACCTGGCGACCCAGCGCGCCACCGGCCTCACCGTCCAACTCTGCGGCGACGCCCACCTGTTGAACTTCGGACTCTTCGCGTCGCCGGAACGGTCCCTGCTCTTCGACGTCAACGACTTCGACGAGACCAGCCCGGGCCCCTTCGAATGGGACGTGAAGCGGCTGGCCGCGAGCGTGGCCGTCGCCGCCCGCGACAACGGGCACACCGACACCCAGGCCCTCAGCTCGGCCCGCGCGGCCGCCGCCGCGTACCGCACCGCGATGCGCCGGCTCTCCGGGATGGGCGAACTCGCCGTCTGGTACGAGCACATCAACGCGCACCAGCTGCTGCCCCTCATCCGCTCGGGCCGCAGCCGGCGCCGCGTCCAGGCGACCCTCGCTCACGCCACCCGCCGCACCAGCCTCCACGCGCTGGGCAAGCTCACCGAGGTCGTCGACGGGCGCCGCCGCATCATCCGGGACCCGCCGCTCCTCGAACCGGCGAGCACCCCCGACACGGCCACGGTGCGCAAACTGTTCAGCGACTACCGCTCCACCCTCGCCGAGGAACGCCGCCGCCTCCTCGACCGCTACCGCTTCGTCGAGGCCGCCCGCAAGGTCGTCGGCGTCGGCAGCGTCGGCACCCGCTGCTTCATCGTGCTGCTCGAAGGGCGCGACGCCGACGACCCGCTGTTCCTCCAGATCAAGGAGGCCACCCGGTCCGTCATCGAGGAATACCAGCCGCACGGCCCGTACGTGCACCCGGGCCACCGCGTCGTCGCGGGCCAGCGCCTGCTCCAGGCCTCCGGTGACATCTTCCTCGGCTGGATGACCGGCCCCCAGGGCCGCGCCTTCTACTGGCGTCAGCTGCGCGACATGAAGGGCTCCGCCGACGTCGCAGGCCTCGGCCCGGAGGAACTGCGCGCCTACGCCGAACTGTGCGGCACCGCACTGGCCCGCGCCCATGCCCGCTCGGGCGACCGCATCGCCATCTCCGGCTACCTCGGCCGCGCCGACATCTTCGACCGCGCTGTGGCCGACTTCGCGCTGTGCTACACCGACCAGAACGCCGCCGACCACACGGCCCTGCGCAAGGCGGCGTCGGAGGGCCTGATCACGATCGCGCCGGGCGTCTGAGAACGCCGGTACGGCCGCCCCCGGACGGGAGCGGCCGTACCAACAGGGCTGTACGGAGGCGTCAGGTCAGGCCCCCTTCGAGGCCTCCGGTGCCGCGGCCTCACCCTTGGCCGCCTTCAGCGCCGCCCGCAAGTGCTCCTCCTCCTCGTTGCTCAGCGAGGTCTGGACGAGCTGACCGCCGAACGGCGCGATCTGGGGGACGACCTTGTCCGGGGAGGCCTGCTTCACCAGGACGAACAGCGCGGCGGCACCGGGCTGGAGGTTCTGGCTCAGCTCCTTCATGAAGTCGTCGTTGATGCCGGTGTCGGTCACGGCACCACCGGCGGCCCCGGCCGCGGCACCGACGGCCGCACCGAGCAGCGGCACGAGGAAGAGCAGCCCGATGACACCGCCCCACAAGGCCCCGCCGGCCGCACCCGTCGCCGTGTGGTTCACGGCCTGATGCAGCTTGATCTTCCCGTCCTCGCGCCGCTCGACGACCACGATGTCCTCGAGCTCGACGAGGTGCTGCTTGGCAAGATCAAGCATCTTCTCGCGCACCTGATTGGCCGTGGCGAGGTCGTTGTACGCGATGACGAACAGATTGCTCATACGGCACTCCTCGGAGGTCTGTGCAACTTCGCCCGAGTTTATGAGCGTTTATGACACCACGCAGGACGAAGCCCCCGCCCCTCCTCCCGGAGGGGCGGGGGCTTCGTCCTGCGTGGTCGTTGTCTGTCGTTGCGGGCCGCCTGTCCGCTTCCGGTCGGTGCCTCACCCGATGGGGAATGCGCCCCATCACCGCAGTGTCCCTATCGGGCCGTGCCGAAGTCCTGGGTCCAGTAGCTGTCGGGCTGCGCGAGGCCGATGCCGATCTCCTTGAACGAGCAGTCGAGGATGTTGCGCTTGTGGCCCGGGCTGGACATCCAGGCCGCCATGACCTTCTCGGGTGTGGAGTAGCCGTAGGCGACGTTCTCGCCGTAGGAGCTCCAGCTGTATCCGGCACGCGTGATCCGGTCATCGGGCGACGACCCGTCGGAGCCCGTGTGGGACATGTTCCGGTGGGATGCCATGTCCTTGCTGTGGTCCTGAGCGGCCTTGGTCAGCTTCGCGTTCATGGTCAGCGGGGAGCATCCGGCCTTGCTGCGCTCGTTGTTGACGAGAGTCAGCACGCGGGCCGTGGCCCCGGATGCCGGTGCGGTCGTTGCAGGTGCGCTGGGAGACGCGGTGGTCCGTGGTGCCCTGGGAGTCGCGGTGGTCCGTGGTGCACTCGGAGTCGCGGTGGTCTGACGTGCGCTGGGAGTCGCGGTGGTCCGTGGTGCGCTCGGAGTCGCGGTGGTCTGACGTGCGCTGGGAGTCTCAGTGGGGCTCTTCGACGCTCCCGCAGTCGGCCCATGACTCCAGGACGAGTCCGTCCACCGCTGGTGGGAGCTCACGTTCTCCCTGTGTCCGGAGGGGCGACCGCCCGCATCACCCGGAGTACCCAGGCAGGCCATGGCGGCGGAGGGCACACCCACAGCTCCTACGGCGATGACAGCGATGGCTATCGGCCGACGGGACGACTTCCTGCGGTGCTTCCTCATACATGACCTCGCTCGGTGATCGCGGAGCGCCCCCAGGGGTCCGGCTCTGCCCGGTTCCTGCACCTGGGCCGCGGAGACGCCTTGCGGCCGACATTCTTAGAACTGCTGTCGGGGTGCGGCAACAAGCGGCAGTACTACCTCGGCTCGTAGCCGTGGACGGCACTTGAAACAGGCGCGCAGGCGTGCTGGTCCGGCTCCCGGGATGGCGAAGAAGTCCGTTGGACCGTCAGAAGCCGTTGTTCGCCGCATGAACGGGCGAAAGTGTCGAGCGGGTCGAACACCGCTCGACGTGGCTCGGAGTATTTCTGCATCAGGACGGATAAAGCGCACTATGCCGTCGAGCCTCGATCTACTATTCGAGGGCTGAGTGCCAAAAGTCTGTGTGGCTGATGTCACGGAACGATTGCGGCTCCCGAGGACGGGGCGGTGATGGCGGGCAGGATCGCCCGCGAGAGGGCCCCGTCGGCGACGGCGTTCAGGTCATCGCCGTCAGCGCCCCTGATCGCCCCGTCAATCGGAACCTGGCCCGTATGCGTACCTCTATAGGCCGTCGATGACGAGGTAGCCGTCGAGGCGGCGGACGTGGTCGGCCACCGGGTCGGGCGGGAGCGGGTGTCCAAACTTGCCCCCGACCTGTCCTACATCCGTCTGGTCGAGCGTCTCCCCCCAAGAAGTGGCAGGCCGTCCGCAACCGGTGACCGCCGACCCGACTGAGCCGTGGGTGGAAGAGCACGGCCGACGGCCCACAGACGGCCCAGGAGAGCGGAAACCCGCTCTGACCTGCGGCGTTCTTAAATGTCGAAGGAACTGATGCTGCTAGATCCTTACCTGCGGGTTGATCCAACACCCGGCCTCTGATCAGCGGGCCAGGAGCGGGCCGGGGTGCCGCCGAGCACTGTCGGTGCCTGCTCCAGGGGGGTCTGTCTGGATGGCGCAGGGTGACCGGCCGGGGCGACGGACGGTTGTCAATGGCGACTGGGACAGGCAGCAGCCGGTCCCACCCCCTCCAGTACCCGTAAGGACCCCCACGTGAGGCTCACCCGGACCATCGCCGTGATCGGTGCTGCCGCCACGGCAGCCATCTCACTCGGCGCCAGCGCCGCGCACGCCCAGGACGATGGCAGCCTGGTGTCACTTGCCAGCGCCCCGTCGCTCACGCTCGTCTGTTTCCCGGCCGGTCAGGTCGGCCAGGGCAATACCTTCACCGGAACCCAGAGCGTCAGCTGCAGCCAGAGCGCCACGCAGTCCAACCCCGCTCCCCCGACCGTCGGCGGCGGCAATGGTGGTGCGACGTCGTCCCGGATCGTGCGCAGCAGTGCGGTTCCTGTGCCCGCCAACGGAACGGCGTTCATTGCGGCGTACTGCGCTACCGGAGAGGTCGCAACCGGGGGCGGTTACAACGTCATGCCCGTCGACGCCAATGTGAGTGTCACCTTCTCGACGCCCGGCGACGTCAACGGCGACGGCCGCGCAGACGCATGGGGCGTGAATGTCCACAACAACACCGCTGAGCAGGTGTCGGTTTCGGCATCTGTCATCTGCTCGGCAGACTCAGCCACGTAAGGCTGGCGGCGCGATATCCGCGTCTGGTGGCAGCAGAGCGCCCGTCCCTGCATCAGGGGCGGGCGCTCTGCTGCCAGGCCGCTTCGGGTTCGGGGTGGCGGACGATTCGCTTGAGCGCCATCTCGACATCGATCCGCGGTTCCCCGACCTCAGCGGCGAAGGCAGTCACGGCCTGCTGTAGGGCGAACGCGGTGTTCACGGTCAGGGCGCCAGCCTGGATCTGCTCCCAGGCGGCACGTTGCTCAATCAGGTCGTCGGGGAACTCAATATCTGCCAAGAGCGGATCTTAAGGCGCTACGCGCTCGGGTTCCCCGCACCGCCGTTCGAGCCATGCGCGACCTAGGTTGGCACGAACCGCGTCGCGCAAGCGGCAAGCTGAGCGGCACTTACGGAAAAGGCCGTCGGCCGTGCCTTCCAAAGAGCGGAAGAACACGGCCGACGGCCCACAGACGGCCCAGGAGAGCGAAAGCCCGCTCTGACCTGCGGCGTTCTTAAATGTCGAAGTAAAGCTCGAACTCGTGCGGGTGCGGCCGCAGCTGGATCGGGGCGATCTCGTTCGTGCGCTTGTAGTCGATCCACGTCTCGATCAGGTCGGGGGTGAAGACACCGCCGGCCAGAAGGTACTCGTGGTCCGCCTCGAGGGCGTCGAGGACCGCGGGGAGCGAGGTCGGGACCTGCTGGACGTTCGCGTGCTCCTCGGGAGCCAGCTCGTACAGGTCCTTGTCGATCGGCTCGGCCGGCTCGATCTTGTTCTTCACGCCGTCGAGGCCGGCCATGAGGAGGGCCGAGAAGGCGAGGTACGGGTTCGAGGACGGGTCCGGCGCGCGGAACTCGACGCGCTTGGCCTTCGGGTTCGAGCCCGTGATCGGGATGCGCATCGCGGCGGAGCGGTTGCGCTGCGAGTAGACCATGTTGACCGGCGCCTCGAAGCCCGGGACCAGGCGGTGGTACGAGTTCACCGTCGGGTTCGTGAACGCGAGCAGCGACGGCGCGTGCTTGAGGATGCCGCCGATGTAGTAGCGGGCGATGTCCGAGAGGCCCGCGTAGCCCTGCTCGTCGTAGAAGAGCGGGTCGCCGTTCGCCCACAGGGACTGGTGGACGTGCATGCCCGAGCCGTTGTCGCCGAAGATCGGCTTCGGCATGAAGGTCGCGGTCTTGTTGTTGCGCCACGCGACGTTCTTCACGATGTACTTGAAGAGCATCAGGTCGTCGGCCGCGGCGAGCAGCGTGTTGAACTTGTAGTTGATCTCCGCCTGGCCGGCCGTGCCGACCTCGTGGTGCTGGCGCTCGACCTGGAGGCCGTTCTTGTCCAGCTCGAGGGAGATCTCCGCGCGCAGGTCGGCGAAGTGGTCGACCGGCGGGGTCGGGAAGTAACCGCCCTTGTAGCGGACCTTGTAGCCGCGGTTGTTCTCCTCCGAACCGGTGTTCCAGGCGCCGGCCTCGGAGTCGATCTCGTAGACCGAGCGGTTCGCGGAGGTCTCGAAGCGGACCGAGTCGAAGACGTAGAACTCGGCCTCGGGGCCGAAGTACGCGGTGTCGGCGATGCCGGTGGAGGCCAGGTACGCCTCGGCCTTCTTCGCGACGTTACGCGGGTCACGGGAGTACTGCTCGCCCGTGATCGGGTCGTGGATGAAGAAGTTGATGTTGACCGTCTTGTCGCGGCGGAAGGGGTCGACGCGCGCGGTGGTCAGGTCGGCGCGGAGCGCCATGTCGGACTCGTGGATGGCCTGGAAACCCCGGATCGAGGATCCGTCGAAGGCCAGCTCCTCGGTGGGGTCGAACGCCGCGGCCGGCACCGTGAAGTGCTGCATCACACCCGGCAGGTCGCAGAACCGGACGTCGACGAACTTGACGTCCTCGTCCGCGATGAACTTCTTGGCGTCATCGGCGTTCTGGAACATCCAACTCCTCCTACTCCCACCCGGGAGGGGCGGGGTTGCAGCTCGGTGGTGCGGCCAGTGCGGTGGCACACGCTGGGACCTGACCATAGGGACGGGGGATTTCTCAAGCATGACCCATTTGTTTCGCCGAAGTTAACCGGGGCGGGGGCCGGAGCGGGCCGGGTGGCCGAGCGCAGTACCGTGGTCGGGTGGACAACAGGCAAGCAATCGGATCGTGGCTCTCCGGGCCGCGCGCGGCCGCGGAGGACGCGGGTGTCGAGTTCGGGTACCGCGGTGAGCAGCTGGGGCTGCCCGAGCAGGGGCCGGGCTCCATCGCCCGCCCCGGCAGGCGCATGGCCGCCCTCGCCATCGACTGGGCCCTGTGCATGCTGATCGCATACGGGCTCCTCACACACGGCTACAACCAGGAGACGGGGAACTGGGCCCTCGGGATCTTCTTCGTCCTCGGCCTGCTCACCGTCGGCACGGTCGGCTTCACGCCGGGCAAGCGGATCATGGGGCTGCGCGTCGTCGCGCAGGACGGCTCCGGCCGCCTCGGCCTCGGCCGCGTCCTGGTCCGCACACTGCTCCTGTGCGTCGCCGTCCCCGCCCTGATCTGGGACCGTGACGGCCGCGGCCTGCACGACCGCCTCGCCCGCGCGGTCCAGGTCCGCGCCTGACACCGGCCCCCGCCACGACGCCCGCTGACGACGACGAGGCCCCGGAACCGATCGGTTCCGGGGCCTCGTCGTCGTAGTAGAAGGGTCAGCGGGCCTTGCCGCCGCCACCGCGCGGCATCCGCATGCCCTTGGGCATCGGGCCCTTGGGGAGCGGCATGTTGCTCATCAGGTCGCCCATCGCCCGGAGGCGGTCGTTGGTCGTCGTGACCTGCGGGCCCGTCAGAACGCGGGGGAGCTTGAGCATCGTCGTGCGGAGCTTCTTGAGCGGCACCTGGCCCTCGCCGTTACCGACGAGGATGTCGTTGACCGGCACGTCGGAGACGATGCGGGCCATCTTCCGCTTCTCGGCCGCCAGCAGCGTCTTCACCCGGTTCGGGTTGCCCTCGGCGACCAGGACGATGCCTGCCTTGCCGACCGCCCGGTGGACGACGTCCTGGCTGCGGTTCATCGCCACGGCCGGGGTCGTGGTCCAGCCACGGCCGATGTTGTCGAGTACCGCGGCAGCCGCGCCGGGCTGACCCTCCATCTGCCCGAAGGCTGCTCGCTCGGCACGGCGTCCGAAGACGATCGCCATCGCGAGGAAGGCGAGCAGGAAGCCGAGAATTCCGAGATATACCGGGTGACCGATCAAGAATCCGATCGCGAGGAACACACCAAAGGTGACGATTCCCACAGCCGCGAGTACAAGAGCGATCATCGGATCGGCCTTGCGGGTCATCTTAAAGGTCAGAGCGATCTGCTTGAGTCGCCCGGGGTTCGCAGCGTCCGCTGCGGTTTCCTTCCTCGCCATGCCTTGAAGTCTACGTGTCCGGGCAAGTGCCTACGACGTGCGGGCGGCCACAGCCTTCTCGAGCACCCGCTGCGCCTCTACCCGGTCCTTGGCACGGCGGCGGTCCTCGAGCACGGAGGTCCAGGCGTTGCGGCGTGCGGTGCGCTGTCCGCTGCTCATGAGCAGCGACTCGACCGCGCGCAGGGCGTCGGTGAAGGTCGGGATGGCGGTGGCGCGTACGGGCGCGGCCTGCATTGGGAGGTCCCCCTCGGGAGCGACTCTGACGGTGGGTGCGTGGCGTGAGTACAGCGTCACTGTTTGGTGTTACCAGGGCATGACCGAAGGGTCAAACGCCCATGAAGCCTTGATGGGGGAGGGCCGAACGAGGACGCGGCCCTGACGGTGCCCCCCATCTGCGGGGACCGTCAGGGCCGCGTTCTCTCGGCCATTACTGGCCGGTAGCTGCTTGTGCGTGAATTCACACGGCTGGCGGGCCGTGCGGGTGCGAGTGGATTCAGACCGCCTGCGAGGCCACGTACGCGCCGCGCTTCTCGACCGCCATCTGGTAGAGGCGTCCGGCGCGGTACGAGGAGCGGACCAGCGGGCCGGACATGACGCCGGAGAAGCCGATCTGCTCGGCCTCCTCCTTCAGCTCCACGAACTCGGCCGGCTTCACCCAGCGCTCGACGGGGTGGTGCCGCGGCGTCGGACGCAGGTACTGGGTGATGGTGATGAGCTCGGTGCCCGCCTCGTGCAGCTGGCGCAGCGCCTCGCTGACCTCGGCGCGCTCCTCGCCCATGCCCAGGATCAGGTTGGACTTGGTGACCAGGCCGGCCTCGCGGGCCTTCGTGATGACCTCGAGGGAGCGCTCGTACCGGAAGCCGGGGCGGATCCGCTTGAAGATGCGCGGCACCGTCTCGACGTTGTGCCCGAGAACCTCGGGGCGGGACGAGAAGACCTCGGCCAGCTGGTCCGGGTCGGCGTTGAAGTCGGGGATGAGCAGCTCGACCTTGGTGTAGCCCTCGGCGCGCTCCGCCGTCATGGCGTGGATCTGGCGCACGGTCTCCGCGTACAGCCAGGCGCCGCCGTCCTCCAGGTCGTCGCGCGCGACGCCGGTGATCGTGGCGTAGTTCAGGTCCATCGTGACGACGGACTCGCCGACGCGGCGGGGCTCGTCACGGTCCAGCGCCTCGGGCTTGCCCGTGTCGATCTGGCAGAAGTCGCAGCGCCGCGTGCACTGGTCGCCGCCGATGAGGAAGGTGGCCTCGCGGTCTTCCCAGCACTCGTAGATGTTCGGACAGCCCGCCTCCTGGCAGACCGTGTGCAGGCCCTCGCTCTTCACGAGGCCCTGCATCTTCGTGTACTCGGGACCCATTTTCGCCCGGGTCTTGATCCACTCGGGCTTGCGCTCGATGGGGGTCTGGCTGTTGCGGACCTCCAGGCGCAGCATCTTGCGTCCGTCGGGTGCGACTGCGGACACGACCGGCTCCCTACAGCTTTGATTCTTCGGCGTACCTCAGGGTACGCCCGTGGTCTTGATGGGCCTTACGTGTGGCCAACCTCTGGCCTTCGGGGTGCATTCCCGCTCAGGCGGTGGCCTTGTCGGGCTCCGGCTCGGGCGCCTTCTCGATGACGCGCGGGGCGAGGGCCGCGTTCTCCAGGACGTCGCGCAGGTGGCGCTCGACGACCGGCAGCACTTCGTCGATCGTGACCTCGCGGCCCAGCTCGTAGGAGAGCGAGGTGACGCCCGCGTCGCGGATGCCGCAGGGGATGATCTTGTCGAAGTTCGAGGTGTCCGGATTCACGTTCAGCGCGAAGCCGTGCATCGTGACGCCCTTGGCGACGCGGATGCCCATGGCGCAGATCTTGCGGTCCTCACGGCGCTGGCCCGCGTTCGAGGGCGCGTACTCCGGACCGTTGAGGCGGGGGTCGAACTCGGAGTCGTTCACCCGGGGGTCGAAGTCCAGGGACAGGCCGCCGAGCCCGGGGCGCTCCTCGGTCGCGTCCTTGGCGTCTCCGAGCACCCACACGCCGGCCCGGCCCTCCACGCGGGACGTCTGCACACCGAACTCGGCGCAGACCGCGATCATCGCGTCCTCGAGGCGGCGCAGGTGCGCGACCACGTCCACGGGGCGCGGCAGCTTCTGGATCGGGTAGCCGACGAGCTGGCCCGGGCCGTGCCAGGTGATCTTGCCGCCCCGGTCCACGTCCACGACGGGGGTGCCGTCCAGCGGGCGCTCCTCGGGCGCGGTGCGGCGGCCCGCGGTGTAGACCGGCGGGTGTTCGAGAAGCAGGCAGGTGTCGGGGGCCTCGTCGGCGAAACGGGCGGCGTGCACACGGCGCTGCTCGTCCCAGGCCTCCTGGTAGTCGACCGAGTCCGCTCCGAAACCCAAGCGGACGAACCGCAACTCATTCACGGCCAGTGCCTCCCTAGAACCTTCAGCGTGCACATATCGCGCCCCCAGCCACTGTACGGGCAGGGCTCCCGCGCCAGCCGTTCGGGGAATCCTCACACGATCGGATGAAAGGGGGTCTCGGCTGCTCTGATCAGGGGCCGTCGTGCGCGCTGCGTGATAACTTCGGCGCCGTCCGTGAGCGGGGAGCCGCTGGCGGACCTACCGCCGGGCGGGCGGGAAGTCAGGCTTGTGGAGGCTGTGTGAGGCCGGACTCCGGTCCGGCAGGGCCGGCGAAACAGGAACCCACCGAGGTCTCGCGACAGCGGGGCGGCAGGAACTCCCCGTACGCGGGGGAGGACGCCACATTCGCGCCGTTCCATGAGGGAGCAGTGCAGAGGGGGGCGCACCACGGCCCCCCTTTACGGCTTCCTAGGCCCGGAAGGCAATCGCACAGCATGACGGAACGACCTCCGCAGCGCACGCCCAACCGCCAGCTAGCCGCGCTCATCGCGGAGGCAGGGTTCTCCAACGCGGGACTGGCCCGCCGAGTCGACCAGCTCGGCCTGGAGCACGGTCTCGACCTGCGCTACGACAAGACATCCGTGACGCGCTGGCTGCGCGGCCAGCAGCCCCGCGGCACCACACCCGCACTGATCGCCGAGGTGTTCACCCGGCGCCTGGGACGCCGGCTCTCCGCGCAGGACCTGGGGCTCGACGCCTGCTCCCCGGTCTACGCGGGCCTGGAGTTCGCCGCCTCGCCCGAGGAGGCCGTCGACATCGTCAGCGGCCTGTGGCGCAAGGACTCGGGCAGCCATGCCGAGCTCCGCAAGATCGCTTTCACCCCGGCGGGGCTCGTCGTGCCGAGCCGGGACTGGCTGATCGGGCGGGCCGACGACCGCGTCGCCCATGGGGACCACGGCGGTCCCGGCGGCGTACGGATCCCCGCCCAGGGACGGGCTTCCGCCAAGCTCACGGCCGGGCTCGAACCGGGGCCGCCCCCCTTGCCCCGGCAGCGCGGCCACGCCGAGCGCGGGCCCGGCCAGCGCGTCACCGCCGGAGACATCGCGGCCCTGCGCTCCGTCGGCGAGCTCTTCCGCTCTCTCGACCAGGCGTACGGCGGAGGCCACGCCCGCCAGGCGCTCGTGCGCTACCTGGAGCACGAGGCCGAGCCGATGCTGCGGGGCACCTACGGGGAGCAGACCGGCCGGCGGCTCTTCGCGGCCGCCGCCGATCTGACCCGGCTCGCCGGCTGGACCTCGTACGACATCGCCGCGCACGGGCTCGCGCAGCGGTACTTCGTGCAGGCGCTGCGGCTCTCGCAGGCGGCGGGGGACAGGGCGTACGGGTCGTACGTCCTGGTCACGATGAGCCGCCAGGCCGTCTATCTCGGGCACGGGCGCGAGGCCGTCCAGCTGGCGCGGGTCGCGCAGCAGGGAGTGGGGTCCTCCGCGCCGCCCGCCGTGCAGGCACTGCTGCACGCGGCCGAGGCGCGCGGGCACGGCGTGCTCGGCGAGGTGCGCGCGTGCACGGCGTCGCTGGTGCGGGCCGAGCGGGCCCTGGAGGCGGTGCGGACCGGGGACGACGTGCCGCACTGGGCGCGGTTCTTCGACGAGGCGCAGCTGGCCGACGAGTTCGGGCACTGCCACCGGGATCTCCAGCAGTACCGCGCGGCCGCCCAGCACGCGGAGCGCTCGCTCCAGCTGCGGGCGCCCGGCTTCGCGCGCAGCAGGCTGTTCTGCCGGGTGGTGCTCGCCTCCGCGCGGCTCGGGCTCGGCGAACTGGACCAGGCGTGCACACTCGGCGCCGAGGCCGCGCAGGCCGCCTCCGAGATGCGCTCCGTGCGGGCGCACGAGTACGTGCGGGAGTTCGAGCGCCGCCTGGAGCCCTACCGCGACGCGGCCCCGGTACGCGGATACCGGGACCGCATCGCCGCCCTCAGCCACTGACGGGACGCGGGCGGGGTCCGGCGCCTACTACTGGGTGTCCCGCCCGGACAGACCGGCGACCCGGCCGGCCGTCAGCGGCTCGTCCCAGGTGGTGAGTTCGTCGAGGTCGCCGCGCAGGCTCACCTTCTCCGTGCCGATCGAGCGCAGGGGCAGGGGGATCGACGCGTCTACGGTGCCGACGTGCTTGCCGTCCGCGTAGAGCGTGGTGCGGCCGGGGGTGGCGACCCAGGTCAGCCGGGTCCACTGGTTCAGGGGCAGCGTGTAGTCGAACGAGTGGTCGGCGGAGCCGTACTTTGTGAAGCCGACCTGGCCCGTGCCGTACTGCATGAGCTTGAGCGCGCCCGCCTTCGAACTGAGCAGGACCTGGTCCGCGGTGCGGGCCGTGGGGCGGACCTGCACCGAGACCGTCCACGGCTCGGCGACGTCCATGCCGCCGAAGCCGACACCGTCCCGGTCCGAGTCGAAGCGCCACGCCTGCCCGCGCACGCCGTCGGCCACCGGCGCCGGGTTATTGATGATGTACGACGTGCCCGGCAGGTCCCCCGCCGTGTCCTCGGCGAAGATCGTGTTGCCGGGGCTGCCCGCGTACGTCCAGCCCTTCGGGTACGCGGCGGCATCGAAGGTCCAGTGGTGGCTCGGCCGGCCGTCGTTCACCCGGGGCTTGACGGGCGTGGGGGTGATGCCGGGCGGGTCACCGATGAGAGCCGAGCGGGCCCGGAAGCCGGCCAGGGTGTCCGGGGTCGCCGTGCCGTTCCAGGCGCGGTCCGCGAGGATCGCCCGGGCGCCGGCCATCGACTGCTCGAAGTACGCGTCGTCGGCCCAGAAGTTGTAGTCGGCCCAGTTGGTCAGGCCGGAGCCGAGCATGTCGGGCGCCGTGCTGACGGTCCAGCTGTCGTACATCCAGGGCTCGTTCGGGTACAGGTGGTGGTAGTTGTTCGGGGTGTCGTAGAACGGGCCGATGGCGATCTCGTCGTGGCCCGGCACGGCGGGCTCGGCGCCCGTGCCCTCCCAGGTGATGAAGACGACCGGGCCGTGGACGGTCTGCTGGGGCGCGGCCAGGTGCTCCGAGCCGTTGTAGACGGCGGTGCGCTTGCCATGCGAGGCGATCACGTCGTCCAGGGTGTTGATGTACCGGTTGAGGAGGTCGCCGAGCGTCGACACATCGGGCGAGGCGGCCAAGTAGTCCTGAACGCGCGGGCAGTTGGCGAGCTGGCCCGGCACCTCCTCGCCGCCGATCGAGAACAGCGGCGCGTCGAACCAGCCGGCGAACTCGTCGACGATCTGCTTCGTCTTCGCCACCGCCTTCTCGCTGGTCATGTCGATGATCCAGTCGGGCGTGAGGTGCGAGTGCGTGTGCGCGGCCGTGCAGGGGTCCGTCCCCGAGCCGAAGCCGATGCCGAACGCGTCGCTGATCGCCGTCGCGTGGCCGGGCATCTCCAGGCCCGGCATCAGCTGTACGTGGTGGCGGGCCGCGAAGGACTTGAGGTGCTCGATGTCGGCGCGGCTGTAGCTGTGGCCGGGTTTCGCGAGGCCCGGGAACTTCGGGCTGTAGAGGCGGAAGCCCTCCGACTCGGAGAGGTGCAGCATGAGCGTGTTCAGCTTCTGGTCGCCCATCCTGCGGATCAGGTTCTCCAGGTACGGGATCTGCCAGTATTTGCGGCCCGCGTCGAGGTGGACCATGCGGATCGCCTGTGCGGGGACGTCGGTGGCGCGGGCGCGGGGGAGCGTGCGGTGCTCGTGATCCGTGGAGCGCAGGAGCTGGAGCAGGGTGCGGGTGCCGTAGAAGAGGCCGTGCGTGGAGGCGGCCCGGATGCGGACGGCGCCGTCCGAGCTGTCGAACCGGTATCCCTCGGCGCCGAGTTCACGGTCGTCGGCGAGGCCGAGGACGATGTCGCCGGGCTCGGCGTGGGCCACGTCGCCCGCTATGAGCGGCTCGATGTCGGACACCTGATCGATTTCCGTGCGCAGCTGGGCGGCGAGCTGCTGCACGCTCTGGCGGGCGGGGCCGGGGAACTCGGCGCGGCCGGACGGCTCGGAGGTCTCGGCGCGGGCGCGCGGGTCGACCAGGACGCGGGTGCGGTGGGTGATCGCGACCGTGCCGCCGAGGGATGTCCAGTCGGTGGGGCGGGGGACCACGGACGGCTGCCCGGCGAGCGGTTCGGGGGACTGCTCCTGCGGCTGGGCTGCTGACGACGGCACTACAGCTCCGATGAATCCGGTGACAAGGGCTAGGACGAACAGCAGGGCTGACGCCGTTCTTCGCACTGCGGCCTCCAGGGACAAGGGTGCGGACCTGGGGACGGTAAAGGGGAGTTGTTGGGGTGGCAAGAGTACGCGTGGGGGAAATGAGGGCGCCCGCCTCCGGAATGTGCCACGGAGACGGGCGCGTATGGGGGACTGTAGAGGTCGGATGTGTGGTGAGAGTGGTCGGGGGTCTCCTGCCGCTGGGCTGTCGCTGAGGTGTGGTGGGGCTGTGCTGTGCCGGTGCGGTTCGGGGCGTACGGGTCGGCCGTGCGGGTCGGTCAGGCCGCCGCCGGCACCATGCCCGCCGTCGGGGCCAGTCGGACGCCCAGGTCCGTGAGGATCGCGTGCGCGGCGCGGCGGCCCGAGTGGAGGGCGCCCTGCACCGTGCTCGTGCCGCGGTGGTCGCCGCACACGTAGAGCCCGTGAAGGAGCCGCACCGGGCGGCGCAGGTCGTGCGGGGCCGGCATCGCGGGTACCGCCTCCGGGTTGTGGTGGACCGCGAGGGTCTCCCAGTCCGAGGTCGACGTGCCGTAGAGGGCCGCCAGTTGGGCCCGCAGCCCGCGCTCGGGCGGCGGTGGGCCGAGGACCGTGGAGGAGACCAGCGCGCGGCCGGCCGGGGCGCGCGTCGGGTCGACCTGGCTGATCACCGCGGAGTACGCGACGGGGCCGAGCCGGTCGGCGTCGAGGAGCAGCGCCGGGTCGGTGAGCGGCGGCTCGGGGACCGCGTGGTGGACGACCGTGACGGGGTGGAAGTCCGGCACCCGCAGCCCCGGGAGCAGTCCGGCCGCGGCGCGTGCCCCGGTCGCCAGCAGTGTGGCCCGGCACCGGAGTTCGCCGTGCTCCTCGGTCGTCACCGAATTCGCGGAGACGGCCCTGACGCGCACCCCGGTGCGGACCGTTCCCGGCGGGAGCCCGGCGGCGAGCAGCTCGGGCAGCGCGTCGGCGCCGCCCTCGGGGACGCAGAGGCGGCCGCGCGCGTAGGCGAGCAGGGCGAGGTCGGCGCACCGGCTGGACGAGGTCAGGTCCGGGTCGCACAGGAGCGCCGAAAGCAGGGGGCGCACAAACCCGTCGAGGGTGCGGCCCGGCAGTCCGCGGCTCACCAGGGCCTCGGCGGCGGGGAGTTCGGGGCGCGCGAGGAGACGGGGGACCGGTGTCGCGGCGAGGCGGGCCAGGGACCTGGCGAGCCGGGCGTGGTCGAGGGGGCTGCCGAGCGGAGCGGTCGGGCGCGGGCTCCTGGCGGCGGTGCGGGGACGGGGCACCCTGGGGGCGCTCGCGAGGGCGCGCGCCGTCGTGAGTGCGCCCCTTGCGCGCCGTGCGGCCGGGAGCTCCCCGGCGCGATGGCGGCGGCCGTCGCTGTGCACCAGGACCCCGGGCGAGAAGGAGCGCAGGACGAGGGCGTCCAGGCCCGGGGTGCGGCGCAGTTCGGGGTACGAGGTGCACAGGAGCCGGCCGATCCGGTCGAGCCGGAACCCGTCGACCTTCTCGGTGGACATGCGGCCGCCCACGCAGGGGCCGGCCTCCAGGACCAGGGTGGGGACGCCCGCCCTGGTCAGGCGGTGGGCGGCCAGGAGTCCCGCGACCCCGGCTCCCACGATGACGACGTCCGCGTGCTGTGCGGGCTCAGGCACGTGCGCCTCCCTGGCGGTTGTGCGGCTGGTGGGAGCCGTCGCACGTACCCCGGGCCGTCAGGCCGGCGCACGCGGGCGGGCTCCGAAGGCGTCCTACCCCCCGGCGAACCCGCGTACGGCTCCGAACACCCGGGCTGTACCCGAGTCCGTCGAGGGTAGGTCCGGGCCGCGGCCGGGGGAGTCGCGCGTAGCCCGGGCACGGTCGCACGGGGGGCGCCCGGGGCCGCCGGACGCGAGCCCGGCCTGATCCGGGCGAAGCCCTACCGCCCCTGGAGCGCCGCCGCCCGCAGCCTGATCTCCGGGAGCGCGGCCATCAGGGCCTGGCCCGGGCAGTACGTCTCGTACTCGTCCCGGTGCGCGGCGATGGCGTTGAACGAGGCCGTCCTGCCCTTGGGGAAGCGGCTGAGGCTGTTCGTCGAGGTGAGGCGGACGCGGGAGCGCGGGTCGATGTTCGCGAGGCCCAGCTTCCAGGCGGAGAGCGCCGCGATGGACTTCGTCATGGAAGGCGGCACCGGGGTGCCCGCGATGAAGGTGCCGATGGCGGCGATGCCCGCCGTGCCCTCGTTGAAGCCCTGGGCGTGCGCCCCCACGACCGCCTTGCCGACGCCGCCCGCCCGGCCCTCGTAGATCGTGCCGCACCGGTCGACGAGGAAGTTGTAGCCGATGTCGTCCCAGTTCCGGCCGCCCGCCTGGCCCGCGTACAGGAAGCGGATGATGCGGGGCGTGTCGGCGCAGTCGTAGTCGTTCGGCGAGTCCGTGTGGTGGATGAAGACTGCCGTGACGCGGTCGGCGTACCGGGCGGGCGGCCTGCGGTAGGCGGCACCCGCCAGCCAGTCGGCTCGCGGAACGATCCGGGGCAGCGCGGCGGTGTGCGGACGGTTGGCCGGTGCGGCCGGCGACAGGACCGGCGGCCGGCGCACCGGTACGGCGGCCGGCGGCAGCGCCGGCGCGGCCCGGTCGGCGGAGGCGGGGCCCGCCGCCCGGCCCGGCTTCGCCGCTGAACCGCCGTCCCCGGGCCCGGCAGTCACGGCACACAACAGGAGCAGGCCGAGGGCCGTGGCTGCCGGTGCGCAGCACAACGTCATACGGAAGACGCGCATACGTGACACTCTCCGCCGCGCGCCCGGGGCCCGCCCCGCATGACACACCATACGAGTGATCGCGGACCCCGTCGCAGGTCAGACCCGCCTTCGCCACAGATCAGAAGTGCGTGCCGCCGTCGACCCTGACCTCGGTACCGGTGATGAAGCCGCCGTCCTGCGAGCCGAGCATCGCGACGACGGACGCCACGCTCTCCGGCCCCGCGAAGCCCTGGCCTATCGCCGGCGCCAGCTTCATGAACAGGCTCATGTCGGCGTCCTCGGGCAGGCCGGGGCCGCTGCTCTGCCGGCTGGCGCCGGAGCCGTCGGTCATGCCGGAGGAGATGGATCCGGGCTGCACGGCCGTGAACCGGATGCCCTGCTTGCTGTACTCGCTCGCCAGGGCGTGCGTCATGGACTGGATGCCGCCCTTGCTCGCCGCGTACGCCGCCATGTAGGGATGGGCGAACGTGGCCGACGTCGAGCTGAAGTTGATGACGGCGGCCCCGTCACCGGCGAGGAGCGCCGGGACCGACTCGCGGATCATCAGGAACGTGCCCGCCAGGTTGATCTGGAGCACCTGGTTGAAGTCGGCGAGCGACGTCTCGTGGGTGTGCGAGGAGCGCAGGATGCCGGCCGCGTTCACCAGCACGTCAAGGCCGCCGAGCGCCTCGACGGCGGTGGCGACGCCCGCGCGCACGGAGGCCTCGTCCGCGACGTTCACGACGACCGTGGTCAGCCGGTCCGCGCAGCCCGTGGCGGTCGCCTTCTCGACGGTGTCCTTCAGGCCCGCCTCGCTGACGTCGGCGGCGACGGCGCGGGCGCCCTCGGCGAGGACCCGCAGCACGGTGGCCTGGCCGATGCCGGAGCCACCGCCGGTGACGAGTACGCGACGGCCTTCGTAGCGGTTCAGGTTCGGGCTCATGTGCTGCTCCACTTCACTCTTCTCACGATGATTCGCTGTCCACCGTACGCCTGGGTGGCACGTTTTGTCATAACGTCAGAACGTGCAGATTTGTTCCCGGACACATAGGCTTCCCCGGTGAGCCCCACGAACGATCAGCGCAGTCCGCAGCCCTCCCTGACCGAGCGGCGCAAGGCCGCCACCCAGCTGGACATCGCCCGTGCCGCCGCCGAACTCTTCGCCGAGCGCGGCCCCGACGGCACGACGGCCGAGGACATCGCCCACCGGGCGGGCGTCGCGCTGCGCACCTTCTACCGCTACTTCCGGGGCAAGCAGGACGCGGTCGGCCCGCTCCTCGCCGCGGGCGGCGACGCCTGGCGCGCCCTCCTGGAGGACGCCGAACCCGGCACGGACCTGCGCGTCACCCTGGAAACGGCCGTCACCGCCACGCTCTCCGCCCCCGGCGACCACGGTCCCGAGCAGTTGGAGACGACCAGGGGACTGCTGCGCGCGGCCCGGGACGACGCCGCGCTGCGGGCCGTCTGGTACCGGGTCAACCAGGAGTCGGAGGAGCGCCTCGTGCCGGTCCTGACCCGGCTCGCGGGCGAGGACGCGGACCCCCTCGACGTACGCCTCGCCGCCGCCGCGGCCACCGACGCCATCCGGATCGCCCTGGAGGCCTGGGCCGCCACCGACGCCCCCGCGACGGGCGCGACCGGCTCCCCGGCGGTCCTCGCGCTCCGCTGCCTGCGGGAACTGACCGGCGGGATCAGCCTGTTGGGAGGAGGCCGGGACGGGGCCCGGTAGGGGCCGTCAGTCGTCGTCCGGGTCGATCTCCGGTGCGAACACGAGCATCGTCAGGTCGTCCCGTACCGTCCCCGCGAACCGCACCACGTCCCGCCACAGCGCGTCCGTCAGCTCCGCCGGGCCGTCCGCACTGAACCGGACCAGACGCTCCGCGAGCGGATAGAACGCGCCGGACGAGTCCCGCGCCTCGATCAACCCGTCCGTCAGGCCGAGCAGCCGGTCACCGTGCCGCAGCCGCACCGTGAGCTGCTCGGGCGGCGAGAGGCCCGCGATCCCGAGCCCGAGCGGTGCCCCGGACGGCACCGGCAGTTCGATGACCTCCTGCCCGCGCAGGAGCAGCGGCCGCGGATGGCCGCACGAAACGGCCCGTACCACCGGGGAGTCGTCGGGGAACTCGAGGAGCAGCGCGGTCGCGAACAGCTCGGCGTGCTCGTCCTCGGCGGAGTCGACCACGAGCCTGCGGTCGAGGCGTGCCGCGACCCCCTCCAGGTCCGCCTGGTCGAGCACGGCTTCACGAAAGGCGCCGAGCAGCCCCGCGACCGTACCCACCGCGGACAGGCCGTGGCCCTGCACGTCGCCGATCACGGCCCGCACCCCGGACGGCCCCCTGCGCACGTCGAAGAGGTCACCGCCGACCAGCGTCCCGCGCTCGGCCGCCCGGTACAGGCCCGCGCAGCGCACCGTGCCGACCCGTTCGCGCAGCGGCGGAAGCACGGCGAACTGCGCTGCCTCGGCGACCGTGCGCACGGTGACGAGCTGGGCGTCACGCCGGCTGCGGACCCAGCCGATCAGCACGCTGAGGAGCGCCACGAAGGAGACCGTGAGCACATCGCTGTTGCCGGGGTGCCCGAGCTCCATGAAGGGCACGTTCAGCAGGACGATCACGATGCCGCCGAGCAGCGCCGTGGCGGCGGGCCCGTACGTGAGGGCGGCCAGCGGCGGGATCGCCCCCAGCAGGAAACCGAGGTCCAGCTTCTCCTCGGTGACCAGCTGGGCCGTGCACAGGGCGACGAGCAGCGCGATCGGCAGCCATCGCACCCAGAGCGGCGGCGGTGCCCCGCGCAGCCAGGCCCGCTCCTCGCCGTCCCGGCGACGCGACAACGCCCCGGTCATCGGCGGGCTCCTTCCCATGGACCCCTTCACGCTCCTACGGGAGCGCCGTCACCGCACCCCGGGCGGGTCCGTCAGGACCGCCGCGCCCCGCTCACAGGGCCCGGCCCATGAGAACGTCGTCCACGTACTTCCCGTCGAGCAGGAACTCCTCCGGCAGGATGCCCTCGACCGTGAACCCCTCAGACTCGTACAGCGCCCGCGCGGGAGCGTTGTGCCCGAGCACCCGCAGCGTCATGCGGCGCGCGCCGGCCTTGCGGGCATGTTCCACCGCCGCGCGGACCAGCGCCCGGCCGACCCCGGCGCCCCGCGCCTGTGCGGCGACCGCGAGGCCCTGGATCTGCCGGACATGGGTGTTGGCGGCGAGCGAGGTGGGATAGGCGATGCGTACGTAACCCGCGAGCCGCCCGTCGAGCTCCGCTACCAGATGGTCCCGCGGCCCGAACCGCTCCGAGAAGAACGGGTCGTACGGCGGCAGCGGCTTCGGCTGGACGGCGTGCAGCGTCGACCAGGCCGCGCGGTCGAGCCGGGCGAGCCCGTCCTCGTCGTCGGGCCGGGCGAGACGTATGTGCGGCTGTGACATGGGCGCCACTGTACGACCGGCCCACGACCGGCCGCCGCGCGATTCACGCGGCAGGATGGACCCATGACCCAGAGCGATTCCGCACCCGTACGACGCTCCCGGTTCGCCGTCGCCGGCGCCTCCGGACTCATCGGTTCCGCCCTGACCCGGTCCCTGCGCGCCGACGGGCACGACGTCGTCCGCCTGGTCCGCAGGGAAGCGGCTGCCGCGGACGAGGTCCGCTGGGACCCGGAACGGGGGTCCGTGGACGCGGCCGGGCTCTCCGGGTGCGACGCCGTCCTCAACTTCGCCGCCGCGGGCGTGGGCGACCACCGCTGGACCGACGAGTACAAGCGGAAGATCCGCGACAGCCGGGTCCTCGGCACCGCGACGCTCGCCGAGGCCGTCGCCACGCTCGAACAGCCTCCCCGCGTCTTCGTCAACGGCAGCGCCGTCGGCTACTACGGCGACACCGGCACGCGCGCCGTCGACGAGGGCGCGCCGCCCGGGGACGGGTTCCTGCCGCGGCTGTGCGTGGAGTGGGAGGAGGCCGCGGCGCCCGCGCAAGAGGCCGGAATCCGCACGGTGTTCGCTCGGTCCGGGCTCGTCGTGTCCCGGGCGGGCGGGGCCTGGGCGCGGCTCTTCCCGCTGTACCTGGCCGGTCTCGGCGGACGCCTGGGCGACGGCCGCCAGTACTGGTCGTACATCGCGCTTCACGACGAGATCGCGGCCCTGCGCCACATCATCGACACGGAGGAGCTGTCCGGCCCGGTGAACCTCACCGCCCCGCACCCCGTCACGAACAGCGAGGTGACCGCCGCGATGGGGCGCGTGCTGCACCGCCCCACGCTGTTCACGGCGCCCGCCCCCGTCCTGCGTCTGGTCCTCGGCGAGATGGCGGGCGACGTCCTCGGCAGCACGCGGGCCGTGCCGACCCGGCTCCTGGAGTCCGGCTTCACGTTCGCGTTCCCCGGCATCGAGGAGGCGATCCGGGCGGCCAGGCAGTGAACCGGCCGAAGCCCTATGACCCCTACCCCTACCCCTACGACCTCTGCGGCCCCTACGCCGCCGACGCCCCGAAGCGCTCCGAGAGCTTCGGATACAGCCGCTGCAGCTCCGCCGTGTTCTCGAAGTCGAACGGCGTGCCCTCCGGCTCCGCGGGCCCGGCCGGGATGCCGAGATCGGGCGCCACCGCCCCGGTCAGCTCCTCGTACGCCTCGTCGGCCGCGTAGCCGAGCTCCTCGCCGTCCCCGTCGATCTCCTCGTCGAAGTCCCCCAGCAGATCGGCGAGTGAGTCCGGCTCGTGCAGCGCGCCCTCGAAGACCTCCCGGCCCTGGCCGATCAGCCAGCAGCGGAAGTAGTCGAACGCGTCGTCGCTCGCGCCGCCGAGCAGCACCCACGCGGCGCCCCACAGATCCCAGCGGTAGGCGCGGTGGTAGCGGGACTCGAAGTGACGGGCGAAGTCGAGCACCGCGTCGGGGTCGGCCTGGAGCAGCCGGTCGACGAGCAGCTCGGCATGGTCCTCGGGGTCGCCCTCGGCGGCCTCGCGGGTGCTGTCCACGATCTCCCAGAACTCCGTCTCGTCCATCACGGGACAAGCATCTGCCTTGGGGGTCGGGGACGCACGCCGAGGTGCCCGAGCTGCGCCGTTTCGTTATGCGCGCACATGCCGAGGGCACGGCGACCGGCGGCTCACCGGTAGCGGTCCGCCATCCGCCGTGCCGCTTCCGCGAAGCGATCACGCAGCGCGGCGGGAGCGACGACCTCCGCCTCGGGCCCGAGCCCGAACAGCTGCCCGTACGCGACGTCCTGCGACTCGACCGGCAGAGTCACCGTCACCCACCCCTCCTCGTCGGGCTCGCCCGCCGACTCCCGCGCCGCACGCACGGACGCGGGATCGGTCGCGTACGGAAGCTGCCGCAGCCCCGCGGGGGACAGCCGCAGGACGACCTCCGCGCGCAGGATGGACCGCGCGAACTCCTCCGCCCGCTCGTCCCAGAACCCCGGCAGATCGAACTCCTCGTCCCGTACGAAGCGCTCCTCGCCCGCCTCGACGCCGGTGAACCGGTCGATGCGGTACACCCGGTGGGTCCCGCCGCCGGCGACCCGGGCGCACAGATACCAGACACCGGCTTTCAGGACGAGCCCGTACGGCTCCAGCTCCCGCACCACCTCCCGCGCGCTCTCCGCCCCCTCACGCCGGTAGCGGGCGCGCACCACCCGGTCGTCCCACACCGCGTTTGCCACCGCCGGCAGCAGCTCGGGCGTCCGCGGCTCCTTGAACCAGCCCGGAGCGTCCAGATGGAACCGCTGCGCCGCCGTCCGCGAGGCGTCCCGCAGCGAGGGCAGCAGCGCCGCCGACACCTTCAGCCGCGCGGCCGACGCCGCGTCCTCGAGGCCCATCTCCCGCAGCGCGCCCGGCACTCCGGACAGGAACAGGGCCTCCGCCTCCCCGCGCGCCAGACCCGTAAGACGCGTCCGGTACCCGCCGATAAGCCGGTACCCGCCCGCCCTGCCCCGGTCCGCGTACACGGGCACGCCCGCCTCGGACAGCGCCTGCGCGTCCCGCGCCACGGTCCGCTCGGAGACCTCCAGTTCGCGCGCCAGCTCACCCGCCGTCATCGACGGCCGGGACTGGAGCAACAACACCATCTTGATCAGGCGGGCAGCGCGCATACGCCCATGATGCGGGCCCTTCAGCGCGGGGCGTACGTGATGACCGCGAACGAGGCGCCCTGCGGATCGGCGAGCACCGCGAACCGGCCCGGCTCGATGGACGTCGGGTGCACCAGGGTCTGCCCGCCGAGTGCCTTGCAGCGGGCCGCCGTCGCGTCGGTGTCCCCGACAGCGATGTACACCATCCAGTGCGCCGGCAGATCCTTGGGGAACGAGCCCGACGCCGTGTCGAGCATCCCGCCGAAGGGCTCGTCGTCGACGCTCCACTCGGTGTAACTGCCGCCGTCCCCGTAGGGGTGCCGCTTCGCGCCCCAGCCCAGTACGGACTGATAGAAGTCCTTGGACCCGTCCGGATCGCGGGTCAGGAGCTCGAACCAGCAGAAACTCCCCGGCGCGTTCACGACGCCGAAGCCCGTGTTCGTGATCGGCTGCCACAGCCCGAACGCGGCCCCCGCCGGGTCCTTGCAGACCGCGAAGACGCCGTCCTCCTCGATGGTCTGCGGATCCGTGACCACCGTGCCGCCGTTGCCCTTCACGCGCGCGATGACGGCGTCGACCCCGGCCGACTGGTAGTACGGCAGCCACACCGACGGTTCCTTCGGGTTCGTGGCCGGGGCGACGCCGGCGACCGGCTCGCCGCCGGACCTGAAGATGCCGTAGCCCTCGGCCACTTCGCTGTGCCAGCCGAGGAGACCCTCGTAGAAGAGCCGGGCCGCGTCGCTGTCGGGCGTGGAGAGGTCCGCCCAGCAGGGGGCTGACGGGGTTTTGGAGATCTTCATGGACGTACATCTCCCCTGAACGGCGCCCCCCTGGAACTCCTGCGGACTCCTCCTCATTCACGCACGCGTGCCCCGCCCCGGCAATCGGGACGGGGCACGTATGACAAGGAACTACAGGCCGTAGCGCTCGCGCGCCTCCTTCACGGCCGAGGCCTTGATCTCGCCGCGGCGGGCGAGCTGGGCCAGGGCCGCGACGACGATCGACTGCGCGTCGATGCCGAAGTGGCGGCGGGCCGCCTCACGGGTGTCGGAGAGACCGAAGCCGTCCGCACCGAGCGAGGAGTAGTCCTGCTCGACCCACTGCGCGATCTGGTCGGGGACCTGGCGCATGTAGTCGGAGACCGCGAGGACCGGGCCCTGGGCGCCGTCGAGCGCCTTACGGATGTACGGAGTGCGCTCCTCGCCGCGCAGGATCGCCTCGTCCGCCTCCAGGGCGTCGCGGCGCAGCTCGGTCCAGGAGGTCGCGGACCACACGTCGGCGGCGACACCCCACTCCTCGGCGAGCAGCTTCTGCGCCTCGAGCGTCCAGTGGATCGCCGTGCCCGAACCGAGCAGCTGGATGCGCGGGGCGTTGGCGGCCGCGACGTTCACCCCGGCCGACTCGGCGGTGTTGAAGCGGTACAGGCCCTTGAGGATGCCCTCGTCCACGCCCGCGGGCTTGGCCGGCTGCGGCATCGGCTCGTTGTAGACCGTCAGGTAGTAGAAGACGTCCCGGTCCTCGCCCGGGGCCGCCTCGCCGTACATGCGGCGCAGACCGTCCTTGACGATCGCGCCGATCTCGTACGCGAACGCCGGGTCGTAGGACAGCGCGGCCGGGTTGGTCGCCGCGATGACCGGCGAGTGACCGTCCGCGTGCTGCAGACCCTCACCCGTCAGCGTCGTACGGCCCGCGGTGGCACCCACCAGGAAGCCGCGGCCCAGCTGGTCGCCGAGCTGCCACATCTGGTCGGCCGTGCGCTGCCAGCCGAACATCGAGTAGAAGATGTAGAAGGGGATCATCGCCTCGCCGTGCGTGGAGTACGCGCTGGCGGCGGCGATGAAGTCCGCCATGGAGCCGGCCTCGGTGATGCCCTCGTTGAGGATCTGGCCGTCCGTGGCTTCCTTGTAATACATCAGCTGGTCGCGGTCGACCGGCTCGTACGTCTGCCCCTTGGGGGAGTAGATGCCGAGCGAGGGGAACAGCGACTCCATGCCGAAGGTGCGCGCCTCGTCCGGGACGATCGGCACCCAGCGCTTGCCGGTCTCCTTGTCGCGTACGAGGTCCTTGACCAGGCGTACGAACGCCATGGTCGTCGCGACCGACTGCGATCCTGAGCCCTTGTCGAAGGACGCGAACGCCTTGTCGGCCGGGGCCGGCAGCGGGGCGATCGCGTGCGTGCGGCGGGCCGGGGCGGGGCCGCCGAGGGCCGCGCGGCGCTCCTGGAGGTAGCGGACCTCGGGGGAGTCGGCGCCCGGGTGGCCGTAGGGGACCTGGCCGTCGACGAACTGGCTGTCGGAGATGGGCAGTTCAAGGAGGTCACGCATGTCCTTGAACTCGTCCACCGTCAGCTTCTTCATCTGGTGGTTGGCGTTCTTGGACTCGAAGCCCTTGCCGAGCGTGAAGCCCTTGACCGTCTGGACCAGGATCACGGTCGGCGCGCCCGCGTGCGACAGGGCCGCACGGTAGGCCGCGTACACCTTGCGGGGCTCGTGGCCGCCGCGCGAGACCTTGAAGCACTCGGCGATCTTGTCGTCCGTGAGCAGCCTGCCCAGCTCGACGAGCGCGGGCTCGGAGCCGAAGAAGTGCTCGCGGATGTACGCGGCGTCGCGCGTCGCGTACGTCTGGAACTGGGCGTCCGGCACCTCGCGCAGCCGGCGCACGAGCGCGCCGGTCGTGTCGAGCTGGAACAGCTCGTCCCAGGCGGAGCCCCAGAGCGTCTTGATGACGTTCCAGCCGGCGCCGCGGAACTGCGCCTCCAGCTCCTGGACCACGCGGAAGTTGGCGCGGACCGGGCCGTCGAGGCGCTGCAGGTTGCAGTTGATGACGAAGGTCAGGTTGTCCAGACCCTCACGCGAGGCGAGTGCCAGGGCCGCGGTGGCCTCGGGCTCGTCCATCTCGCCGTCACCGAGGAACGCCCACACGTGCGAGGCGGAGACGTCCTTGATCTTGCGGTTGGTGAGGTAGCGGTTGAACCGCGCCTGGTAGATCGCCGACAGCGGGCCGAGGCCCATGGAGACGGTCGGGAACTCCCACAGCCAGGGCAGGCGCCGCGGGTGCGGATACGACGGCAGGCCGTCGCCGCCGGACTCCTGGCGGAAGTGGTCGAGCTGCTGCTCGCTCAGGCGGCCGTCGAGGAAGGCGCGGGCGTAGATGCCGGGGGAGGCGTGGCCCTGGATGTACAGCTGGTCACCGGAGCCGTCGCCCTCCTTCCCCTTGAAGAAGTGGTTGAAGCCGGTCTCGTAGAGCCAGGCCGCCGAGGCGAACGTGGCGATGTGGCCGCCGACGCCGTACTTGGAGCCACGGGTCACCATCGCGGCCGCGTTCCAGCGGTTCCACGCGGCGATCTTCAGTTCCAGCGCCTCGTCACCCTCGATCGCCGGCTCCGCGGCGGTCGGGATGGTGTTGACGTAGTCGGTCTCGAGGAGCTTCGGCAGCGCCAGGCCTGAGCCCTCGGCGCGTTCCAGCGTGCGGCGCATCAGGTACGCGGCACGGTGCGGCCCGGCCGCCTTGGTAACGGCGTCCAGGGAGGCCTGCCATTCGGCGGTCTCCTCGGGGTCGCGGTCCGGGAGCTGGTCGAGCTCGCTCGGCTGGATTGCGGAGGGGTCGGTCATTGCGCCGCCTTCCTGAGTCGGAGGGGGGTTTCCCTTAGCGGAAAGGGTGGGGGTGCCCTAGGTCTTTGGCAGGACAGGGCGTGGGTCCCTGGTGGAGACCCGTCGGCGACTCTAACTCCCTGATCGATGATCGATCAAAGGGTTGAAGGGGAAAACTTCCTCAGACGGAGAAAGTGGGCATCCGGTGCCATTGAACAGGGCACCGGGTGCCTTGTTTTCGAAGGTGGAGGGGCCGGTTTCCGCAGGTGGGAGCGGGGTCGCACCGACTTCTGAGCGGGACACGGCTCAGGCGCGCGGGGCGCAGCCGAGGACGTGGGCTTTCACCAGCTCGGCGATGGCCGGGTCCTGGCGCCGGAACGCGGCGACGAGCTCCTCGTGCTCCTCGGCGTACGACTGCTGGACGGTGCCGAGCCAGCGGATGGACAGGGCCGTGAACACCTCGATCCCCAGGCCCTCCCAGGTGTGCAGGAGCACGGAGTTGCCCGCGGCCCGCACCAGCTCGCGGTGGAACCCGACGGTGTGCCGCACCTGCGCGGCCGAGTCGGCCTCCTGGTCGGCGCGGTAGAGGGCCGCCACATGGGGTTCGAGGGCCGAGCAGTCCTCGGCCAGCTTCCCGGCCGCGAGCTCCGCCGCGATCGCCTCGAGACCGGCCCTGACGGGGTAGCTCTCCTCCAGGTCGGCGGCCGTCAGATTCCGCACCCGTACGCCCTTGTTGGGGGCGGACTCGATCAGGCGCAGACTCTCCAGCTCCCGCAGGGCCTCCCGCACGGGCGTCTGGCTGACCTCGAGCTCCGTCGCGATGCGACGCTCCACGATGCGCTCGCCCGGCTTCCAGCGCCCGCTGACGATCCCCTCGACGATGTGCTCGCGGATCTGTTCGCGCAGCGAGTGGACGACGGGCGCGGTCATGATGGCTCCTCCAGCGATGGGACGGTGCGACCCGCAGGGTCTCGTTGAGGGGCGGTGGTCGTGAGACGGGCGGGCGAAGACCCCAAGGTGCGTTGACCTCTAGACAATACGGCGGCGCCCCCGTCCGGAAGACCTCCGGACGGGGGCGTACGCGCTGATGAGACGAGCGTTACAGGCCGAGCTCGACCTCGAACTCGCCGGCCTCCAGGATCGCCTTGACCGCGGTCAGGTAGCGGGCGGCGTCCGCGCCGTCCACCAGACGGTGGTCGTAGGAGAGCGACAGGTACGTCATGTCCCGGACGGCGATGGTCTCGCCGAGGTCCGGGTGGTTGATGACGACCGGACGCTTCACCGTGGCGCCGATGCCCAGGATCGCGGCCTGGTTCGGCGGCACGATGACGGTGTCGAAGAGCGCACCGCGCGAGCCCGTGTTGGAGATCGTGAAGGTCGCGCCGGACATGTCGTCCGGCGTGAGGCCGCCACCGCGGGCCTTGCCGGCCAGTTCGGCGGTCTTCTTCGAGATCCCGGCGATGTTCAGGTCGCCCGCACCCTTGATGACCGGCGTCATCAGACCCTTCTCGGCGTCAACGGCGATGCCGATGTTCTCCGAGTCGAAGTACGTGATGGTGCCTTCGTCGTCGTTGATCCGGGCGTTGACGACCGGGTGGGCCTTCAGCGCCTGGGCGGCGGCCTTGACGAAGAACGGCATCGGGGAGAGCTTGACGCCCTCACGGGCCGCGAACGCGTCCTTCGCCTTGGCGCGCAGCTTCATCAGCTTGGTGATGTCGACCTCGACGACCGAGGTCAGCTGGGCCTGCGAGTGCAGCGCCTTCATCATGTTGTCGCCGATGACCTTGCGCATGCGGGTCATCTTGACCGTCTGGCCGCGGAGGGGGGAGACCTCCAGGGCCGGGGCCTTCGCGGCGGCCGGAGCAGCAGCCGCGGCGGCGGGGGCCGGGGCGGCCTTCGCGGCCTCGGCGGCCGCGATGACGTCCTGCTTGCGGATACGGCCGCCGACGCCGGTGCCCTTGACGGTGCCCAGGTCCACGCCGTTCTCCGACGCGAGCTTGCGGACCAGCGGGGTCACATACGCGCCCTCGTCACCGGAGACCGCGGCGGGGGCCGGGGCAGCGGGGGCGACCGGAGCGGGAGCCGCGACCGGAGCCGGGGCGGCGGGAGCAGCCGGGGCGGCCGGGGCCGGAGCGGCGACCGGGGCCGGAGCCGGGGCGGCCGGGGCCGGAGCCACGGGGGCCGCCGGGGCCGGAGCGGCGGCCGGAGCCGGAGCGGCGGCCGGAGCCGGAGCGGCCGGAGCAGGGGCGGCGGCCGGAGCGGCACCGGGAGCACCGATGACGGCCAGCTTGGCGCCGACCTCGGCGGTCTCGTCCTCGGCGACGGAGATCTCCAGGAGAACGCCGGCGACGGGGGAGGGGATCTCGGTGTCGACCTTGTCCGTGGAGACCTCGAGCAGGGGCTCGTCCTCCGCGACCTCCTCGCCGACCTCCTTCAGCCAGCGGGTGACGGTGCCCTCGGTGACGGACTCGCCGAGAGCGGGCAGCACGACGTCGGTGCCGGAAGCGGCACCGGCGGGGGCGGCCGGAGCAGCCGGGGCGGCGGCCGGGGCAGCCGGGGCCTCGGCGACGGGGGCCGGAGCGGCGGCCGGGGCCTCGGCAGCGGCCGGAGCCGGGGCGGCGGCGGGCGCGCCCGTGCCGTCGTCGATGACGGCCAGCTCGGAGCCGACCTCGACGGTCTCGTCCTCGGCGACCTTGATGGAGGCCAGGATGCCGGCGGCGGGCGAGGGGATCTCGGTGTCGACCTTGTCGGTCGAGACCTCGAGCAGCGGCTCGTCGACCTCGACGCGCTCGCCCTCGGCCTTCAGCCAGCGGGTGACGGTGCCCTCGGTGACACTCTCACCGAGCGCCGGAAGGGATACGGAAACCGACATGGTTTCTGTTGCTCCTTAGTGGGGTCTCCCCTGCTCGAGCGATGTTGAGAGCTTGGGGAAGTGCGGAAGTCTGTGGTCGGTCGTCGCGCCCAGGGGACGACAGGGACGACTGGGTCCAGCCTGCGGCCTGACCTAGTCGTGGGAGTGCAGCGGCTTGCCCGCGAGGGCCAGGTGGGCCTCTCCGAGTGCCTCGTTCTGCGTCGGGTGGGCGTGGATGAGCTGGGCGACCTCGGCGGGCAGCGCTTCCCAGTTGTAGATCAGCTGGGCTTCGCCGACCTGCTCGCCCATACGGTCACCGACCATGTGGACGCCGACCACGGCACCGTCCTTGACCTGGACGAGCTTGATCTCGCCCGCGGTCTTGAGGATCTTGGACTTGCCGTTGCCCGCGAGGTTGTACTTCAGAGCGACGACCTTGTCCGCACCGTAGATCTCCTTGGCCTTGGCCTCGGTGATACCGACGGAGGCGACCTCGGGGTGGCAGTACGTCACCTTCGGCACACCGTCGTAGTCGATCGGGACGGTCTTGAGACCGGCCAGACGCTCCGCCACCAGGATGCCCTCGGCGAAGCCGACGTGCGCGAGCTGGAGCGTCGGGACGAGGTCACCGACGGCCGAGACGGTCGGCACGTTGGTCTGCATGTACTCGTCGACCAGGACGTAGCCGCGGTCCATCGCGACGCCCTGCTCCTCGTAACCGAGACCGGCCGAGACCGGGCCGCGGCCGATGGCGACCAGGAGGACCTCGGCCTCGAAGGTCTTGCCGTCGGCGAGGGTCACGCGGACGCCGTCCTGCGTGTACTCGGCCTTCTCGAAGAAGGTGCCGAGGTTGAACTTGATGCCGCGCTTGCGGAACGCGCGCTCAAGAAGCTTGGAGCTGTTCTCGTCCTCGACGGGGACGAGGTGCTTGAGGCCCTCGACGACGGTGACGTCGGTGCCGAAGGACTTCCACGCGGAGGCGAACTCGACGCCGATGACGCCGCCGCCCAGGATGATCGCGGACTGCGGGACGCGGTTCAGCGTCAGCGCGTGGTCCGAGGAGATGATGCGGTTGCCGTCGATCTCCAGGCCCGGCAGCGACTTCGGCACGGAGCCGGTCGCGAGGAGCACGTGACGGCCCTGGACGCGCTGGCCGTTCACGTCCACGGAGGTCGGGGACGACAGGCGGCCCTCGCCCTCGATGTACGTCACCTTGCGGGAGGCGACGAGACCCTGCAGGCCCTTGTACAGGCCGGAGATCACGTCGTCCTTGTACTTGTGGACGCCCGCGATGTCGATGCCCTCGAAGGAGGCCTTGACACCGAACTGGTCGGCCTCGCGCGCCTGGTCGGCGATCTCGCCGGCGTGCAGCAGGGCCTTCGTCGGGATGCAGCCGTTGTGCAGGCAGGTGCCCCCGAGCTTGTTCTTCTCGATCAGGGCGACGTCCAGGCCCAGCTGCGCTCCGCGCAGGGCCGCGGCGTAACCGCCACTGCCACCGCCGAGGATCACTAGGTCGAAAACAGTGCTGGCGTCGTTCGCCACGTCACGTCCTCCATGCATGTGCGCCGTACGCCGGTCTGCGGTGACCGGGCGGCGGCTGGTGTCCGGCCGCTTTTTATGCTTCGGCCCTGTGGTGGGGGCCCTGTCCTGCCAAGGACCCATCCTCGCACTTGTCGACGGCGGACGGGACGCCGGGCCCGGGGGTGAGACGGCGGTTACACCCGAAACCCGGGTGACGGGGTCCGGGAGGCTGCGGATTTCGTCGAAAGCGAACAGCCCCCGGGTGCCTTCGCACCCGGGGGCCGTCAAGCGTGCCGCTCTGCGTCAGCCGAGGTCACCGGCGGCCGTGCGCTCCGCGAGGCGCACCAGCGTACGGACCGCGGAACCGGTGCCGCCCTTGGGCGTGTAGCCGGACGCGGCGGCCTCGTTGAAGGCCGGGCCCGCGATGTCGAGGTGGGCCCACGTGATGCCCTCGCCGACGAACTCCTGGAGGAAGAGGCCGGCCACCAGGCCGCCGCCCATGCGCTCGCCCATGTTGGCGATGTCGGCTGTGGCCGAGTCCATGCCCTTGCGCAGGTCGGAGGGGAGCGGCATCGGCCAGGACGGCTCGCCGACCTCCTCGGCGACCTCGTGGATCGACGTACGGAAAGCGTCGTCGTTCGCCATGATGCCGAACGTGCGGTTGCCGAGCGCCAGCATCATCGCGCCGGTCAGCGTGGCGACGTCGACGATCGCGTCCGGGGTCTCCTCGGAGGCCTTGGCGATGGCGTCGGCCAGGACCAGGCGGCCCTCGGCGTCCGTGTTCAGGACCTCGACGGTCTTGCCGGAGTACATGCGAAGGACGTCGCCCGGGCGGGTGGCCGAGCCCGACGGCATGTTCTCGGCGAGCGCCAGCCAGCCGGTGACGTTCACGTCGAGACCGAGACGGGCCGCGGCGACGACGGCGGCGAACACGGCGGCGGCGCCGGCCATGTCGCACTTCATCGTCTCGTTGTGACCGGCCGGCTTGAGGGAGATGCCGCCCGAGTCGTACGTGATGCCCTTGCCGACGAAGGCGAGGTGCTTGTCCGCCTTCGACGACGTGTAGGAGAGCTTCACCAGGCGCGGCGGGGCCTCCGAGCCGGCGCCGACGCCGAGGATGCCGCCGAAGCCGCCCTTGACGAGCGCCTTCTCGTCGAGGACCTGCACCTTGATGCCGTGCTCCTTGGCCGCGGCCGAGGCGACGGCGGCGAAGGCCTCCGGGGTCAGGTCGTTCGGCGGGGTGTTGACCAGGTCGCGGGCGCGGTTGAGCTCCTCGGTCACGGCGAGGGCGCGCTCCACGGCGGCCTTGAACGCCTTGTCGCGGGGCTTGGCACCGAGCAGGGCGACCTCGCCGAGCGGCGCCTTGCCGTTCTTCTTGCCCTCCTGGGCCGACTCCTTGTAGGCGTCGAAGGAGTACGCGCCCAGCAGCGCGCCCTCCGCGATCGCTCCCGCGTCGCCCGAGTCCCCGACGGGCAGCGCGAACGCGGCCTTCTTCGCACCGGCCAGCGCGCGGGCGGCGGTACCGGCGGCGCGGCGCAGGGCCTCCGCGTCGTACGACTCGTCCTTCTCCGGCACCGGGCCGAGACCGACGGCGAGGACGACGGGGGCCTTGAAGCCGGAGGGGGCGGGGAGCTTCGTCACCTCACCCTCACCGCCGGAGGCGCCGAGGGTCTCCAGGACGGCGGCGAGCTTGCCGTCGTAGGCCTTGTCCACGGCCTCCGCGCCGGGGGCGACGACGAGTCCTCCGGACTTGGTTGCAGCACCCTTCGCCACACCGACGACGATCGCGTCGGCACGCAGGCCGGACGCGGCGGCGGTGCTGAGAGTCAGAGCAGTCACGGTGGTGAGGTCCCTACTTTCATGGTGTCTGAACGAGTTCTGACGGGCCGTGGGGTGTATGGCCCCTTGGGGAGCCTACGCCCGTGCGCGCGAGGGTGCGCTTCGCGGTATGTGACCGCGGCCGTGTCAGCCGAAAGTGAGGACGACGAGGGCGGCGGTGGCGGCGGTCTCGGCGACGCCGCCGAAGACGTCGCCGGTCACTCCGCCGAAGCGGCGCACGCAGTGGCGCAGCAGGAGTTCGGCCGCGCAGCAGGCGAGGACGGCGGCCGCAGCGCCGCGCACGGCGCCGTACGCCGAGCCGGTGACGGCGCCCGCGGCCCCGGCGGCGCACACGGTGACGGCGGCGGCCAGCAGCGCCCCGCGCACCGGCACCGTTCCGGCGACGGCCGCGCCCAGGCCCTCGGGCCGGGCCGGCGGGACACCGGCGCGCGAGGCCAGCGTGAGCGCGAGCCGGGCGGTGAGTGCCGAGACGACGGCGGCGAGCGCGCCGCGGACCCACGAATCCGCGTACAGCTCTGCGAGCGCGGCGACCTGGGCGAGGAGCGCGAGCACGAGCGTGATGACGCCGAACGGGCCGATGTCCGACTGCTTCATGATGCGCAGCGCGTCCTCGGCCGGCTTGCCGCTGCCGAGGCCGTCGGCGGTGTCGGCGAGCCCGTCCAGGTGCAGTCCCCGGGTCAGCGCGGCCGGGACGCTCACGCTCGCCACGGCCGCGAGCAGCGGACCGGCGCCGAGCAGCGTCAGGAGCCCGCCGAGCGCGGCGGCGGCCAGGCCCACGACGAGCCCGGCGACGGGGGCGCAGAGCATTCCGGCGCGGGCCGCCTCGCGGTCCCAGCGGGTGACCTTGACCGGGAGCACGGTGAGGGTGCCGAAGGCGAAGCGGAGGCCGTCGGCCGGGGTTGCGGGCATCCCGGCAGGCTACCCGGGGGGCTCAGCACAGCGGGCGGCGCCCGGGCCCCGGCGGCAGGATGGCCGCATGGGTGACTGGTGGTACCGGAACATCGCCGAGCCGGGGAAGCTGCCGCTGCTGCTCGCCCTCGCCGCGTTCCTGCTGACCTTCGCCGTGACCCGTACGATCACGCGCCTCATCCGCGCCGGGCGCGGGCCGTTCCGCAACGTCGCCCCGGGCGGCATGCACATCCACCACGTGGTGCCCGGCGTGATCCTCACCGTCATCGGCGGGTTCGGCGCGGTCGGCAGCGGCCGGCACGGCGTCGGTGCCTCGGTCTGCGCGGTGATCTTCGGGACCGGCGCGGGCCTGGTCCTCGACGAGTTCGCCCTGATCCTGCACCTCGCCGACGTCTACTGGACCGAACAGGGACGGCAGAGCGTCGAGGTGGTGGTCCTCGCGGCGGCGCTCGGGCTGCTCGTCCTCAGCGGCTTCTCGCCGCTCGGCGTGAACGACGTGACGGGACAGGAGGAGCAGGGGCGCGGCACCGCGATCCTCACGGTCCTGGTGAACCTGTTGTTCGTCGTGCTGGCCATGTTCAAGGGGAAGCCCCGGCTCGCGGTCGTGGGCGTACTCGTGCCGTTCGTCGCGCTGTTCGGGGCCGTCAGGCTCGCGCGGCCCGGATCGGCGTGGGCGAAGCGCTGGTACCGGCGGCGCCCGAAGGCCAGGGCGAGATCGCGGCTGCGCGCCTACCGGCACGACCGGCGCTGGTCGAGGATGAGCCGGGGCTTTCAGGACCTGATCGGCGGCACGCCCGACCCGGAGCGCTCGGCGCCCCGGTGACGCACGGCGCCCAGCGCCCATCGCGCCACGACGGCCAGGGCGACCGCGCTGATCGCCGCCAGATGTTCCTTGCCCGCGAGGTTCGGCTTCACGGCCGCCTCGATCACCATGAGGGCGACCACCACGACCGCCGTGCACCGGGCGCGATAGCGCCAGCACACGTAGACGGCGAGGCCCACGACCGCCGCTGACGGGCCGTTGTCGAGGATCCGCGCGTCAGAGGCGGGCAGGCCGAGCGGTCCGCCGGGGCCGACGGCGATGGCGAGGCGGGCGTAGAGGGTGCCGGCGAGTGTGGCGACGTATCCGATGGCGAGCGTGCCCCAGCGGCCGAGGCAGATCTCCGCGATGCCGAACACGATCAGGATCTGTGCCAGAGCGCCCCACACGGGCAGGTCGAGCGCCGGCACGAAGAGGGACAGCGGGGTGCGCAGCAGGGACAGCGACAGCGGGTCCCCGGCCCGCACGGAGCCGACGTTCTGCACGAACCGGTAACCCCAGGACTGGTTCTGGACGTACTGGAACAGGGACGTGAGACAGACCGCGCCGAGCGTCATCGGCGCCGCCCGCCACTTCCTGACGACGAGCCCCCGGCGCACCGTCGACCACAGCGGGCCCCACTCGGCGCGGGCCAGGGCGGCCGGGGATCTCACGGGCGCGGCTCCAGATGTCGGCGGTGCATCCAGTTCGGCAGGCCCGGCGCTTCCAGAAAGCCCTCGGCGCGCGCGGAGGCGAGGCCGATCCGCGGCAGGTCGGCGCTCTTCTCGAAGAGCAGGAAGCGAGGCTCCCAGATGGGCCGGTACTTCGCGTTGGCCCGGTAGAGGGATTCGATCTGCCACCACCGTGAGAAGAAGCTGAGCAGCGAGCGCCACAGGCGCAGCACCGGGCCCGCGCCGAGCCGCGAGCCACGTTCGAAGACGGACCGGAACATCGCGAAGTTGAGCGACACCTGCGTGATCCCGATCTCCTCTGCCCGCTGGAGCAGTTCGATGACCATGAACTCCATCAGCCCGTTCTCGGAGTCCCTGTCGCGCCGCATCAGATCGAGCGAGAGCCCTTCGGGCCCCCACGGGACGAACGAGAGTACCGCTTTCAACTCACCCTTCCCGTCCCTGCATTCGAGCATCACGCAGCGCCCGTCGTCCGGGTCGCCGAGCCGGCCGAGCGCCATCGAGAAGCCGCGCTCGGTCGCCCCGTCGCGCCAGTCGTCGGCGCGCTGGAGCAGGTACGTCATCTCGTCGGCGGGGATGTCCTCGTGGCGCCGGATCCGCACCTCGTAACCCGCGCGCCTGACCCGGTTGCAGGCCTGCCGGACGGTGCGCATGGCCCGCCCCTCCAGCGTGAACTCGGCCGTGTCGACGATGGCTTCGTCGCCGAGTTCGAGGGCGTCGAGGCCGTGGCGCGCGTAGACGGTGCCCGCCTCCTCGCTCGCGCCCATCACGGCCGGGATCCAGCCGTGTTCGCGCGCCTCCATGAGCCAGGGGCCGATCGCGCCGGGCCAGGCCTCGGGGTCGCCGATCGGATCACCCGACGCGAGCGAGACCCCGCCGACGACGCGGTACGCGACGGCGGCCTTGCCGGTCGGCGACCACACGACGCTCTTCTCCCGGCGCAGCGCGAAGTAGCCGAGCGAGTCGCGGTCGCCGTCCTTGTCGAGCAGCGTGCGCAGCTTCGCCTCGTCGTCGGGGGTGATCGGGTCGACGGCCTTGCGGGAGCGGAACGCGGCGTACGCGACGGCGAGCAGGAGGAGGGTGCTCAGGATGTTGATGACGACGTTGACCCAGTTCGGCGACGTGATGCCGGGGTAGCGGGACTCGTCGGTGGCGACCGAGATGAGGCGCAGGGTGCCGTAGCGCCAGCGCTCGAGGAACGTCGAGTGGTGCCCGTCGTGCGCCTGGTTGGTGACGGTCACGAGGAACGTCGCGAACAGGGACGTCACGAGGAGTCCACCGACCCCGACCACGGCCGCGAGCTTCGGGTTCGAGCGGTCCCCCTTCGCGTAGAACTCCCGCCGCCCGAGCAGCAGCGCGGCGACGAACGCGGCGGTCAGGACGACCGAGATCCAGTTCTGCGCGTAGCGGCGCACCTCGGGGAAGAACATCACGAGGACGAACAGGAGCAGGAACAGCCCGCTGAGTACGAGGTTGAGGATCCACGCGGCGCGTTTGCGGCGGCGCATCGTGATCGCCAGGAACCAGGTGAAGACCCCGGACGCGAAGCCGGCCGTCAGCAGGTACGGGGTGAAGTAGTCGTCGGTGTTGTGCCGTTGCAGGTCCTGGCCGAGGGAGACCCAGACCGCGCTCAGGAAGTTGATGAACGTGACGACGCGCAGGTACCAGACGGTGAAGGCGGCCGCCCGTTTCGTGGTGGGAGTGGAGGCGTGGGCGCGGCGCGCGGGTGGAGAGGTCGTCTGCTCAGCTGCCATAAGCAGGGAGCATATGGGGCACTTCTGGCTATCTGGGTCGAGCATCGCCGGGACGTGAAACGGCGGGTCGCGGCGGGGCCGAAGCCTGCCGTGACCCGCCGTCAGACAGCGTGCCGGGTGCCCTACTCGGTCGCGTCGGCCGTCTCCGGTTCCTCGGTGACCTGCGGCTCGCCGGTGGCCTGCGGGGCCTCCGGCAGCTCCGCGGCCAGCGCCGCGGCGGCCTGCACCAGCGGCAGCGCGAGCAGCGCCCCCGCTCCCTCGCCCACCGTCACGCCCTGGTCGAGCAGCGGCTCCATCGCCATCCGGTCCAGCGCCTTCGCCTGCGCGGGCTCCCCGCTCGCCTGGCCGGCCAGCCACCAGTCCGGCGCCCGGAACGCGATCCGCTGCCCGACGAGCGCGCACGCCGCCGACACGACGCCGTCCAGGATCACCGGCGTACGCCGCACCGCGCTCTGCAGCAGGAACCCGGTCGCGGCGGCGAGGTCCGCCCCGCCCACCGCGCCGAGCAGCGCCAGCTGGTCGCCGAGTACGGGCCTGGCCCGCCGCAGGGCGTCCCGCACGGCCGCGCACTTGCGCATCCACGCCAGGTCGTCGATCGGCGAGCCGCCGCGCCCGGTCACCACGGACGCGTCCGTCCCGCACAGCGCCGCGATCAGCGTCGCGGCGGCCGTCGTCCCGCCCACGCTGAGATCGCCGAGCACCACCAGATCCGTGCCGGAGTCCGCCTCCTCGTCGGCGACGGCCATGCCCGCGCGGAACGCGGCCTCCGCCTCCTCGGGCGTCAGCGCGTCCTCGATGTCGATGCGCCCGGACGACCTGCGCACCCGGTGCCGTACGACCTCGGCGGGCAGCTCGTCGGGCTCGCAGTCCAGCGACATGTCGACGACCCGCACCGCAACGCCCAGGCGCCGCGCGAGGATCGCGGACGCGCTCCCGCCCTCGACGGCCTGGCGCACCAGCTCCGCGGCACTGCCCGCGGGCCGCGCCGACACCCCGAGCTCCGCGATCCCGTGGTCACCCGCGAACATCACCACGCGCGGGCGCTCCAGCGGCCTGACGGGCACCGCGGCCTGAGCGGCGGACAGCCACTCGCCCAGCTCGTCGAGGCGGCCGAGCGCGCCGGGCGGCACCGCGAAGCGGGCGCGGCGTTCCGCGGCGTCGCGGCGCGTCCCGCCGTCGGGGCGCTCGATCAGATCGGTGAAGTCGTCGAGATTCAGCGAGCTCATTCGCCGAACAGTACCGGCCGTTCCCGAACGCGGCGCATGACGTGGTGTTACGCCATGCGATGCATCGGATCCGCAGCGTCATTGCGGGTCTCTCCGTGATCCTTTACGTTCCAGGATGCCCCGGATTGTCGTATCGCCCCAGGGTGGTGTGGCGCCCTCGGACCGTCCCACAGGAGTTCGTGATGACCCCCACGACCGAGGCCGTCGCCGAGCGGCGGCCCGCCTATCTCACCGAACTCGCCCGGGGCACCGACCGGTTCCACGAGCCGCGCAGGACCGACTGCCCCTGGTGCGGCTCCAGCCGGCTGCGCACCCGGCTGCGGACCACCGACCTCCTCCAGCACAAGCCCGGCAGCTTCGTCGTCGACCAGTGCCGCGCCTGCTCGCACTCCTTCCAGAACCCGCGCCTGACCCCCGAGGGGCTGGCCTTCTACTACCGGGACTTCTACGACGGGCTCAACGCCGGCCACTCCGCCCGACTCCTGAAGGCCCAGCACTCGGCGCGGCGCTCGGCCCGCCGCCACCGCGCCGCCGCCCGCACCCTGCTGGCCCTCAGCGAGCCGGAGAGCTGGCTGGACGTCGCCACCGGGCAGGGCCACTTCCCGGCGGCCGCCAAGGAGGTCCAGCCGTACACCGCCTTCGACGGGCTCGACACCTCAGCCGCCGTCGAGGAGGGCCGCAGGGCCGGCCGCGTCGAGGAGGCCCACCGCGGCACCCTCACCGAACTCGCCCCCGCGCTCGCGGCACGCTACGACGCGCTGAGCATGTTCCACTACCTGGAGCACGCCACGGACCCGCGCGACGAACTCAAGGCCGCCCGCACCGTCCTGCGCCCCGGCGGCCACCTCCTCATCGAGGTCCCCGACCCCGAGAGCCGCTACGCGAAGCTGCTCGGCAAGTGGTGGGTGTCGTACTTCCAGCCTCAGCACCTGCACCTCATCCCGATGGACAACCTCCGCCGCGAGCTGGAGCGCCTCGGCTACACCGTCGTCGCGACCGACCGCCGCGAGGCGCACGTCCCGCTCGACCTCACCGCCGGTCTCGCCCTGTTCCTCGGCCACTGGCTGCCGAGCGCCGACGCCCCCTGGCGCAGCAAGGCCCCGACCCCGCTCCAGCGCGGGCTGCGCACGGCCCTGACGTACGCCGTCGTGCCCCTCGTCGCCGCGGCCTACGCGGCGGACCAGCTGCTCGCCCCGCTCGCGGGCCGCACCCGCTTCTCCAACGCCTACCGGATCGTCGCCCGCAGGAACCCCGGCGGGTGCGCCGCGGACTGATCCCGCGTCAGCCGCGCAGCACCAGCGCCTGCCCGGCCACCACGAGCAGTACCTGTTCGCACTCGGCCGCGAACGCCGTGTTCAGGCGCCCCAGTTCGTCCCGGTAGCGGCGGCCCGACGCCGTGGCCGGGACGATCCCGGAACCCACCTCGTTCGACACGGCGACCACCGTGCGCGGGGTGCTGCGCACGGCCTCCGTCAGCGCCGCGACCTTCTCCCGCAGCGCCCGCTCCCCGCCGCCCGCCCACTCCGCGTCGTCCCAGGCCCGCACCTCGTCCATGGCGTACGTCAGCCACAGCGACAGGCAGTCGATGAGCAGCGGAGGTCCGTCCTGCGCGAGGAGCGGCACGAGGTCGCAGGTCTCCGTCGTGTTCCAGGAGCCCGGGCGCCGCTCACGGTGCAGCGCCACCCGCTGCGACCACTCGGTGTCCCCGCCCCGCGTGCCGCCCGTCGCCACGTACAGCACGCCCGGGAACGCCTCCAGGCGCCGCTCGGCCTCCACCGACTTCCCCGACCTGGCCCCGCCGAGGACCAGCGTCCTGCGCGGCACGTCCGGCACGTCCTCGTACGCCCCCACGACGAGCGTCGTCCCGTCCGGCACGGCCCGCGCGCCCGCCGCCGCGAGACGGCGCGTCAGCTCGGGCCCCGGCGGCACGTCGTGGTCGATGTGGACCGCGAGCACATCGGTCGTCGCGCCGATCGCGCCCACGGCCCGCAGCCTCGCCGCGGCGTCGGGGCGGTCCACGATGTCGGCGAGCACCATCTCGTACGGCCGCTCGGCCTCCTCGAAGCCCGCCGGCGCCGCGCCCGGCGGCAGATACAGCAGCCGTTCGCCGTCCGGCCCCGTCACCTCGTAGCCCGTGCCCGGCGCGTCCACGGACAGGGCCCGCACACGGTGCCCGGTCAGCAGTGACAGCTCGCTCCCGTCCTGAACCCGGACCGGCGACACGAGCCCCGCCGGCACCTCGACGGGCGGCCCGTCGTGCGGATGTGAGAGCAGCACCTGCCGTACGCCGCTGAGGCTGTGCCCCGTGCGGGCGGCGGCGAACGCCGCTCCCGGCGTGAGGTCGAGCAGCAGCGTGCCGTCGATCAGGAGCGCGGTCGCGGCCCGCGCGCCACCCGGCCCGAGGGCGGTGGCGCAGGCCGCGCAGGGGCAGTCCGGGCGGGGCAGTCCGGTGGGGGCGCCGGTGCCGAGCAGAGTGAGTTCCACGGGAAGATCCTCCCGCGCCACCGCGAGTGGCGCTCGCCCGGCTAGGCTTCCGGGCAGTAGTGAGACTGTGAGCTGGTCCGTTGACTCCCTGGAGGCTGACATGGCGGCGTGGACGTGGAGGTTCGAGAAGTCGGACGGGACGGAGGTCCAGCCGGCCGTGCAGCCCGAGGAGTTCACGACTCAGGGCGACGCGGAGTCGTGGATCGGCGAGTACTGGAAGGCCCTCGCGGAAGGCGGCGCCGACCAGGTCACCCTCTTCGAGGACGACGCGGTGATCTACGGCCCGATGGGCCTGCACGCGGAGGACGCGCCGGCGTAGGTCCCCAGGGCCTGTCTTCACATTCCCGCCTGCCTCGAGGCCCGCGCTCCGGGCGGACGACGGGAATCTGAAGACAGGCCCCGGCTCCTTCCGGAACGCCGAGCAGGGCGGCGACCCGCACGGGTCGCCGCCCTGCTGCCTTGCGCCGTCTCCCGATACGTCCGTCCTAGATCTCGCCGAGCGTGACCTCGACCGTCTTCTCGGCCCCGTTCCTCACGTACGCGACCGAGACCTTGTCGCCGGGCTTGTGGGCGGCGAGTGCCTCCGCGAGCGACAGCATCGAGTTGACGTCCTTGTCGCCGACCTGGGTGATGACGTCCCCGGACCGGATCCCGGCCTTCTGCGCGGCCCCGTCCTCCTCCACGTCCACGACGGCGACCCCGTCCGGCTCGTAGGACCTGCCGAGCACCGTACGGCCCGTGATGCCGAGGGCGGCCCGCCCCGAGTTCGTGACCTTGCCCTCCTTGATGACCTGGTCGGCGACCGTCGAGACCATGGACGAGGGGATCGCGAACCCGATGCCGGGCGCCGCGCCGCCGCTCATATTGGGGTCGATCGCGGCGAGCGTCGGGATGCCGACGACCTGCCCGTCGAGATTGACGAGGGCGCCGCCGCTGTTGCCGGGGTTGATCGCCGCGGACGTCTGCACCATGTTCCCGATGGTGGCGCCGGTCCCGCCGCCCTCGCGGTTCTCGCTGACGGTCCGCCCGGTCGCCGAGACGATGCCCTGGGTGACGCTGGAGGAGAGGCCGAGCGGCGAGCCCATCGCCAGGGCGATCTGGCCGACCTCGACCTTGGACGAGTCCGCGAACCTCGCCGGCTTGAGCCCCTCGGGCACCTTGTCCAGCTTGATGACGGCGAGGTCCTGCTCGGGGTAGGCGTAGACGAGTGTCGCGGTCAGCTCGGTCTCGCTGTTGGACGTGGTCACCTTGAACGTCTTCCCGTCGCCGACCACGTGCGCGTTGGTGACGATGTCGCCCTTGTCGTCGTAGACGATCCCGGAGCCGAGGTCGGACGCGGCCTGGATCTGGACGACGGACGGCAGTACGTCCTTGATCACCTTCTGGTAGTCGGCCTGCAGATCGTTGCCGGAGGCGGGCGCGGCCTGCTTCGTGGTGCCGGACGGCTTCGCCGACGCGTCGGACGGGCCGGGGGAGTCGGCCCCGGAGCAGCCGCCGACCAGGGCCACCGAGCAGACGACGGCGGTCAGCGGCAGCGCGAGCCGCAGAACGCGGGCACGCCCGCTGCGAGTGGCACGGGTACGCGTACGGGAGCCGGAAAGAGAGCGGGCACGGGAACGGGCACGGAAAGGATCCATGCCCGGATTGTCGCCGTCGTCCCGTTGTTCCTGCCTGCGGTGGACCGCCGAACAGGGGGTACGCCGGGGCCGTCAGCCGCGCACACCGCACAGGTGCAGCAGCGCCGCCACCCGGCGGTACGGCTCCGTGCGGCCCGCCCGTTCCTCCGCCGCGAGCAGCGTGTGGAACTCGCCGGGCGGCGGCACGGGCACGTCGTCCCCCGCCGTGTCCGTGAAGACCCGCACCCCGTACCAGGCGTGCAGCGGAGCCCCGATCCCGGCCAGCGTGGCGGTCAGCGCGCCGAGCCGGTCGGCCCGCACGTCGAGCCCGAGCCGGTTGCGGTACGAGAGCGTGTCGAAGGAGCCGAGCGCCGCCTGCCAGTCCCCGGCGAGGCCGGGCCGCATGGCGAGCGCGTCACCGTTGCGCACGAGGAGCGAGAGCAGGCCGCCGGGGGCCAGCATCCGCGCCAGGCCCGCGAGCAGCGCGTCGGGGTCCTCCACGTACATCAGGACCCCGTGGCACAGCACCACGTCGAAGCTGCCGGGCAGGAAGTGCACCCCGGTCTCCCGGCCGTCGCCCTCCACGAGGCGCACCCGGCCGCGGATGCCCTCGGGCTCCCCGGCCAGCGCGGCCCGCGCCGCTGCGACCATCTCGGGATCCTGCTCGACCCCGGTCACCTGATGTCCGGCACGGGCGAGGCGCAGGGCCTGCGTGCCCTGGCCCATGCCGACGTCGAGCACCCGCAGCCGCTGCCCGACGGGATAACGCGCGGCGAGCTGCTCGTCGAGCTGCCGCGCCACGAGCTCCTGGCGTACGGCGTTGCGCAGACCGTCGAGCCTGCCCAGCCAGGACGCCGCGGCGCCGCCGGAGAAAGCCTCCGTGCTCAGGGCCGCTCCCCGCGCTTGACCTGGGGCTTGGGCAGACGGAGCCGGCGCATCTGCAGCGTGCGCATCAGGGCGTACGCGACGGCGCCCTTCTTCGGCTCGTTCGGGAACTTCTCGGCCAGGCGCTTCTTCAGTCGGAACGCGGTGACGACCGAGTCGAGCACGATCAGCACGATCACGATGAGCCAGAGCAGCAGCGCGATGTTCTGCAGGCTGGAGATCCGGACCATGGTCATCACGAGGATGACCACCGCCAGGGGCAGGAAGAACTCGGCGATGCAGAAGCGCGAGTCGACGAAGTCGCGCGCGAACTTTCGCACCGGACCCTTGTCGCGGGCGGGAAGGTAGCGCTCGTCACCGCTGGCGAGCGCCTGGCGCTGCCTCTCCATCGCGGTGCGGCGCTCGTCGCGCTGCCGCTTCGACGCCTCCTTGCGGGTCGTCGGCGTATTGGCCACGCTGCGGCGCTGGGTCTGGGCCTGGCTGCGCTTGGGCGTGGGGCGGCCCTTGGGGGCCTGCGGGTCACGGGGCTGCGTGGAGTCGGTCACCGGCGCCTTGGCGCCCGGGGCCTTCTCGTCCTTGGATCGGCTACGGAACACAAAAGCCAAGGGTACGTGGTGCGGGCGCATGGACGTCGGGCGAGTGGGGAACGATCCGGCAACACCCTGCGTCAGTGTTGCTGAGCGTTCCCGGCAGCTGCACCGCGTGCTCGTCGACCGGCCACCCCAGGGGGACACCTACTCCCTGCGCCGGAGCGGGACCGTACGCAGTCGTCCTTGGGGATGAGCGCATCCGCACCTGAACAGTGCGGTAATAGAGGCAGGACCCGTACTGTGGGTTCTGTCGCAGTGCTGGTGCTGGACGTCTGCTGGATCTGTCAGAAGGGGGCGCGCGAAGCCCATGAGCGGTGTCATGAAGCGTATGGGGATGATCTTCCGCGCGAAGGCGAACAAGGCCCTTGACCGGGCCGAGGACCCGCGCGAGACCCTCGATTACTCGTACCAGAAGCAGCTGGAGCTGCTCCAGAAGGTGCGCCGCGGTGTCGCCGACGTGGCGACGTCGCGCAAGCGCCTGGAGCTTCAGCTCAACCAGCTCCAGAACCAGTCGTCCAAGCTGGAGGACCAGGGCCGCAAGGCGCTCGCTCTCGGCCGCGAGGACCTGGCCCGCGAGGCCCTCTCGCGCCGGGCGGCCCTCCAGCAGCAGGTCACCGACCTGGAGACGCAGCACCAGACCCTCCAGGGCGAGGAGGAGAAGCTCACCCTCGCGGCGCAGCGCCTCCAGGCCAAGGTCGACGCCTTCCGTACGAAGAAGGAGACGATCAAGGCGACCTACACGGCGGCCCAGGCGCAGACCCGGATCGGCGAGGCCTTCTCCGGCATCTCCGAGGAGATGGGCGACGTGGGCATGGCCATCCAGCGTGCCGAGGACAAGACGGCGCAGCTCCAGGCCCGGGCCGGCGCGATCGACGAACTGCTTGCCTCCGGCGCCCTCGACGACCAGTCCGGCCTCGCCAAGGACGACATCCAGAGCGAGCTGGACCGCCTCTCCGGTGGTACGGATGTAGAGCTGGAACTCCAGCGGATGAAGGCCGAGCTCTCGGGAGGTTCCTCCTCCTCGCAGCAGGCCATCGAGGGCGGGCAGGGCCAGCAGTCGCCGGCCCAGGCGCCGCAGGACACCCCGCGCTTCGACAAGCAGTAGTCCCACGCCGAGGAGGGCGTCATGATCGTACGGATCATGGGGGAGGGGCAGGTGGAGCTGGCCGACAGCCACTTCACCGAGCTCAACAAGCTCGACAACGAGCTCCTGGCCGAGATGGAGAACGGGGACGGTCCCGCTTTCCGCCGCACGCTCCACGCCCTGCTCGAAACGGTCCGCTCCCTCGGCACCCCTCTGCCCGACGCGTCCCTGGAACCCTCGGAACTCATCCTTCCGTCCCCGGACGCGACCCTGGAAGAGGTCAGGGAGATGCTGAGCGACGACGGTCTGATCCCTGGCTGAGCCGTCGCGGGCGGTACACGGCCTGCCGCGCGTACCGCATGTGGACGGGCGTGCCGCGCACGGACGAGGGGGCGATACCGTGACGCCGGTGACCCCCTTCGTACGCTGGGCCAGGACTCACCCCCGGGCCATGGACGCGGCCCTCGCGGCAGCGGTGCTGTTCTGCATGATCGCCGCCTCCTTCGCCGATCCGCACGGCGGCCGCGACGGCACCCCCACCTGGGGCACCCGCAGTCCCCAGCTCCTCAGCGTCGTCTTCATGGTCCTCGGCGCGGCCGCACTCGTCCTTCGGCGCCGCGCCCCCATGGCGGTCCTCGCGGCCACCTCCGCCGTCACCCTCGCCGAACTCGTCACCGGCGACCCCCGCGCGCCCGTCGCGATGAGCGCCGTCGTCGCGCTCTACACCGTCGCCGCCACCACCGACCGCCCCACCACCTGGCGCGTCGGCCTCGCCACCATGACCGTCCTCACCGGCGCCGCCATGCTGGCGGGTCCCCTGCCCTGGTACTCGCAGGAGAACATCGGAGTCTTCGCCTGGACCGGCATGGCCGCCGCGGCCGGGGACGCCGTGCGCAGCCGGCGCGCGTTCGTCGACGCGATCCGCGAGCGGGCCGAGCGGGCCGAGCGCACACGGGAGGAGGAGGCCCGGCGCCGCGTCGCCGAGGAGCGCCTGCGCATCGCCCGCGACCTGCACGACGTCGTCGCGCACCACATCGCCCTGGTCAACGTCCAGGCGGGCGTCGCCTCGCACGTCATGGACAAGCGCCCCGACCAGGCCAAGGAGGCCCTCTCGCACGTGCGTGAGGCGAGCCGCTCCGCGCTCAATGAACTCCGCGCCACCGTCGGCCTGTTGAGGCAGTCGGGCGACCCCGAGGCCCCGACCGAACCGGCGCCGGGACTCGACCGCCTCGAAGACCTCGTCGGCACGTTCCGCAACGCGGGCCTGCCCGTCGAGGTCGCCTGCTCCGACCGCGCCACCGGCCTGCCGGCCGCCGTCGACCTGGCCGCCTACCGCATCGTCCAAGAGGCCCTGACCAATGTGCAGAAGCACGCGGGCGCCGAGGCCAAGGCCGAGGTCAGCGTCGTGCGCGTAGGCCCGGACATCGAGGTCACGATCCTCGACAACGGCCCCGGCACCGCGCAGCCCTCGCCCGACAGCGGCGGCCACGGCCTGCTCGGCATGCGCGAGCGCGTCGCCGCGATCGGCGGCAGCCTGTCGGCGGGACCGCGGTACGGGGGCGGGTTCCGCGTCCATGCGATCCTGCCCGTCCAGGCCCACGCCACCGCGGGCCGCGCCACGGACACGAGGGACGCTGGATGACCATTCGGGTACTGCTCGCCGACGACCAGGCCCTGCTGCGCAGCGCCTTCCGCGTCCTCGTGGACTCCGAACCCGACATGCTCGTCGTCGGCGAGGCCTCCGACGGCGCGGAGGCCGTCCGCCTCGCCAAGTCCGAGAAGGCCGACGTCGTCCTGATGGACATCCGGATGCCCGGCACCGACGGACTCGCCGCGACCCGGCTGATCAGCGCCGACCCCGAACTGGCGCACGTACGCGTCGTGATGCTCACGACCTTCGAGGTGGACGAGTACGTCGTCCAGTCGCTGCGCGCGGGCGCCTCCGGCTTCCTCGGCAAGGGCGCCGAACCCGAGGAACTGCTCGGGGCGGTGCGCATCGCCGCCGCCGGGGAGGCGCTCCTGTCGCCCGTCGCGACCAAGGGCCTGATCGCCAAGTTCCTCGCACAGGGCGAGGGGTACGGCGACTGGGAGGACGGCGCACGCCCCGGCGGCGCCCACGGCGAACGCCTCGCCGCGCTCACCACCCGCGAGCGCGAGGTCCTCGTCCAGGTCGCCGGAGGCCACTCGAACGACGAGATCGCGGAGCGCCTCCAGGTCAGCCCCCTCACGGTCAAAACCCATGTGAACCGCGCCATGGCCAAGCTCGGCGCCCGGGACCGGGCCCAACTCGTCGTAATCGCGTACGAATCGGGCCTGGTCCGTCCAAGGGTGGAGTGAGCCGGGGCCTGCGCGTACTACGGGCGCAGTATGCGGCGCATAAGAACGGGACCTGGGAGCGACGGAACCGCCCTCCGGCATGACTGAGGGTGTAGGGGGCCCCGCGCGTGTCTGCCGACGCACCGCGTTCTCAGGATGCACAAGCGTCCCCCGGACGCCCGGGACCCTCCTGCCGCGCTCGCCACAGAGAGAGACCCACACCATGTCCTGGCTGTCGAGATTCAGCCTCGCTCAACGGGCCCTGATCGGGCTGATGTCGATCATCGCGATCGTCTTCGGCGCCATCGCGATCCCTCAGCTCAAGCAGCAGCTGCTGCCCTCCATCGAACTGCCCATGGTGTCCGTCCTGGCCCCGTACCAGGGCGCGTCTCCGGACGTGGTCGAGAAGCAGGTCATCGAGCCGCTCGAGTCGACCATCGACGCGGTCGACGGCATCACCGGCATCACCTCCACGGCGAGCGAGGGCAACGCCGTGATCATGGCCCAGTTCGACTACGGCAACGGCTCCAAGCAGCTCGTCGCCGACGTCCAGCAGGCCGTGAACCGGGCCCGCGCCCAGCTCCCCGACGACGTCGACCCGCAGGTCGTCGCGGGCTCCACCGACGACATACCGACCGTGGTCCTCGCCGTCACGTCCGGCAAGGACCAGCAGGCGCTCGCCGACCAGCTCGACAAGACCGTCGTCCCGTCCCTCAAGGACATCGACGGCGTCGGCCAGGTCACCGTCGACGGTGTGCGCGACCTCCAGGTCACCGTCACCCCCGACGACAAGAAGCTCGCCGCGGCCGGCGTCAGCCAGGCCGCGCTCGGCCAGTCCCTCCAGGCGGGAGGCGCGACCCTGCCCGCCGGCTCCTTCGACGAGGGCGGCAGCAACCGCACCGTCCAGGTCGGCGGCGGCTTCACCTCCCTGCAGCAGATCCAGGACCTGATGGTCACCGGCGAGGGCGTCAGGAAGCCCGTACGCCTCGGTGACGTGGCCAAGGTCGCGCAGCAGCCCGCCAAGGCCGACTCGATCACCCGCACCGACGGCAGGCCCAGCCTCGCGGTCATGGTCACCATGGACCACGACGGCAGCGCGGTCGCCATCTCCGACGCGGTCAAGGACAAGCTCCCCGGCCTGCGGGGGGACCTCGGCACCGGCGCGAAGATCACGGTCGTCAGCGACCAGGGCCCGGCCGTCTCCAAGTCCATCGACGGCCTGACCACGGAGGGCGCGCTCGGCCTGCTCTTCGCGGTCCTCGTCATCCTCGTCTTCCTGGCGTCGGTCCGCTCGACCCTGGTCACCGCCGTCTCGATCCCGCTCTCGGTCGTCCTGGCCCTGATCGTGCTGTGGACCCGCGACCTCTCGCTCAACATGCTCACGCTCGGCGCGCTGACCATCGCGATCGGCCGCGTCGTGGACGACTCCATCGTCGTCCTGGAGAACATCAAGCGGCACCTCGGCTACGGCGAGGAGCGCCAGGAGGCGATCCTCAAGGCGGTCCGCGAGGTCGCGGGCGCCGTCACGTCGTCCACCCTGACCACCGTCGCCGTCTTCCTGCCCATCGGCCTGGTGGGCGGCATGGTCGGCCAGCTGTTCGGCTCGTTCTCCCTGACGGTCACGGCGGCCCTGCTGGCCTCGCTGATCGTCTCGCTCACGGTCGTGCCGGTCCTGTCGTACTGGTTCCTGCGCCCGCCCAAGGCGATCAAGGGCGTCGACCCGGAGGAGGCGCGCCGCAAGGCGGAGGAGAAGGAAGCGCGTTCCTGGCTCCAGCGGATCTACGTCCCCGTCCTGCGCTTCGCGACCCGTCGCCGCCTCACCAGCGTCCTCATCGCGGTCGTGGTCCTGGTCGGCACGTTCGGCATGGCCCCCATGCTGAAGACGAACTTCTTCGACCAGGGCGAGCAGGAAGTCCTGTCCATCAAGCAGGAGCTGAAGCCGGGCACCAGCCTGGCGGCGACCGACGCCGCGGCGAAGAAGGTCGAGCAGCTGCTCGACGGCGTCGACTCGGTCAAGGACTACCAGGTCACCATCGGCTCGTCCGGCTTCATGGCGGCCTTCGGCGGCGGTACCGACACCAACCAGGCGTCGTACCAGGTGACGCTGAAGGACAAGGCGTCGTACGAGAAGACCCAGGACCGCATCGAGAAGGGTCTCGGGGAGCTCTCCGGGATCGGCCGGACCACCATCGCGGCCGGTGACGGCTTCGGCAGCCAGGACCTGAGCGTCGTGGTGAAGGCGGCCGACGGCCAGGTCCTGCGCAAGGCGGCCGACGAGGTCCGGGGCGAGGTCGCCGAACTCGACGGCGTCACGGACGTCACCAGCGACCTGTCGCAGTCGGTCCCGCGCATCTCGGTCAGGGCCAACTCCAAGGCCGCGGCGGCCGGTTTCAACGACACCACGCTCGGCGCGGCCGTCGGCCAGGCCGTGCGCGGCACCACCAGCGGCAAGGCGATCCTCGACGACACCGAGCGCGACGTCGTCGTGAAGTCGGCGAAGCCCGCCACGACCATGGACGAGCTCAAGAAGCTCCCGATGGGCCCCGGAGGCCTGAAGCTCGGCGACATCGCCACGGTGAAGCTGGTCGACGGACCGGTCTCCATGACCCGCATCGACGGCGCCCGCGCCGCGACGATCACGGCCAGGCCGACCGGTGACAACACCGGCGCGGTCAGCGCCGACCTGCAGACGAAGATCAAGGCGCTGAAGCTGCCCGCGGGCGCGACGGCCACGATCGGCGGCGTCACGTCCGACCAGGACGACGCGTTCAAGAACCTCGGCCTCGCCATGCTGGCCGCGATCGCGATCGTGTTCATGCTCCTGGTCGCCACGTTCCGCTCGCTGGCCCAGCCGCTGATCCTGCTGGTCTCGATCCCGTTCGCAGCGACCGGCGCGATCGGCCTGCTCATCGCCACCGGCACCCCGATGGGTGTCCCGGCGATGATCGGCATGCTGATGCTCATCGGCATCGTGGTCACCAACGCGATCGTCCTGATCGACCTGATCAACCAGTACCGCAAGGAGGGCTACGGCACGATCGAGGCGGTCATCGAGGGCGGCCGCCACCGTCTGCGCCCGATCCTCATGACGGCCCTGGCGACGATCTTCGCCCTGCTCCCGATGGCGCTCGGCGTCACCGGCGAGGGCGGCTTCATCGCCCAGCCGCTCGCGGTCGTGGTGATCGGCGGCCTGATCACGTCGACGCTCCTGACGCTCCTCCTCGTCCCGACGCTCTACGCGATGCTGGAGCTCCGCAAGGAGCGGCGCCGCAAGAAGCGGGCTGCGAAGCGGGGTGGGGGTGCCGGGGCTACGCCCCAGGCCCCGTCGCCTGAGCCGGAGCCTGCCGGCGTGTAGTGGTTGATTGAACGGCGAGAGCCCGGTACGGACACCTATGTGTGTCCGTACCGGGCTCTCGCCGTTGGGGGCGGGGTGCGTTGCCGGGTGCGGCTTGCGCTGTGGCTGATCGCGCAGTTCCCCGCGCCCCTTCGGGGGCGCTTTTACGGCAGCGCCAGCATCCGCTCCAGCGCCTGCTTGGCGAACTGCTCCGTCTCGCGGTCGACCTCGATGCGGTTGACCAGGTTGCCCTCGGCCAGCGACTCCAGGGTCCACACCAGGTGCGGCAGGTCGATGCGGTTCATCGTCGAGCAGAAGCAGACCGTCTTGTCGAGGAAGACGATCTCCTTGTCGGGGTGCGCGTTGGCGAGGCGGCGCACCAGGTTGAGCTCGGTGCCGATCGCCCACTTCGACCCGGCCGGGGCCGCGTCGAGCGCCTTGATGATGTACTCCGTCGAGCCGACCTCGTCCGCCGCGGCGACGACCTCGTGCTTGCACTCGGGGTGCACCAGGACCCGTACGCCGGGGATCCGCTCGCGGACGTCGTCGACCGAGTCGATCGAGAAGCGCCCGTGCACCGAGCAGTGCCCGCGCCACAGGATCATCTTCGCGTTCCGCAGCTCCTCGGCGGTCAGGCCGCCGTTCGGCTTGTGCGGGTTGTACAGGACGCAGTCCTCCAGGGACATGCCCATGTCCCGTACGGCGGTGTTGCGGCCCAGGTGCTGGTCCGGCAGGAACAGCACCTTTGTCGAATCGGGCTCCCCCTGCTCGAAGGCCCAGTCAAGGGCCCTCTTCGCGTTCGACGAGGTGCAGATGGTGCCACCGTGCTTGCCGGTGAACGCCTTGATGTCCGCCGAGGAGTTCATGTACGAGACCGGCACGACCTGCTCGGCGATGCCGGCCTCGGTCAGCACGTCCCAGCACTCGGCGACCTGCTCGGCCGTGGCCATGTCGGCCATGGAGCACCCGGCGGCCAGGTCGGGCAGGACCACCTTCTGGTCGTCGCCGGTGAGGATGTCGGCGGACTCGGCCATGAAGTGCACACCGCAGAAGACGATGTACTCGGCCTCCGGCCGGGCGGCGGCGTCGCGGGCGAGCTTGAAGGAGTCGCCGGTGACGTCCGCGAACTGGATGACCTCGTCGCGCTGGTAGTGGTGGCCGAGCACGAAGACCTTGTCCCCGAGCTTCTCCTTGGCCGCGCGGGCGCGCTCCACCAGGTCCGGGTCGGACGGGGAGGGCAGGTCTCCAGGGCACTCCACGCCGCGCTCGCTCCGCGGGTCGGCCTCGCGGCCGAGCAGTAGGAGAGCCAGCGGAGTCGGCTGAACGTCCAGGTCAACGGTGGTCTGGGCCGTGGTCACGTCACGCACCCTTTCTTGTTATGACATTCGTGCGGCGAGGCTTCTCGTCGAAATGACGCTATCTATCATAACTGCTTCACGTCAGAATGACGATGGCCATCGTGTCGATGTGACGCAATCCGCGTGGACCGGCCCGTGCCCGCCGCACGCCGGGTGTGCGAGCATGAAAGGGCAAGGAAGCCGAACTCGCCGCGAGGCGAAACACGAGCGCCAGGGCCGGAATGAAACCGCGGCCCCGCCGGTTGGAACGTCGGCAAGCAGTCTCCGTACAACCCTGGAGAGAAGCAGATGTCCGTATCGGACGAGACCACCACCGTGAGCGACGGCATCCTCCTGTCCGACGCCGCCGCGGCCAAGGTCAAGGCCCTCCTTGACCAGGAAGGGCGCGACGACCTGGCGCTGCGCGTCGCCGTACAGCCCGGAGGCTGCTCCGGCCTGCGTTACCAGCTCTTCTTCGACGAGCGCTCCCTCGACGGGGACGTCGTGAAGGACTTCGGCGGCGTCAAGGTCGTCACCGACCGCATGAGCGCCCCGTACCTGGGCGGCGCCTCCGTCGACTTCGTCGACACCATCGAGAAGCAGGGCTTCACGATCGACAACCCGAACGCCACGGGCTCCTGCGCCTGCGGCGACTCGTTCAGCTGAGCCTGAACCCGTACACGCGCGAAGCGGCGGTTCCCTGCTCGAGGGGGAACCGCCGTTTCGCGTTTCGCTGCGACGTCAGCTCCGCGGCGCCGGCTCCTGCCCCCGCTTGCCGTCCGCGTGCGGCACCGCCCTGTCGTTCGAGTCCACGACCTTCCGGCCGTCGAGCGGCTCGTCCAGCGTCACCGGCAGCGTGTAGAACCTCGCCATCGCGATGCAGACCGTGCCCTTCTTCTGCGTCTCCGTGACCTTCAGGACGACCTTGCCGTCCTGCTCCGTCGCCGAGGCCGTGTAGGTGCTGCACACGCCGCCCGTGAAGTGCGCCGTCAGCGTCCGCCCGTCCCCGGTGTAGCCGTCGGGGCGCACATCGCGGGTGTCCGTCCCCGGGTCACCGGGCTTCACGCTCGGCCGCGGGCTCGGCCTGCCGGTCGGCCCCTGCGCCTGCGGCGACGTCAGGAACTTCGGGTCCACCGCGGGATGCGTCACCGTGAAGGCCGCCTGCCCGCCCTGCGGCTTCACCTGGAACATCCACGACGGTACGAGGATCTGCCGCCCTCGCGTGAACTGCGCCGCGAGCCCGAACGTCGCGCCCGTGACATGGACGGGCTCCACCGCGGGCAGCTTCGTCGGCGCCTTGCACGGCGCCTCGTCCCGCTCCCTCACCGGCACCGGGCTCGCACAGCCGCCGATGCCGACGCGACCGGCCCCGACAGCCGCGGAGTTGAGCAGATCGAGCGTCTTCTGCGCGCTGATCACGGGATACGTGTCACCCTTGACCGGCTTCTTCAACTGGCCGCTGCCGCCCACCACTTGACCGTCCGAGCCGACCTGGACGCCCGTGGTCCAGCCGTACGTGGGCAGGTCGCCCACGCGGGGCTCCGCGTTCACCACCCGTATCGCGCCCATCAGCTGGCGCGCGTCGAGCTTCGCGTCGTCCTGGCCGAGCGCCTTGAGCACCGGAGCGGCCGCCTTCTTCGCGGCGTCCTCGCTCACGGCGTCCTTGGTGCTGCCGTTCCCCGGCGCCTCGGTGCACTGAGTGGGGCTCGCGCACTTGTGGTCCGCGGACGGTGCGTAGCGCGCATACGTCCATGCGCCGGGGGCCCGCTCGGTCACCTGGAGCGAGGGGCCCGAGCCGTCCTCGGCCGGGCCCACCTTCCAGGCGCCGTTCTCCAGCCGCGGGGTGCCCTGCGCGTCCAGCGTCCTGGCGAGCGCGGCGACATCGGCCGCGGTCACCTTGCCCTCGGTCCGGTAGACGGGGGCGTCGCCGGGGCCCGTGGGGAGCTTGCCGTCGGCCCGGTAACGGGTGCCGTTCGGGTCGGGCTCACCCGGCGCGATCCCCGAGGTGGAACCCGTACCGCCCTCTTGGTAGCCGTCAAGGGCCAGCGGCGGGGGAGTGGAGTCGTCGCCCGCCGCCGGGGTGCCGCCGCCGTCGGCCGAGGTCGCCGCGAAATACGCGCCACCGCCACCGACGAGGAGTACCGCTGCCGCGACCGAGGCGACGGCCAGCCGCGACCGCCCCCGGTGTCGATCCTGCGTCTGCTCGGTGCTCACCGCATCGCTCCTTCACCTGCCGCGTCGTACGCCGTATCCCCTATACGGGGGACAGCGATGGGACGCAGCGGGGGAGCGTGCGGTTCCCTCCTCGCTCCCCGCAGACCCGTCCGCGGGGAGCGAGCCCCTAGTCCCCGTAGTCGGACATCGAGTCGATGAGCCGCGCGGACTTGGAGGGCACGACGACGCCGTGGGGGAGGGAGGGGGTGACGGGCGTCTGCTTGTCCTTGGCGTGGGCCGTCCAGTGCGGGGCCATTCGGGCGCAGTCGCCGCGCAGGGACGCGAGGCCGCCTTCGAGGTCGAGCGGCGCGGACGCGGTGCGGACCTTGAGGTTCGTCATAAAGGAACGCTATGCAGGTCCGGCCCCGCGAAGAAAGCCCTACTATCGGGTAATTTTGCCGCTTCAGCCGGACGGACGCGACCCGGTAGCGTAAAGCGTCAACCCCCTCCGCTCAGGAAGACGTGACCACGCCGTGCGTATCGCAGTCACCGGTTCCATCGCCACCGACCACCTCATGACCTTCCCCGGCCGTTTCGCCGACCAGCTGGTCGCGGATCAGCTGCACACGGTCTCCCTCTCCTTCCTCGTCGACAACCTCGACGTCCGCCGGGGCGGTGTCGGCGCGAACATCGCGTTCGGCATGGGGCAGCTCGGCACGGACCCGATCCTGGTCGGCGCCGCGGGCTCCGACTTCGACGAGTACCGCGCCTGGCTCGACCGGCACGGCGTCGACACCGCCTCCGTGCGCATCTCCGAGGTCCTGCACACGGCCCGCTTCGTCTGCACCACGGACGCCGACCACAACCAGATCGGCTCCTTCTACACGGGCGCCATGAGCGAGGCCCGCCTCATCGAGCTGCAGTCCGTCGCCGAGCGCGTCGGCGGCCTCGACCTGGTCCTGATCGGCGCGGACGACCCGGAGGGCATGCTCCGTCACACGGAGGAGTGCCGCTCGCGCGCCATCCCGTTCGCCGCGGACTTCTCGCAGCAGATCGCCCGGATGAACGGCGACGAGATCCGCACGCTCCTGGACGGCGCCACGTACCTCTTCTCGAACGAGTACGAGAAGGGCCTCATCGAGAGCAAGACCGGCTGGACCGACGAGGAGATCCTCGGCAAGGTCGGCCACCGCGTCACGACCCTCGGCTCGCGCGGCGTCCGCATCGAGGGCGCCGGCGAGGACCCGATCGAGGTCGGCTGCGCCGAGGAGGAGGCCAAGGTCGACCCGACCGGCGTCGGCGACGCGTTCCGCGCGGGCTTCCTGTCCGGCCTGGCCTGGGGCGTCGGCCATGAGCGCGCCGCCCAGGTCGGCTGCATGCTCGCCACGCTGGTGATCGAGACCCTCGGCACGCAGGAGTACCAGCTGCGCCGCGGCCACTTCATGGACCGCTTCACCAAGGCGTACGGCCACGAGGCCGCGGCCGAGGTCAAGGAGTACCTGAAGTAGTCCCGTCAGGAGAGCCGGCGGACCACATAGGCGGCACCGCGCTCCGCCGGCTCCTCCCCGACGTACTCCTGGTTCCGCATCTCGCACCACGCCGGGATGTCGAGCCGCGCCGCCTCGTCGTCGGAGAGCACGGTCACCGTCCCGCCCACCGGGACGTCCCCGATCACCTTCGCCAGTTCGATGACGGGGATCGGGCACCGCTTCCCGAGCGCGTCGACCACGAGCGAGGGCGCACGCGCCGGCACGGGGGCGGGCGCGGTCACGGCCGTCGCCCCGAGCCGCTCCCGTACCGAAGCGACCGTCCCCGGCAGCACCTCGAGGAACCGTTCGACGTCGCCCTCGGACGTCCCGAGCGGCAGCGACACCCGTACGTTCCCCTCGCTCAGCACCCCCATCGCCTTGAGCACATGGCTCGGCGTCAGCGTGCTGCTCGTGCACGACGATCCGGACGAAACAGAAAAACCGGCCCGGTCCAGCTCGTGCAGCAGAGTCTCTCCGTCGACATAGAGACAGGAGAAGGTGACTACGTGGGGCAGCCGCCGCACCGGGTCGCCCACCACCTCGACATCGGGCACGAGCCCCGGGACACGCGCCCGGATCCGCTCCGTCAACTCCCGCAGCCGCGCGTCCTCCTCCGCCGCCTCGGCCCGCACCGCCCGCAGTGAGGCCGCCGCCGCCACGACGGCCGGAATGTCCTCGAAGCCGGCCGCCCGCCCCGACTCCCGTTCGTCCGCCGGGCCTTGGGGCGCGAACCGCACCCCCTTGCGCACGACGAGCAGGCCGACGCCCGCCGGGCCGCCCCACTTGTGCGCGCTGCCCGTGAGCAGCGACCAGTCACCCTCGACCGGACCCCACGCCAGAGACTGCGCCGCGTCCACGAGCAGGGGCACCCCGGCGGCCCGGCACGCCACGGCGACCTCGGCCACCGGCTGCACCGTCCCCACCTCGTGGTTGGCGGACTGGAGGCAGGCGAGCGCCGTGTCCTGACGGAGCGCGTCCGCGTACGCGGCGGGGGAGACGGAGCCGGCCCGGTCCACGCCCACCTCGGTCACCGAACCGCCGTCCGCCTCCAGCGCGGCAGCCGAATGGAGCACTGAGGAGTGCTCGACCGCGGAAACCACCAGGTGCCGGCCGACACGCCGGCGTCCCGCGAGTGCGCCGGCGACCCCGGAGTGCACCGCACGCGTCCCCGAAGGGGTGAAAACAAGCTCGTCCGGGCGGCAGCCCACGGCATCGGCGGCGGCCTCACGGGCGGCGTCGAGCAGCAGCCGCGCCCGCCTCCCCTCGCGGTAGAGCCGGGCGGGGTCGGCCCACCCCTCGTCGAGCGAGGCGAGCAGCGCCTGCCGGGCCACGGGGTGCAGGGGAGCGGAGGAGGCAGCGTCGAAGTAGGACACACCGCAACGGTAAGGCCCCGGGTGAGCGCGGCCTCCCGCAAGGGGTGAGGGGAGGGGGTGACCGGCCGCCCGGAGCGCGCACCCGCCGGACCACCCACGCCCGTCACCCACCGGACATCCCCCCGATCCCCCGTCAGATCCCCCCGGAACAGCAAGTTCCACCCCTTCTGAGTGACCCGCGGCGCGTTAGGCACCCTCCCCGCGCGACCCCAAATAGCGTCCAGTAGGGTTTGGTCCGCATAAACATCCAAACCCCTGCCCGTGTGCCAGGGCGGCGAGCGACCAGCGAGACGGCCGTAGCCAACCAGCGCGGGCGAGACTCTCGGGAAGGCGCTACGTGAGTCCCAACGGCTCCGACCGCTCGTCGCGGCGCCCGATGCGGCGGAAGCTGCCGCAGGTGCTGACTGCGGGCCTGATCCTGGTAACCGCTACTGGTTGCACATACAAGGACTTCCCTCGTCTTGGTATGCCGACCCCGGTTACAGAAGAAGGCCCCAGGATCCTCTCCCTCTGGCAGGGCTCGTGGGCGGCAGCGCTCGCCACGGGTGTCCTTGTCTGGGGCCTGATCCTGTGGAGCATCATCTTCCACCGGCGCAGCCGCACCAAGATCGAGGTACCAACGCAGACGCGGTACAACATGCCGCTCGAGGCGCTGTACACGGTGGTACCGCTCATCATCGTCTCGGTCCTCTTCTACTTCACGGCGCGAGACGAGACGAAGCTCCTCAACCTCGACGACAAGCCGGCCCACACCATCAACGTGGTCGGCTATCAGTGGAGCTGGGGCTTCAACTACGTCGAGAACGTGCCCGGCTCCACGGGTGACGCGAAGACCTCGAAGGAACTGGCCGGCATTCCGGACCGCTTCATCGAGGACTTCCCGGCGAACGCCGGCGGCGTCTACGAGGCCGGTACGCCGGCGTCGGTGAACCCGCAGACGAAGAACCCCGGCCCCACCCTCTGGCTCCCCAAGGGCGAGAAGGTCCGGTTCGTCCTCACCTCGCGCGACGTCATCCATGACTTCTGGGTGGTGCCGTTCCTGATGAAGCAGGACGTCATTCCGGGTCACACCAACGCCTTCGAGGTGACTCCCAACCGGGAGGGCACCTTCCTGGGCAAGTGCGCCGAGCTCTGCGGCGTCGACCACTCGCGCATGCTGTTCAACGTGAAGGTCGTCTCTCCGGAGCGCTACCAGCAGCACCTCAAGGACCTCGTGAAGAAGGGGCAGACCGGTTACATCCCGTCCGGCATCGCGCAGACGAGCCACGAGAAGAACCGGGAGACGAACAACCTGTGAGCATCCTCAACGAACCTCAGGGTGCCGCCGCAGCTGACGACTCGTACGAGAACGAGCTGCCGGTCAGGCGCAAGCAGCCGGGGAATGTCGTCGTCAAGTGGCTGACCACCACTGACCACAAGACGATCGGCACGCTCTACCTGGTCACGTCGTTCGCGTTCTTCTGCATCGGCGGACTCATGGCGCTCTTCATGCGCGCCGAACTCGCTCGACCCGGCAACCAGATCATGTCGAACGAGCAGTTCAACCAGGCGTTCACGATGCACGGCACGATCATGCTGCTGATGTTCGCGACGCCGCTGTTCGCCGGTTTCACGAACTGGATCATGCCGCTGCAGATCGGCGCGCCCGACGTGGCGTTCCCGCGGCTGAACATGTTCGCCTACTGGCTCTACCTGTTCGGCTCGACCATCGCCGTCGGCGGTTTCCTCACCCCGCAGGGTGCGGCCGACTTCGGCTGGTTCGCCTACTCCCCGCTGTCGGACGCGGTCCGCAGCCCGGGCATCGGCGCCGACATGTGGATCATGGGTCTGGCCTTCTCCGGCTTCGGCACCATCCTCGGCGCGGTCAACTTCATCACCACGATCATCTGCATGCGCGCTCCCGGCATGACGATGTTCCGCATGCCGATCTTCGTGTGGAACGTGCTGCTGACCGCCGTCCTGGTCCTGCTCGCCTTCCCGGTCCTGGCCGCCGCGCTGTTCGCCCTGGAGGCGGACCGTAAGTTCGGTGCCCATGTGTTCGACGCCAGTAATGGCGGCGCCTTGCTATGGCAACACCTCTTCTGGTTCTTCGGACACCCAGAGGTGTACATCATCGCGTTGCCGTTCTTCGGAATCATTTCCGAAGTGATCCCGGTGTTCTCGAGGAAGCCGATGTTCGGTTACTCGGGCCTGATCGGCGCGACCATCGCGATCGCGGGTCTGTCCGTGACCGTGTGGGCGCACCACATGTACGTCACCGGCGGCGTGCTGTTGCCGTTCTTCTCCTTCATGACGTTCCTCATCGCCGTACCGACCGGCGTGAAGTTCTTCAACTGGATCGGCACGATGTGGAAGGGCTCACTGTCCTTCGAGACACCGATGCTCTGGACGATCGGCTTCCTGATCACCTTCGTCTTCGGTGGTCTGACCGGCGTCATCCTGGCGGCCCCGCCGCTGGACTTCCACGTCTCGGACTCGTACTTCGTCGTCGCGCACTTCCACTACGTCGTCTTCGGCACCGTGGTGTTCGCGATGTTCGCCGGATTCCACTTCTGGTGGCCGAAGTTCACGGGCAAGATGCTCGACGAGCGGCTCGGCAAGATCACGTTCTGGACGCTGTTCATCGGCTTCCACGGCACGTTCCTGGTGCAGCACTGGCTGGGCGTCGAGGGCATGCCGCGTCGTTACGCGGACTACCTCGCGGCCGACGGCTTCACCGCGCTGAACACGATCTCGACGATCTCCTCGTTCCTGCTCGGTCTGTCGATCCTGCCGTTCTTCTACAACGTGTGGAAGACCGCCAAGTACGGCAAGAAGGTCGAGGTCGACGACCCGTGGGGCTACGGCCGTTCGCTCGAATGGGCGACGTCCTGCCCGCCGCCGCGGCACAACTTCCTCACCCTGCCGCGCATTCGCAGTGAATCGCCGGCATTCGACCTGCACCACCCGGAGATCGCCGCGATGGACCAGCTCCAGAACGGCGGCCACGGGGGCCAGGCTCTCTCTGGTGGCAAGGAGGCCGGCAAGTGAAGGTCCAAGGCAAGATGTTCATCTGGCTGAGCCTCTTCGTGCTCGCCATGGCGATCGTCTACGGCGTGTGGTCGAAGGAGCCCGCCGGAACCACGGCGCTCTTCCTGTCCTTCGGCCTGTGCATCATGGTCGGCTACTACCTGGCCTTCACGGCCCGGCGGCTCGACACGGGTGCGCAGGACAACAAGGAGGCCGATGTCGCGGACGACGCCGGTGAGGTGGGCTTCTTCAGCCCGCACAGCTGGCAGCCGCTCGCGCTGGCCATCGGAGGTGCGCTCGGCTTCATGGGCGTCGTCTTCGGCTGGTGGCTGATGTACTTCTCGGCCCCGATCATCGGGATCGGCCTGTGGGGCTGGGTCTTCGAGTACTACCGCGGCGAGAACCGGACCCAGTAGGGCCCGGCCGACGCCGAAAGGGCCCGGACACTCCTGACGGAGTGTCCGGGCCCTTTCCCGTGTCCCGTCCGGGCCGTGCCTCGGACGGCCCAATCGACGCGCCGCGAGCGGCGAGGGTTCATACCGTATTGCTCATGAACAACTCACCGAGAATTCGCATGGTAATGGGCTGCACTCTGCTGGTGACCGCACTCGGTGCGAGCGTCACGAGCTGCGGCGGCTCCGGTCACCCGCTCTCCGCCAAGCCGTACGACGCGGCGGGTGAGATCAGCTTCAGCGGGGAGTCCGGGAGCAAGAAGACCGACCCGGACAAGCCCATAGAGATCACCTCGGAGGGCGACGAAGCACGGATAACCGATGTCACGGCCACCGATCAGATAGGCCGCTATGTCGTGGGCGAACTGTCCGCCGACGGCACCAGGTGGCACAGCACGGCCCCGCTCGCCGCCGACGCCCACTACACGGTGCACGTGAGCACCGAGGACGACGAGGGCTCGCCCGGCCGCAAGGTGCTCACCTTCGACACGGGCCACCCGAAGAAGAACAAGTCCCTGAAGGTCACCTTCGGCCCCGAGGCCGGCAAGTACGGCGTCGGGCAGCCCGTCACCGCCGAACTCAGCGCCGCCGTCAAGGACAAGGCCGCACGGGCCGTCGTCGAGCGGGCCCTGAAGGTCGACTCGCAGCCCGCAGTGGCGGGCTCCTGGACGTGGGTGGACGACAAGACGCTGCACTTCCGTCCCGAGGAGTACTGGCCCGCAGGCGCCACCGTGGAGGCGCACAGCACCCTCGACGGCATCAAGGTCGGCGACCGCCTCTGGGGCGGCGCCTCCAAGCCGCTGCGCCTCACCATCGGCGACCGAATAGAGGCCGTGACCGACGCCGGCTCTCACTCGATGACGGTCTACCGCAACGGCCGTGTGATCAACACCATCCCCGTCACCACCGGCAAGCCCGGCTTCGAGACCCGCAACGGCGTCAAGGTCGTACTCGGCAAGGAACGCTTCGTACGGATGCGCAGCACCAGCATCGGCATCGCCGAGGGCTCGTCGGACTCGTACGACATGCCCGTGTACTTCGCCACCCGGGTGACCTGGAGCGGCGAATACGTGCACGCCGCGCCCTGGTCCACGGGCTCGCAGGGGTACGCCAACGTCAGCCACGGCTGCACCGGCATGAGCATGAGCAACGCCGAGTGGTTCTTCAACACCGTCCGCATCGGCGACATCGTGAAGGTCATCAACAGCAACGGCGCGCAAATGGACCCGTTCGGCAACGGCTTCGGCGACTGGAACCTCAGCTGGAAGAACTGGGAGAAGGGCAGCGCCGTCCAGGCGGTCGCGACCGACGGCGGCCACAGCACGGTCCAGGCGGCCCGGCTGAGCCCCGAGGTGTGAGACTTCTGACTCCGCGGCACACACGGACGGGGCGGCCCGCAGCGCTGCTGCGGGC